>NZ_JBILJM010000026.1:0-33112 GCF_044377215.1 Aquirufa sp.
AAATTTCAGATATGATGAAGTTCCGCAACTTTGGTAAGAAATCCTTAACTGAGTTAGAGCAATTGATCGAAGAAAAAGGTCTAACGTTCGGAATGGATGTATCTAAATATCGTTTAGACGAAGATTAATACTTAAACTAAAAGTAATAGGTGGTATGCAAGTCGCATACTAACCGCAGCTCGAAAGAGCTTTTAACTTACGAATTACAACAATGAGACACGGTAAAAAATTCAATCACTTAGGAAGAACAGCTTCCCACAGAGCAGCCTTATTATCCAATATGGCCACTTCGTTAATCTTGCACAAACGTATCGAAACAACAGTTGCGAAAGCAAAGGAGTTGCGTAAATACATTGAGCCAATGATCACGAAATCAAAAACTGACAGCACAAACAATCGTCGTGTGGTTTTCTCTTATTTACAAAGTAAGGATGCCATCAAAGAATTGTTTAGCATCGTTTCTGAGAAAGTAGCGAATCGCCCAGGTGGTTATACACGTATTATTAAGTTAGGCAATCGTTTAGGTGACAACGCAGAAATGTGTTTCATCGAGCTAGTTGACTTCAACGAAACTATGTTAGCTGCAGCTGCAGAAAAAGCAGGAAAAACACGTCGTAGTCGTCGTGCAGGAGCTAAGAAAGATGAGGCAGTAGCCGCAGCACCAGTTGCTGAAGCGCCTTCTGCTGAAGTTGTTGAAGAAGCACCAGCTGCTGAAGTTGTAGCGGAAGCACCAGCTGCAGAAGTTGTTGAAGAAGCGCCAGCCGCAGAAGAAGTTGTAGCAGAAGCTCCAGCTGCTGATGTCGTTGAAGATGCTCCTGAAGCACCTGCAACAGAGGAGTCTACAGAAGAAAAAGGAGAAGACGCTTAATTCGTTTCCCCGATTTTTTGGAAGGGCTTCAACAATTCGTTGAAGCCCTTTTTTTAGGATTGAAAATTAATTAGCTAGCACATATTTATGAAAGTTACTGAGTCGACACCCGCAGTACTGTTATTACAAGATGGAACTCTGTTTCATGGCAAGGCTTTAGGCAAGATTGGGACCCATGGTGGAGAGATTTGCTTCAATACCGGAATGACAGGTTATCAAGAAATTTACACCGACCCTTCTTACAGTGGCCAAGTAATTATTAATACCACAGCACACATCGGGAATTACGGTGTGATCGATGGACTTGAAGCAGAATCTAGCCAAGTTCAAATCGCCGGTATGGTATGTAATGAGTTTGCTAGTATTCATTCACGTGAAACGGCCGATGGATCTTTGCAGGATTATTTAGCGAAGGCCAATTTAGTCGGTATTTCAGGGATTGATACCCGTGCACTTGTGCGTCACATTCGGACGAAAGGTGTCATGAACTGTTTGATTTCTTCGGAGATTTTTGATTTGCCCACCTTACAGGCTGAGTTAGCTAAGATTCCTTCCATGGAAGGACTAGAATTATCTTCTCAAGTTTGTACGAAAGAAGCTTACTTTGTTGGTGATCCTTCTGCAAGTAAAAAGGTAGCTGTCTTGGATCTGGGCGTAAAGAAAAGTATTTTGTCAAACATTGCGGAACGGGATTGTTACTTACAAGTTTTCCCGGCCAAAACATCCTATGCTGAAATTGCAGCGTGGAATCCAGATGGGTACTTTGTTTCGAATGGTCCAGGTGATCCGGCTACGATGCCGTATGCCGTTGAGACGGTATCACAGTTTTTAGCAAGCGACAAACCGGTTTTTGGCATTTGTTTAGGTCATCAGATTTTGGCTCAAGTTTGTGGGTTATCTACGTATAAAATGCATAATGGACATCGTGGATTGAATCATCCAGTGAAGAATCTGATTACAGGGTTGTCTGAAATTACCTCACAAAATCATGGTTTTGCCGTGAAGATGGATGATTTGAAATCTTCTGAAAAAGCAGAATTGACACATATTAATTTAAATGACCAGACGGTGGAAGGCTTACGGGTAAAAGGCCGTAAGGCATTTTCGGTCCAACATCACCCAGAGGCGTCTCCAGGACCGCATGATTCGCGGTATTTGTTTGATCAGTTTGTAGATCTATTGAACTAATAGAAAGCCCGATTTAATTAATCGGGCTTTTTTATTGGGCATACAAAAAGGCGCAGAATCTCCGCGCCCTTTTACCCTTAATCTTTCACTTGTTGATGTACCTATTGTATCGCAATTAAATCGCGTTTGGTTTCAGTTAAAATGTTGAATTTTTTGGTTTGAATGATTTGCTTGTTGGCATTTCTTATTTCCATTCGATATTTCCCATCTAATAAATTTCCAAAATTGTAAAGTTTGCGACTTGAAATAGCTTCCTGATGAATGATTTGTTCATCCGTATCGTATATAATCACAAACAATTTTGAATTAGGTTCTGTACTAACTAGGAATTTCATTTTCCCAACCTGATTGATGCTTACGGGTAAACCTACTTCTACGGCTAGTGCGCGAGAAGTCATGGACATGCTAGCGGCAAAAATTGCGACAGCTATAGTGTTTGTAATGGACTTTTTCATAAGCGTGTTTGTTTTGTACTGTTTAGGCGGATTAGTTCCGTTTGATGATTCAAATGTATGTGTTTGAAATAACCCACAAATTAAATCCGCATTAAATTTCACTTTTTCAAGAAAGTTCTTCTATAAAAAATTATAATTCTTGGAATTGTACTATAAAATACGTCGAAATAATGAAATTTTATTGGAAAATTCGGTAGGCAAATCCTGTGTTACCAAATTGTTAACTGATCGAACTTCGATTTAATATTAGCATAACAAAAGCCTTACATTAGCTTAATAGTTTACGGAATTGGCTGTTATACTTTTGATTCATGATTAAGTCAAGAATTAAATTATTTCACACCAATTCCATCATGAATCCATTTAAACACCAATTAATTCTTTTATTATTATTTCCACTTTTTTCTTTTGGTCAGACTCAAGTTTCTGGGGTTGTCAAATCATCTAAGGAGACACTTATAGGTGTTACTATTTGGTTAAAGAATCCAGCTACAGGAAAAAATATTGGAGCATCTTCTGACGTTGATGGTAAATTTATATTTCAAAATGTAGCCCCTGGGAAATATACGTTAAGCTCAAGTTATGTGGGTTTTAAAGAATTTGTCAATAATTCTTTTGTAGTTGGAGCAGATCCGGTTATTGTTTCCATTGAATTAGAAGAGGATAGTAAATTACTTTCTGATGTAGTTGTGAGGACCGTTGCAAAGAAGGAAACGGCGGCTGCGTTAATTAATACATTAAAAGCCAGTTACATCGTGGCAGATGGTCTATCGATTGAATCAATCAAGAAAACTCCCGATAGAAATGTAAGTGATGCTTTGAAGCGTGTGAGTGGTGTTACTATCCAAAATGATAGATTCGTATTAGTACGCGGTCTAGCCGATCGTTATAATTCTGCCTTATTAAATAAAACACAGTTGCCTTCCACGGAACCAGATCGTCGTGCCTTTTCTTTTGACATTATTCCTACGGCATTAATTGATAACATTATTATTAATAAAGGGGCTGCCGCTAATTTGCCAGGTGATTTTGCTGGAGGTTTAGTTCAGATTACAACAAAAGAGGTTTCTGGTGATTTTGCGTCCGCTTCCTTAGGGCTTAGCTATGGCTCTTTATCTACCTTTCAAAACTTCAGATTAAATGAATCTGTCGCTTTCCCATCTGTTTTCCCTTCGACGAATACCTTTCGCGTTAGTGGTAACGGAGATAAACGTGCTTATACGAAATTGATTGATTCGCCAGCTATTTCTGAATCATCAAGTATTCCTAATATCAATGGTAGTATCTCTTTTGGCCTAAAGAAAAATAATTGGAACGTATTATTTAGTTCTACAGCGAGAAATACCTTCTCCTCAAATACCACAGAGCGGATTGATTATTTGTCTTCTACGGATTTAGCCTACAAATACAAAGACATTAACTTCTCCCAAACGAAGTCGTTAAGCGGTTTATTGAATGTGGTCTATTTAGGCGAAAACCGTTATAGCTGGAAAACCATAGCGAATTACCAAACAGAAGATTACTTCTTAAACAGAACAGGAGAAAATTACGATAATGTCCAAAACGTGTTTAGTAATTCTTCGAATGCAATTCGCAAAATGGTGGTTAATACTCAATTTGATGCGAAAATCAAGACTTGGGATTTTAACGTGGGTTATAATTTAATGCTTCGTGATCAGCCTGATTACCGTGTAAATCCTACAGCATCGTATTTAAACTCGGGTAATCCATTCCTAACGGCTTGGAGAGACACTTACCGCTTCTGGAGTGTGATGGATGAAAATTCAGGGAATGCAGCGATAAATAAGTCCATTGGTGATTTTAAGGTAGGGATGGCTTATTTGAAGAAATATAGAAATTTCAAGGCACGTGTTTTCCGTTATGAAACCATCGATATGTTAGGTGAGATAACGAATAATACGGATCGCTACACGGCGGACTTTGACTTAGCTAGTGGATTTGTGATGTACGAAAAAGAAATGGGTTTGTTCAAGTTAAACACGGGTTTGAGAACAGAATACAACGTATTTACGATTGGTACAGCTGACTTTAGTGGCCAAAAAGTAAATGTTCAACGCGAATATTTAGATCTATTACCGTCGTTGAATTTAACCTTTGCTGCTACAGAGAAAACGAAATGGAGGACCTCCCTAAGTAAAACCTTAGCTAGACCGGAGTTCCGTGAGGTAGCCAATTTTGCTTACTATGATTTCGTTCGAAATGCGCAGTTATTGGGAAACAAAGATTTAGAAAAATCTGATATCTACAATGTGGACTTTAAGTGGGAACTTTATCCCAATGCGGGAGAAATCTTCTCTGTTGGTGTTTTTGGAAAGAAATTCATTAAGCCTATTGAGCAAATTGTAGCTGATGGATCAGTTCCTTCGAATTTAGCTTTGACCTACACCAATCCGCCATCTGCCTTAGTTTATGGTTTGGAAATGGAATTCAGAAAATCAATTAATTCTTGGTTGGATCTTTATTCTAACATGGCATTAATTCAATCTGAGGTGAAAGTACAGGGGGTTAAACGCCAGCTGCAAGGTCAATCTAATTATGCTTTGAATGGAGGATTGAACTTTCACAAAGAGTTAAACACTATCAATTTGACTTATAACCGGGTAGGTGACCGTATTGCTTCGGTTGGCTTCCAAGGCTATCCAGACATTTTTGAAAACTCAAGAGACGTAATTGATATCGTTTTCTTAAGAAAATATAACAAGGGAGAAATAAAATTGGCGGTGAGCGATATCCTAGCTCAGCCTACTGTTTTCTACCAAAAGCCTTCACGTGAATTAATTAAAACAAATAACGAAACATCCGTTTCACTCACCGTTAATTACAATTTCTAACATGAAAAAATTACTTTTTATCGTAGCAGCTTTAGCTACATTTGGCTGCTCAAAGGATTTAGGAGGCGAAGTCGCACCTATAAACGTGCCATCCACAACAACATTAAGTGGTAACATTTCCGTAACTACTACGTTAACTGCGGATAAGGAGTGGACATTAAAAGGATACGTTTACATAACCGATGGAGCTACATTAATTATTCAACCGGGAACAGTTATCAAAAGTGATATCTCTGAGAAGGGAGCTTTGTGTATCGAGCGAGGGGCGAAAATTCAAGCGGAGGGTACAGCAGCCAAGCCAATCATATTTACATCTGGTAGGCCTGCTGGCGAACGCGCTCCAGGGGATTGGGGAGGAATCGTTATCCTAGGAAGAGCAAAAACGAATCGTAATTCAGAGCCAACTATCGAAGGGGGTATCGGCCGCGCTTATGGCGGCTCGAATGATGAGGATAACAGTGGTGTGATGAAATATGTGCGTATTGAATATGCAGGTATTGCAGCTTTA
This sequence comes from Aquirufa sp., assembly GCF_044377215.1. Lineage (GTDB taxonomy): Bacteria > Bacteroidota > Bacteroidia > Cytophagales > Spirosomataceae > Aquirufa. Next base: position 5,872 of record NZ_JBILJM010000026.1, read on the forward strand.
CCTAACTCAGAAATCAATGCCTTGACTTTGGGTGCTGTGGGTAGCAAGACTGTGATTGAAAATGTACAGACAATCTATGCAAATGATGATGCATTTGAATTCTTTGGTGGAACAGTTTCCCCTAAATATTTATATGCCTATGCAACAGCTGATGATGACTATGACTTTGATTTTGGTTACACGGGTAAAGTTTCATTCTCTATCTCAAGACGTGATCCACAATTCGTAGATACGGGTGATGCAGGAAATGGAATTGAGTGCGATAATGACGGAACAGGCTCTTCAGCGACACCATTTACTCGTCCAGTTTTAGATAACCTGGTTTTAATTGGGCCAAATGATCCAGTTGCACTTTCTAATCACAACCTAGCGATGCGTTGGAGACGTGCTACTCAATTCGAAGTAACTAACTCAACTTTTATTGGCTATATGAAGGGTGGATTTAGCTTGGAAAGTAATGAGACAGCACAAGCTTATAAGGATGGAAAGTCAATCTTCAAAAACAACAAAATAGGTACCTATACGACCAACACGTCAAGGAATTTCATTAGTGGAGCAACTACAATCATCAGCTCTGCTGATGTCAAAACAAAGGCACTGGCTGATGGAAACACAGAGATTGAGTCTACAAACGCTGAAATTTTAAAATTAGAAAAACCAAGCTGGACAACAGGTTGGACTCGTTTCCCTACGAAAGGAAACTAAACACTTTATATTGGTGTAATAAAGAAAATGTCGGTGGGGCTTCCTGCCGGCATTTCTTAGTTATAGCCTAAATTTTAATTGCTATTATCCGGTCAGTTAAATGTGTAAGTTAGCTTTGATTAAGAACCCCAACCCATTTAACATAAACCAGGTCTACCAGAAAGTACAGATTCACAGGTTCCGGCTGCCATGTCAAAAACATGTGTAAGTTAAAAGCATGAATAAGTAGTGAATTCATGAGGTTGGCTTAAATAGTATCTTCTTTCTTAACAATTCTGTAATATGGAAATGGGTGCTTTATTTTAAATTTGCTAAATTTCGAATTCTTTAACCAACCTCCTATGTTCGGACTCGATCCAACTCTCTTGTTTCTGTTGTTCTTTTGCTTATTTGCAGCCTGCGCATTCGAATTTGTTAATGGATTTCACGATACAGCCAATGCGGTAGCCACCGTTATTTATACACATTCATTAAAGCCCTCGCAAGCCGTTGTTTGGTCAGGTTTTATGAACTTCTTAGGACTTTTAACAGGGGGTGTAGGTGTAACCATGAGTATTATTGGGCTCCTCCCCACCGAACTGCTCATTGATTCCAATGTGTATCATTCCATGGCGATGGCACTCGCGCTTTTAATCTCCGCTATTTTATGGAATTTAGGTACGTGGTATTTTGGTATTCCAGCATCAAGTTCACATACATTAATTGGATCTATTATCGGAATTGGGGTAGGACATGCGTTGTTGCCCGAAAATTCGAATAAAGGTATTTCGGCCATCAACTGGGATAAGGCTATTGAGATTGGTCAGGCGTTGCTATTATCTCCAATTTTTGGTTTTGCTCTAGCCATTATCCTGATGTACATTTTGAAAAAAACCGTTAAAAACAAGGATATATTTAAAGAGCCTAAAAAAGATACGCCCCCTCCCATGTGGATTCGCGCTATTTTAGTTGCTACATGTACCTTGGTTTCTTTTTTCCATGGACGGAATGATGGCCAAAAAGGGATTGGTTTAGTCATGGTTATTTTGATTGCTTTTTTACCCGGGTATTTTGCCGTGAATACGAATTTGAATATTCCTGAAGTGAAAGCTAGCTTAGTTCAGGTTCAACAAATTGTGGCTAAAATTGATACAATTCCCCTTTCTGAAAAAGAAGTTGAGAGTTATCACAAAGTGCTTGAGTCTAGTGCTGATTTAAAAGTAATTTTAGTGGAAGGTGTAACGCCTGCCAATTTAACCACAGCACAGAAATTTGATATACGTAAAGCGGCTTTGACGATCAATAAAAATGCTAAAAAATTAATCGAAAGTGAATCTGTAGCTCTTTCGGGCACAGATTTAAATGCGCTTAAAAAAGCTACTGCCGGCAAAAAAGCTCCTTTCTTTAGCTTCGGTTCTAGCTCATCCAGTGGAATGGCGGGCGTTACCGATTTCGCTCCCGCTTGGGTGATGTGGATTGTCGCCTTATCACTTGGTCTTGGAACGATGGTTGGCTGGAAACGAATTGTAGTGACTATCGGAGAAAAGATTGGTAAAAACCATTTGACATATGCCCAAGGAGCTTCTGCTGAATTAATCGCATCCTTAACTATTGGTTTAGCTACGGCCTATAAATGGCCAGTAAGTACAACACACGTATTATCATCAGGTATCGCAGGAACGATGGTTGCCAATCGCGGCATTAAGAATTTGCAAGGAGGTACGGTTAAAAATATTGTGATGGCTTGGATCTTAACGCTTCCTGTTACCATTATACTTTCCGCAGCCCTATTTGTTTTCTTTCGATGGATTTCGGGGTAAGTAAAAAAGTTCATAAATCAAGAAAGCCGAGGGAAATATTCCTTCGGCTTTTGTTTTTACTTCATCATTAAATTAAACGATCTTTTACCAGCTAGTGGATAAGCCCCCTTCATTCCGTGGACTGAATGTAGCATTTGCCGCTGGTTTACGAATTAAATCTGTCATGTGATAGGCAAAATTTACCTGCGTCACCCAGTGCTGGAAGGTATCTTGAACCGAGGCATGCTTCGGTAAATAGTCTTTAAAAACAGTTAGGTCAAAGCTACGCGCCTGAACCCCCGCACCTGATAATTCACCATCATGCGCATTAATCATTTGTTCAATGTGATTTGGTACCGGAACCATCATGACAGGTTTGCCCAAGTACATCGCCTCTGCCACCGACTCAAATCCTGCCGTTGTAATTAACCCTGCACAGTGCGTCATTTTGGTTAGGTATTTTTCAGCATCAATGGGATGAAAGGTCAACGAATCTGAAAATTGGTATGCTGTTTTGCGCGTAGGATTATCCCAAAAACAATCCAATTTCACCTCAGGATTTAGTGCCGACCAGGTCATAATTTCATCTGCTAGTCGGTAATGTGTTAAATAGGCCAACCACCTTTCTCCTGATTGAGGTTGGATTGATTTAACTTCTTGGCGTAATAAAGGGGGAACGGTAATGATATTGCGTTTGAGGTCATTTGGCATAGAACGGAAGGACAATCCCAATAATTTGCTAGAACCAATCGCTGTAATTTTGGTATTGATATTCAGTAAAAATCGATCTACCGCTTTTTCTGGAATCGTTTCAAAATGGTCACTCAGCAATAGGTATTGATGACCTACCGACATACAGGGAATCTTAGAACCTGATTTTAGGTTGTATAAGCCGGTGATTGATTCATAGAAATTAACGATTCCATCAGGTTGTAATGCATCAATGAAATCACCTAGTTGGGCCGCGCTTTTCCAGTATGTGCCAAATTTCGTAAACGCCTGCAGGGCGGTTTTTCCGAGTTGCACCGACTTCCCTTTGCCGTAATTGATCGACGGACTTTCGTATTGAATGAGGGGGGTGTCGCCTATAAATTGGGCAAAAAAGGACGGAATCTTCCTTCCTTGGAATGAACCAACGGCATAACCGACTACTTCATGTCCCGCTTCTCGGGCAATCTGAGTAAGTGAAATCGCTTGGGTTAAATGGCCGCGACCTTCCCCTTGAACGGTAAAGATGAACCTTCCCATAAAATTTCGTTTAAATCACTTGATATGTCAATAGCAGGGTAGTCGATTAATTGCCACTCGCCTTCATGTGTTTCCACTAGTGCGGTTAATGACTCCACCCAATCACCTGAATTCATGTAAGTGATTCCGTCTATTTGCTTGATTTCTGCTTTATGAATATGTCCACAAATAATGCCGTCGGCACCTTTTGCTTTCGCTAGTTCCGCTAATTTTTCCTCGAAATCGGAGATAAAATTCACGGCTGCTTTAACCTTTTGTTTGATAACTTGAGATAAGGAATAATAGGGCTTACCTTGCCAGCTGCGGTATTGATTATACCACTTGTTCAACCACAATAAAAACGTGTAACCTATGTCCCCTAGATACGCTAGCCATTTCATTTGGCTCGTGATGCTATCAAAAATATCTCCGTGCGTGATGAAGTATTTTTTACCGTGAGAGGCCAACATGTAATCTTGTCGGATTGAAAATTGCTTGCCAATTTTCAATGGCAAAATCTGGTCTAAAAAGTCATCGTGGTTACCGCGCAGATAAATAACTTCCGTATCAAAACGGTCCATCATTTTAAGGACGGCGCGAAAGAATCCGGTGTGTTTCTTTTTCCAAGAACCTCCCTTTTTCAATTGCCACCCATCGATGATGTCTCCATTGAGAATCAGCTGGTGGCAGGAATTTGCGCGTAGGAAATCATTTACTTCTTTGGCTTTTGCTCCTTTACTCCCTAGGTGTAAATCGGAGATGACGATTGTCTTGTAAGTTGGCCGCATGGCATGTATTTCGTTTAACAAAAATACATGCCGAATGTAAGGCCTGAATTAACGGAGCATTATGAAATCGTAAACTCTTAAGCTTTGGCTAAGCGTTGGCTAAGCTTTGGCTAAGCTTTGGCACACCTTTAAGGTGTGCCAAAGCTAACGTACCCATACAAAAAATAGTATATCAATTAATCGATATTCGCCGTCTCCAGTTTCGGAGCTATGGTGTAAATGATCGCCCAAGCCAATATATAGGCGCTTCCACACAGTAAGAAGATGATATTATAGCCATCATTGATATTACCTAATAACTTATATTTATCAAGTAGTGCCCCTACGATCATAGGAAAGAAAATACCACCCACAGATCCAGCCATCCCGCCAATACCAATCACCGAACTAACGGCCTTCTTCGGGAACATGTCTGTCGCAATCGAATAAATATTCGCACTCCAAGCCTGATGCGCGGCCGCTGCCAATGAAATCAAGGCAACAGCTTGCCAGATGTTTTCACAGTAACGTGCCAACATAATCGGCACAACTGCCAAGGCAAATCCTAGCATCGAATACTTACGCGCCTTGAATGATGGCCATCCCTTGTTAATCAAATAGCCAGACAACCAGCCGCCACCGATACTTCCAATGGTCGTTGCCGTATATACAATAATCAATTCCAAACTCGGCTTCTTCAAATCCAATTGGAAACGCTCACTGAAATACGAAGGCAACCAGAACAAGAAAAACCACCAAATAGGATCCGTTAACATCTTTCCAAATACAAATGCATACGTTTGTTTAAACCCAAATAACCGTCCCCATTTAACCGGATCCTGATTCTCATCTTTCTCCTCTTTATCCGCATGAATATAATCGAACTCTTCCTTAGAAAGCATCTTGTGTTTCGAAGGAACCTCATAGTAAAACCACCAGAAAATCAACCAAATAAATCCAATGGCCCCAGTGACAATAAAGGCCATTTCCCAGCCGTAAATACCTAAAATCCAAGGCACTAAAATAGGAGCAGCCACGGCCCCAATATTCGCTCCCGAATTAAATATTCCCGTCGCTAACGCGCGTTCATTTTTAGGAAACCATTCCGCAGTTGTCTTAATCGCCGCCGGGAAATTTCCCGCCTCACCTAAACCCAGCAACCCACGCATAAACGCAAAACTCAAGGTACCCGTTGCCATGGCATGCAACATCGCCGCGATACTCCAAACGACAATCGAAATCGAATACCCAAGCTTAGTTCCAATGCGATCAATGATCCCACCAAACCCCAATAAACCGATGGCATACGCCGCCTGAAAAGTGATGACAATATTCGAATAGTCCGTCTCCGACCAGTTGAACTGATCTTCTAACACGGGTTTCAACAAACCAATCACCTGGCGATCCAAGTAATTAATCGTCGTAGCGAAAAAGAGCAAAGCGCAAATTCGCCAGCGGTACGTTCCTATTTTATTCATGGTTTAGAGGTTTTGGAGCATTATAAGCTCCGATAAATTTGTATTAAATCACTTATAGTATTCGAAATTCCTTGATAATCTTGTTTGGCAATTAACGCAGGAGGGAATAATTGTGACCCCATACCCACGACGGCGGCACCTGCATCAAACCAAGTTTTCATGCTTTCATGCGTAGGTTCCACGCCACCCGTCACCATAATTTTCGAATGAGGCATCGGTCCTTTGAGTGCCTTTACAAATCCAGGTCCTACCACGTTGCCTGGGAAAATTTTTACAATCTTCGCACCCAAAACTTCTGCATTACGAATCTCCGTTAAGGTCATCGTACCAGGCATCCAAGGCACATCATGTTTCGCACAAACTTCACCTACTTCAGGAGTCGTAAACGGCTGCAACATGAAATCAGCACCCATTTGAATGAATTCATTCGCCTGTTTCGCATCATAAATTGTACCTATACCTAATACCAAATCCGGACATTCCTTCTCGCAATAATCGATTAATTTGGCAAAAATTGCAGGCGCCTCTGCCCCGCGATTTGTAAATTCAAATACGCGAATGCCCCCATCGTAACATGCTTTTAACACCGACTGGGCAACGCCCAAATCCGCATTAAAAAATAAAGGGATAATCGGAGTTTCTGAGAAGCGCTGGTATACCACCGCCGAACTATTTCTGGCCATATTTATCGATTTAAACGACCACTTAAGTCGCCTTTCATTACTAATTCTATTTCATCCAAATTCGCCCGATTGATATCACCTTCTATGGTATGCTTTAACGCGGAGGCCGCTACCCCAAATGACAAGGATTGGGCTTCATCTCCATAAATTAAATGGCCGTAAATATAGCCAGCCATGAAAGCATCTCCACCACCGATACGGTCTACAATTTGGCTAATCTCAACTGTATCCGATTTTAAAACTTTTTCGCCATCAAAGGACACAGCCGAAAGTGTATTTTGCGAAGCGGAAATTTGTCCGCGTTTCGTATTAATGATTTTTTTCAAGCGCGGGAATCGCGCCATGATTTGCTGAGATATGGAATGCCAACCGCTTTTCGTGCTTCCATCGGGAACGATACCTAAGATATCTTCGGCATCCCCTTTGCCACACACAATAATGTCGCATCCGTCAATCAATTCAGGCATCACTTCTTGAACAGTTTTTCCATACTGCCAAAGGTTCTTGCGGTAATTCACATCCGCTGAAACCGTGATCCCCATCGCATTAGCCGTAGCAATTGCATCGCGTAAGGCTTGCGCAGCAGATTCCGAAATGGCAGGTGAAATGCCCGTCCAATGGAACCAACACGCATCTTTGAAGATTTCGGTCCAATTAAATTCAGCAGGAACTAAATTTGCAAAAGCTGAATCTGCTCGGTCATAAGTCACTTTACTCGGACGCATCGCCGCACCAAACTCCACAAAATATAATCCCAAACGACCTTCACCATAAATCATGTCCGACGTATCTACGCCAACCTGCGCATAATATCCAGCTGCAGCTCTTCCCAATTCATTATTTGGAAAGCGCGTAACGTGTTTTGTAGGAATTCCTAAATGAGCTAATCCGCCTGCCACATTCGCCTCGCCACCACCAAAAGTTATATTGAGCGACTGCGCCTGCACAATGCGACTATACCCCGGAGGACTTAAGCGCCCCATAATTTCCCCAAATGTGACTACTTTTTTCATGCTTATTCGAAATTAAAAAATTCAGATGCGTTGGTATACGAAATGTCTTGCACTAGCTTCCCTAACCAAGGCATGTCGGCTGGCAATTCGCCATTTTCGACATCATTGCCGATCAAATTACACAAGATTCGGCGGAAATACTCATGACGCGGGAAAGAAAGGAAACTGCGTGAGTCTGTCAACATCCCCACAAAGTGACTCAACATACCCATGTTGGAAAGCGCATTAATCTGCTTTTCCATGCCATCTTTTTGATCCAAAAACCACCAGCCTGAACCAAATTGTATTTTTCCTACTAGCGTTCCATCTTGAAAATTCCCCGTCATCGCGGCAAATAATTCATTGTCCCGCGGGTTCAAATTATATAGAATTGTTTTGGCTAGTTGGTTCGTTGAATCCAGGCGATTTAAGAATGCCGATAGTGGTTTCGCTTGCTCAAAATCACCGATGGAATCAAACCCGGTGTCAGGTCCCAAAGCACCCAATAAGCGCGCATTGTTATTGCGAAGGGCTCCTAGATGGAACTGTTGCGTCCACCCACGCGCATGATCTAAATGTGCAAAATAGATTAGCATGGCCGATTTAAACTGCCATTTTTCTTTTTTATTCAAAGATTTACCCGTGATTAATCGCTCAAAAATATGTTCGATTTCTTCCTCTGTAAATTCTTCTGCATAAATATGTTCTAGCCCATGATCACTTAATCGACAACCCGCCGCATGGAAAAAATCATGGCGCGATTTAATCGCTGATTTATAGTCGGCAAGCGTCCGAATGCTCACGCCAGCCGTAGCCGCGAGCGCATTGACATACTCAATAAACACGATTTCATCGTCGACACCCATCGCTTTATCTGGACGGAACGTAGGTAAAACTTTAACGCTAAATCCACTCGCCGCAATTTGCTTATGATACGCCAAATCGTCGATCGGATCATCCGTCGTGCATAGCGCCTTCACGTTCATTTTCAACAATAGATTTTTGACCGAGTATTCCTTTGTACGAAGCAGGGCAGAGCAATGGTCGTAAATACGTTTTCCTGATTCCGCATTCAACAATTCCGTCACACCGAAATACCGTTGCAACTCCAAATGTGTCCAGTGGTAGAGCGGATTGCGCATGGTATACGGAACCGTTTCAGCCCATTTCATGAATTTCTCCTCGTCACTCGCATTACCCGTAATGTATTTTTCATCTACACCATGCGCACGCATCGCACGCCATTTGTAGTGATCGCCGGCCAACCAGATTTGCGTGATGTTATCAAACTGTTTGTCCTCCGCGATTTGTTGGGGCACCAGGTGATTGTGGTAATCAATAATGGGCATATCGGCCGCAAAATCATGGTATAGTTGCTGCGCCGTAGCCGTTTGTAAAATAAAATCTGCGTTTAAAAATGCTTTCATAGTTTCTATACGTATTTCTGTACGGCTTGCTCAAAGCCAGGTAATGCACTTAAGTCAGCACCCCAAAGGCTTGTATCTGCCAATATTTTTTTCAAATCAAAATCTTTCCAAGCTTCGTAAAAATAGCTAGCATAATCGCAATTGATCGGATATAGCTCACCATTTGAATCGCCAAAGTACTTGCCATTTTCTTCTTTCACTGCATGCATAAACTGCAAATATGCAGCAAATCCCATGGCAAATAATTCCGGCGCTTTGCCAAATTCCTTGTAGTAATTAATCAATAAGGGCACATTGCGCATCCGCATTTTGGTCGTGTATTGAACCGTAATATCAATCAATTTGTGATTAATAAATGGATTACGGAATCGATCTAATACCGAACGGCCAAAACGATCCGCCACTTTGAAATCCATTTTATATGGAATGGCCAGCGCGAGTTCGCTCAACATTAAATTCATCACAAGTTTGCTTAAGTAGCCATTGGCCATCACATCTTTAACGAGGCGAAAACCGAGTAAATAAGACATACCGCACATCAGTGTATGTGTCCCATTTAAGAGGCGAAGTTTCAATTCGCGGTAGATTTCAATGTCCTCTGCGATGACAACTCCCGCGTCAGCTTTGGCAAAACTTAAAACGTCTTTTACACGGCTACCACCTTGGATTGCCCACAAACTATATACCTCGGAGATAATCAAATTCTTGTCTGTATAGCCTAAATCAGCACAAATTGCCGCGTTCGTTTGCGCATCAGGCGCGCCAGGAACGATACGGTCCACTAATGAATTACAGAAATGGTTGTGTGTGTTTAGCCACGTAATAAATGCTGCTGGTAACTGGTGATCCGCCGCTAATTTCAAGACGATGTCTTTTAAAGCATCACCATTATTGATAATCAACTCCGTAGGCACAATCACCATGCCCGATTCTGCAGACCCATTGAAGTGGTCGAAACGAGCAACTAAAAATGCGAGTAATTTAGCGGGAAAAGATTTTGGGCTTACTCCCGAAATCGGGTCATTAGCCACATATTGAATACCTACTTCCGTGGTATTGGAAATGATCAACTGCATGTCGGCACTTTGCGCCAATTCTAAAATAGCGTTCCATTCCGTCGCCGCCGTTAGTGTGCGTGAAATGGATGCATTAATTACCGTTTCTTCAATGGCAACGCCATTCTCTATACCTTTTATGCAATGTGTAAATAAGCCATCTTGTTCCGTAAACGCATCCGCACCTGGACGATCTGTAGATTTGACAAGAACTACACGTCCTTTGAAAATCCCTTGGCGATTCGCTTTGTCGATGTAATAATCACATAGACCACGCAGCAATACACCCGTGCCAAATTGCAGCACTTTTTCTGGATAGGAAAAAACTTCTTGTTTAGGTAATTGAACCGGAATCGTGGATGTAAATCCGGCGGCAAAATTTTGTTTCGATAAGATGGGCATACGTTACGCTTGTGTTTTGATTTAAAAGCAATAAAGGTGCTTTTTTTACCCGAAAAAGGTCAGGAAAAATCGGGCTTTTGGGTAATAAAATTATCTAAAACGTTTACGCTTCGCCTATCGGGCCATTGTAATTCATGGGAAAATCGAATCCACCCTCACTTCCATCTTTATTAATGGGGCCAAAACTTTCCTCATATTTTTGCATATTTTCTTGCAATGCAAGCATCAGTCGGTAGGCATGGTCAGGTGTCATTACCACACGAGACTTTACTTTTCCTTTGGGTAATCCCGGTAAAATGCGGATAAAATCCATCACAAATTCGGATGGCGAGTGGGCGATCAAGGCTAAATTCACATAGGCGCCTTCTGCTAATTCTTCCGGTAATTCAATGTTAAGCTGGTTTTCTTCTGATTGGTTTTCCATAATTTCTCGAATAAGTTCTCAAATTACGAATCTACTTGGAGAATCCCATGTTGTTTTTGCCAAAGTCGCCAATAGTCTCCTCGTTTTGCAATCAGTGCCTCATGCGTTCCTGCTTCAGACACATTTCCCTCATGGAGAAAAATAATCTGATGCGCATCTACTACACTTGTTAAACGATGCGCAATCGAAACAATCGTTTTCCCACCTGCCATAAATTTCCTAAACAATAGGTGCATTTCTGCCTCCGCATACGCATCGAGCGCCGAGGTGGCCTCATCCAATAATAGAATTGCAGGATCATGGTACAACGCGCGCGCAATTGCAATGCGTTGTTTTTGACCACCTGAAAGCATGGCTCCATTTTCGCCTAACAAACTAAGGTACGTACTTGGGAGTCGCTCTATGAATGGAGCAATGCCAACTTGTTGGCATAACTGTACCACATGTTTTATATCCGGATACTCTTCTCCCAACGCAATATTTTCAATGACATTTCCTGCAAATAACTCTACTTGTTGAGGCACGAGCCGTATTATTTTCCGTAAACTTTGAGGATGGACCAATTGAATATCATGTGCCCCAATTCGGATTTGGCCATTTGAAATGGGATATAGTTTATGGATCAGCGCAAACAAGGTGCTTTTTCCACATCCGCTTTCCCCTACGATAGCAGTCCACTGTTTATGTTTAAAACGCAATGAACATGATTCTAAAACGTGTGTGCGCGTTCCGTACATAAATCCAACATTTATTAATTGAATATCTCCGATGTCGTCTGTCTCAAGCGTTATAAGCCCATCACTTTTCTCCACCTCCAAATCCATGATATCAAATAATCGCTCGGAGGCAATAATCGCGTGTTGGACCGCTTTGTTCGCCCCCATTAACGCAAGTATCGGATTCGTAACAAAACCCACTAACGCATAAAATGAGAATAATTCCCCCGGCGTTATGGAGCGATCTAGCACATATCCCGCCCCTTGCCACAAGACGGCAATCGTAACTACCTGGGAAATCAAGAGGGTACTGTTGGCCGTAAACAGTGCGTTTTTACCTCCCTGGTAAGCTGTTAGCAAAAGTTTAACAAATCTATTCTCCGCTTTTTGTTGAATAAAGGAGGCAATGCCAAATTCTTTTATCGACCGATTATGCTGCAAAGATTCCACCACGTGAATTTCAACTTGGGCTGCATCTTCCATGAGCCGACGCTCCATGCGTTTGTTTTGCCAGTTTGCCAACCAGTATACCAGTCCATATGCCGGGATGGCCCATACCAGAAGCATCGCTAATGGGCCATAGGTTCGAAACATTAAGGCCAACGTAAATACCAGGACAAAGCAATTCACCAATAAATCCATGGCAACGTCATTGATAAAATGGCGAATTTTAATCGCATCATTCAGTCGGGACGTTATCTCTCCTACGCGCATCGTATCAAAAAACGCCTGTGGTAAATGCAAGACATTTTGGTAGTATCCTAAAAGCAATCGCGCATCCATTTGCATACCCGTTTTCATAACCATTAAGGACTTGTTTGCGCCGATAAAAACTTGAAGGATAACGATGCCTAACATCCCGACACTCAATAAATTAAGTAGGTTGCGGTTGCCGTCAACGAGGACGTAATCAGTGATTTTTTGGATGTAAATGGACATCCCTAAGCCGAGCAATGTATATAAAAGGGCACCAAGTATCGCTTGTATCCAGATTGTCCGATGGGGCTCCATTAATTTCCATAGGCGGAAAAGGGGCGTAGTTCCAGCCGAGAAAGGCTTAAATGCGTCCCCTGGAATGGCCAACAAAACTACTCCGGTCCAAATATCCATCCAACGGTCCTGTGTATACTTTTCCATCTCGCCGGTGATTGGATCCATAACTTTTACGTGGCGCGAATTTACGCGGTAGATTACCACGTAATGCTGCAAGCCATTTTTTAGGTGGAGATGCGCTATGGCAGGTAAAGGCATTTCAGTCATGACCTCCCATTTACCGCGGATGCCCTTTGACTTAAACCCCATTTTTTCGGCCGCTTGGCGTAGGCCTAAAATTGTTGTTCCTCGCAAATCTGTACTTGCCAATTGACGAATTCGTGCAATCGGAATTTGAATTTTATAATAATTTCCAATCGATGCCAAACAGGCAGCACCACAATCCTTGATATCGTGCTGTTTTACCCGAATAGAGGCCATGTTATGATTTTTGTCCGTTTGTGATCGGATTCAACCAAGCATCTATGTGATCAAACAATAATTGATACAAGCTTCTGCGTGTCACGATGAAATGTGCAGATAGCGTCATCCCTTTTCGAATGCCCGCTTGATAGCCATTCTTGAGTTTGAGGTGCATGCGATTGAGCCGACAACGTACTTTGACGAAAAGTTGATCATTTTGCTGGCTGACGTGTTGGTCGATGTCAACGACCTCTCCTTCTACTAATCCCCAATAATTATAGTTGTAGGCATCCATTTGAAATCTGACCCGTTGTGTTGCATGGACTAATCCAATATCTTGTGTGGCAACTAAACACTCGACGACCAATTTTTGATCAGGTGAAATTTCAGCAATTACATGTGTATTATTTATAAAGGTTCCTGCGGCATACCCTTTGTAGTTGACAATTGTCCCTGAAATCGGTGCTATAATGACATACTGTTTCTGTTCAAGCCTCAGCTTTTTCAAATTGGCTGTTTGGGTTTGACGGCTTGTTTTTAGCTCAGTTCGCTGACGTTCCCAATGACTTTGTTGCTTCTTAGTGGCCATGTTAAGTTGATTCGTAAGGTCATCCAAAGCATGTACATGTTGTTCATATTCGAGCGGGGGAATCACCCGCGCATCGAATAATACTTGATTGCGTTTCAACGTAGTTTCCGCCTGATGTACCTTCCCACCTAGTTCTTTTAATTGCGCTTGGTATTGGGCGTAGTCGGCCTGCATAGCTAGCTGCCCAAAGGACAAATCCGAACCACGCAACGCGCGACTCAGATCCGCTAACTCGTGTTGATTTTGGAGGAGTTTCCCTGTCGTCAACTGCATCTCTGTGTTCAGAATGCCAGGATCCAAAATGAACAAGGTATCGCCCTTGGCGACTTGTTGGTTTGCCTTAAAATGTACCGAAAGGATTTTGCTCGCGACCATATTGGTAATCGGAACATTTTCAAACGAGCTCCGCACAATTCCACGACTTTGGGAGCTGATGTCAACAAAAATATAGGGGAGTGCGAAGAGAAAACTGATTATCAGTATGACTAATACGATGTAGATGGAGCGCGTATTTACATGGGTTTTGGCCCATAGATTTTCAACCGTATAGGTGACGTTTGCTTCTACTGAATTCATTGCTTAGTGGGTTAGGTAGACAATCGCTTAGATTGTTTCCTTGAAATTGCGACATAAGCGGGAGAATACGAAATGAGTCAAATGGCAACTCGGATAAAAATAAGGGGTATAGCCTGAAAAATAGGCCTTTTAGGGCCTTTGGAGGCACAAATTCCAACTACTTGGCAAAATGTATGGACTTAGTAAAATGAGCCCCAGGCCCCATAAAAAAGCCCTGAACAATGAATGCTCAGGGCTAATTTCAATAGGACCAACGTCTAGCGTCTAAAGCCTAGCGTCTAATTCGCTACGCTTTCTTTCACCTCTTCTACTTCTGTCGCTGTTGCTTTTTCTAGTTGCTTTACTTCTTCAGCTGAAGTAACTAAAATATCAAGGTAGCGACGAACACCCGTTCCTGCAGGAATTAAATGCCCTACAATTACGTTCTCTTTCAAGCCGTCTAGGGTATCTACTTTGGCACGGATTGAAGCCTCAGAAAGAACTTTCGTTGTTTCTTGGAAGGATGCAGCCGAGATAAATGAATCTGTAGCTAACGAAGCCTGTGTGATTCCTTGTAAGTTAGATGAAGAAACGGCTGCTTGTGCATCACGTACTTTCATCAATTTCAAGTCACGGCGTTTCAATGATGAGTTCTCATCACGTAAAGCGCGTGCGGTAAGGATCATACCTGCTTTATATTTCTCAGAATCACCTGCGTCTAAGATTACTTTCTTGTCTAGGATCAAGTCATTTTCTTGACGGAAAACAAAACGATCTACGTTTTGATTTTGCAAGAATTGCGTATCACCTGGCTCAAGGATTTCAACTTTTTGCATCATTTGGCGTACAATACACTCAATGTGCTTATCGTTGATTTTTACCCCTTGAAGGCGGTATACATCTTGGATCTCATTAACTAAGTATTCTTGAACCGCAGTTGGCCCTTTAATTTTCAAGATATCAGATGGCGTAATCGCACCATCAGATAATGGCATTCCAGCACGTACGAAGTCATTATTTTGTACCAAGATAAAACGAGTCAATGGCACTAAGTAACGGCGTTCTGTTCCTTCTTTTGGCGTTACGATAATCTCACGGTTACCACGTTTGATGATACCGTATGAAATTACTCCGTCAATTTCAGAAACGACTGCTGGGTTGGAAGGGTTACGTGCTTCGAATAATTCCGTTACACGTGGTAGACCTCCGGTAATGTCACGCGTTTTACCTGCTGCACGTGGAATCTTAGCGATAATTTGACCCGCTTTGATTTTCTCCCCGTCGCTGATAGTTAAACGAGCTCCTACTGGAACGTTGTATACCAAATTCTCCTTGCCTTTTGCTGTAATAAGAACCGATGGGTTTTTCGTCTTGTCTTTCGACTCGATAATCACCTTCTCGCGCATACCTGTTTGCTCATCCGCCTCTTCTTTGTAGGTATTGTTTTCTTCGATTGCCTCGAATTCAATTTTACCTTCAGCTTCAGAAAGGATAACCGCATTGTATGGATCCCAAACGCAAATTTCATCTCCTTTTTTGATTGCTTGACCTTCTTTAACACGTAAGAATGAACCGTAAGGGACGTTATTCGAGATCAACACCTGCTTATTAGCCGGGTTGATAATCTGAACTTCACCTGAACGACCCATGACGATTTCCGTCAAGTTACCGTCAGCATCCGTTGAGTTTACGGTACGAACTTCTTCAAAGTTCACAACGCCATCAAACTTCGCTTTAACGCTCGCATCTAAGGAAACGTTTTGGGCTGTACCACCCACGTGGAAAGTACGTAATGTCAACTGCGTTCCTGGCTCACCAATAGACTGCGATGCAATTACACCTACTGCCTCACCGATGTTCACCATGCGTGCTGTAGAAAGGTTACGTCCGTAACATTTCGCACAAACACCACTACGCGTTTCGCATGTTAATACCGAACGAATTTCTACCGAATCGATAGCAGTTTCATCGATTTTTTGAGCTGCAATTTCTGTAATTTCCTCACCAGACTCAACGATTAACTCGCCAGAAACTGGATCAATTACATCATGTACAGAAACCCGACCTAAGATACGCTCAGATAATGGCTCGATGATCTCGTCATTATCTTTCAATGGGAATACTTCAATACCACGAAGGGTACCGCAATCTTCTTCATTCACGATAACATCTTGAGCAACGTCATGTAAACGACGTGTTAAGTAACCCGCATCGGCTGTTTTCAAGGCAGTATCTGCCAAACCTTTACGCGCACCGTGTGTCGAGATAAAGTACTCCAATACGTCAAGACCTTCTTTAAAGTTAGAAAGGATTGGGTTTTCGATGATTTCACCTACTGAACCTTGTAAGTTCTTCTGAGGCTTCGCCATCAAACCACGCATACCACCTAGTTGGCGAATCTGCTCACGAGAACCACGGGCTCCCGAGTGCATCATCATGTAGATGGCGTTAAATCCTTGGTTATCCTCTTCCATCTGCTTCATCAAAGTCTCGGTAATTTTCGAGTTAACTTTTGTCCAGATGTCAATAACTGCGTTGTAGCGCTCGTTATCTGTGATTAAACCCATTAAGTAGTTGTCCCAAACCGCTTGAACATCTTCCTGTGCTTTCTTCACTAATGAAGCTTTCTCAGCAGGAATTTGAACATCGCCAATACCCATCGATAAACCACCGTGGAAGGCTTGTTGGAAACCTAATTCTTTGATATCATCCAAGAATTGAGCTGTACGTGCCATACCACAAATTTTGTGAACTTGTGAGATGATTTGTTGCAACTTCTTCTTTGTTAATAACTCATTGATGTAACCTACTGCCTCGGGTACACACAAGTTGAATAATACACGGCCAGCAACAGTTTCCACCATTTCTTCTACCAATGTACCATCATCCTTACGTACCGTAGCTTTCACAACGATGTTCGCGTGCTTCGACAATTTCTTCTCGTTCAAGGCGATAACAACCTCCTCAAATCCGTAGAAACGGGATGCTTCACCTGCCACTTTGTGGTCTGGTGTCGACTTACGTCCTTTAGTTACATAATATAAACCTAACACCATGTCCTGAGATGGTACCGTAATAGGGGCACCATTCGCTGGGTTCAAGATATTATGCGATGCAAGCATTAATAACGAGGCTTCCAAAATCGCTTCATGTCCCAATGGAACGTGAACCGCCATCTGGTCACCATCAAAATCGGCGTTAAATGCCGTACAAGTCAATGGGTGCAATTGGATCGCTTTTCCTTCAATTAATTTCGGTTGGAACGCTTGAATACCCAAACGGTGTAACGTAGGAGCACGGTTTAAAAGAACTGGGTGTCCTTTCATGACGTTTTCCAAAATATCCCAAACCACTGGATCCTTACGGTCAACAATTTTCTTCGCCGACTTAACTGTCTTAACGATTCCACGCTCGATCAACTTACGGATAACAAACGGCTTGAATAATTCAGCCGCCATATCCTTAGGAAGACCACATTCGTGCATTTTCAATTCTGGACCTACGACGATAACCGAACGACCTGAATAATCGACACGCTTACCTAATAAGTTTTGACGGAAACGACCTTGCTTACCTTTCAACATATCTGAAAGAGACTTCAAGGCACGGTTACCTTCTGAACGAACCGCATTTACTTTACGTGAGTTGTCAAATAAACTGTCAACAGCCTCTTGCAACATACGTTTTTCGTTACGTAAGATTACCTCTGGCGCTTTGATCTCGATCAAACGCTTCAAACGGTTGTTACGGATAATCACACGACGGTATAAATCGTTCAAGTCAGACGTTGCAAAACGACCACCATCTAATGGCACCAATGGACGCAATTCTGGTGGAATTACAGGAACCATTTTGATGATCATCCACTCAGGACGGTTATCGATACGGCCGATTGACTCACGGAAAGCTTCAACAACTTTCAAACGCTTCAAAGCCTCAGCCTTACGTTGTTGAGAAGATTCCGTATCCGCTGCATGACGAAGATCAGCTGATAAGCTGTTCAAGTCGATGCGCGTTAATAACATATTTAACGCGTCAGCACCCATTTTCGCGATGAATTTCTGTGGATCTTCATCAGGAAGGTGTTGGTTCTCGCGTGGTAATTTATCCAAGATATCTAAGTACTCGTCTTCCGTTAAGAAGTCAAGGTATTGGCTACCAATCTTTCCTTCTTCCGCGTACATACCTGCTTGAACGACACAATACCGCTCGTAGTAGATAATTTGATCTAATTTCTTAGTAGATAATCCAAGCATGTAACCGATTTTGTTCGGTAAGCTACGGAAGTACCAGATGTGTGCAACTGGAACCACTAATTCGATGTGGCCCATACGCTCACGACGTACTTTTTTCTCAGTCACCTCTACACCGCAACGGTCGCAGATGATTCCTTTGTAACGAATACGCTTATATTTTCCGCAATGACACTCCCAGTCCTTAGTTGGACCGAAAATACGCTCGCAGAACAAACCGCCCATTTCGGGTTTGTAGGTACGGTAATTAATAGTCTCCGGTTGAGTTACCTCACCGTTTGAACTTTCAAGAATCGACTCCGGTGATGCCAATGAGATGGTCACTTTTTGGAAATCGCTGTTCAGTTTTCTCGTCTTTTTAAATGACATTTTCGATGTATTTAATTGGAAAATGATTTCTTTTTAAGGGCCGGGGTTAGCGGCCCGATAAATGATTACTCAAGTGTGATTTCAAGAGCTAAACCTCTCAATTCGTGAATCAATACGTTGAATGATTCTGGAATGTTTGGCTTAGGCATATTCTCGCCTTTCACAATTGCTTCGTACGCTTTGGCACGGCCGATCACGTCATCCGACTTCACAGTTAAGATCTCTTGCAAGATATTCGCTGCTCCGAAGGCCTCAAGTGCCCAAACCTCCATCTCACCGAAACGCTGACCACCAAATTGAGCTTTACCACCCAATGGTTGTTGTGTAATCAATGAATATGGTCCAATTGAACGTGCGTGCATTTTATCATCTACCAAGTGACCAAGTTTCAACATGTAAATGATACCCACAGTTACCGGTTGATCAAACATATCTCCCGTTAAACCATTATATAAGTAGGTACGACCCCAGTCAGGTAATCCAGCTAACGTTAATTCAGCTGCTACTTCTGCCTCAGTTCCACCGTCGAAAATTGGGGTTGCATAACGCTTACCTAATTTTTGACCAGCCCAACCTAATACAGTCTCGTAGATTTGACCTAAGTTCATACGAGATGGTACTCCAAGTGGATTCAATACGATATCTACCGGTGTTCCATCTTCTAAGAATGGCATATCTTCCTCACGTACGATACGAGCTACAACACCCTTGTTACCGTGACGACCCGCCATCTTATCACCTACTTTCAACTTACGTTTCTTCGCGATGTAGACTTTCGCCAACTTCACGATTCCTGCAGGTAATTCATCACCTACTTCAAGAACGAAACGCTCACGCTTAAATCGACCTGCGATTTCATTACGCTTCACGTTGAAGTTCTTAATTAAGTTCATGAACAATTTGTTCAATGTTGCATCTGAAGTTGCCTCTTCTACGATCAAGTCAGAAAGCAAGTTGGCTTCTTCTTGAACCGCGTACGTAGACTCATCACGATACATGTTTTTATCTGGGAATAATAATTCTTCGATGTTCTTCGCTGAGAATTTAACACCCTTCTCCACGATTACCGTGCCGAATTTGTGCTTGATGCCCGCGCAAGTTTTACCAGCTAATATAGCTACAGTCTTCTCGATCATTTGGCGACGAATCTCCAAAAGGTCCTTACTGTATTCTTTCATTAACTTCTTCAATTCTGCTTTCGATTTGTCACGCTCTTCCTTATCCTTCTTAGGACGTGCGAACAATTTCGTATCGATAACCACACCTTTTAATGATGGTGGCGCTTTCTTCGAAGCATCTTTTACATCACCCGCTTTGTCACCAAAGATGGCACGTAATAATTTTTCTTCTGGCGTTGGATCCGACTCACCTTTAGGTGTAATCTTACCAATCAAGATATCTCCTTCTTTCACTTCAGCACCTACGCGAACAACACCGTTCTCGTCTAGGTTACGAACTGTTTCTTCGGAAACGTTTGGAATTTCAGATGTCAATTCCTCTTCACCACGTTTGGTATCACGAACTTCTAATTCGAATTCTTCAATGTGGATCGAAGTAAAGATATCGTC
Source organism: Aquirufa sp. (assembly GCF_044377215.1). Lineage (GTDB taxonomy): Bacteria > Bacteroidota > Bacteroidia > Cytophagales > Spirosomataceae > Aquirufa. The sequence goes on from NZ_JBILJM010000026.1 coordinate 26,315, forward strand.
ACGAACAACTCTTTCTGAGATTACGATCGCATCCTCAAAGTTATAACCTTGCCATGGCATGAACGCCACTTTCATGTTACGACCCAACGCTAATTCTCCCGCCTCAGTTGCATAACCTTGGCAAAGCGCTTGACCCTTCTTTATTTTCTCCCCTTTGAAAACGATCGGCTTTAAGTTGATCGTTGTATCTTGGTTCGTTCTGCGGAATTTGATCAATTCATATGTCTTCATTGATCCGTCGAAGCTAATCAACGCCTCTGATTCAGTTTGATCGTAGTTGACAACAATTTTCAATGCGTCTACATATTCAATCACACCATCACCTTCAGCAACAACTAACGTACGTGAGTCAATCGCTACACGGTGCTCAAGACCAGTTCCTACAATAGGAGCTTCTGGACGTAAAAGCGGTACCGCTTGACGTTGCATGTTGGATCCCATCAAAGCACGGTTCGCATCATCATGCTCCAAGAATGGAATCAATGAAGCGGCAACCGAAACGATTTGGTTAGGAGCTACGTCCATGTATTGTGCATCCGCTGGGTTAACCAATGGGAAGTCACCTTCAAAACGAGCCTTAACGCGATCCGTTAAGAATTTACCTGTTTTAATATCGATGGTTGCATTCGCCTGAACGATGTTTTTGCCATCTTCTTCTTCAGCTGTCAAATATTGAACATTGCTTGACGTATCTACTTTACCTCCATCAATCAAACGATAAGGTGTTTCAATGAATCCCATCGAGTTCACTTTCGCGTGAACACAAAGAGATGAAATCAAACCAATGTTTGGTCCCTCTGGAGTTTCAATCGTACACAAACGACCGTAGTGCGTATAGTGAACGTCACGAACCTCGAAACCAGCTCTTTCACGTGAAAGACCACCTGGCCCTAGTGCCGACATACGGCGCTTGTGCGTTATCTCAGCCAATGGATTCGTTTGATCCATGAATTGAGATAGTTGGTTCGTTCCAAAGAATGAGTTAATCACCGACGATAATGTACGGGCATTGATCAAGTCAACCGGTTTGAAATCTTCGTTGTCACGAACATTCATACGTTCTTTGATCGTACGCGCCATACGTGCAAGACCTACACCGAACTGAGCATATAATTGCTCACCTACCGTACGAACACGACGGTTAGATAAGTGGTCAATATCATCGACTACCGCACGTGAGTTGATCAAACCGATCAAGTACTTCACGATAGAAATGATATCTTCTTTAGTCAATACTTTGACATCCATTGGGATATCATGACCTAATTTTTTATTGATACGGTAACGACCTACTTCACCCAAATCGTAACGCTTGTCCGAGAAGAACAAGTTTTGGATGATGTCACGAGCAGTTTGCTCATCTGGTGCGTCTGTATTACGTAATTGCTTGTAGATAACTTCAACGGCCTCTTTCTCTGAGTTCGATGTATCTTTTTGCAAGGTATTGTAAATGATATTGAAGTCAGAAACGTTCACGTCATCTTTGTGCAAGATAACTGTTGCCGAACCTGATTCTAAGATTGTCTCAACTTCGTTTTCTGTGATAACGGTATCACGCTCGATTAAGATCTCGTTACGGTCGATAGAAACTACCTCACCTGTATCTTCATCTACGAAGTCTTCTTGCCATGTTTTCAAAACACGTGCCGCCAAACGACGACCTACGATGCCTTTCACAGCTTTTTTATCTACTTTGATTTCTTCAGCTAAGCCAAATAAATCCAAGATATCCTTGTCATTTCCGTAACCGATTGCACGAAGCAATACTGTTACTGGGAATTTTTTCTTACGGTCGATGTACGCATACATCACATTGTTAACGTCCGTAGCAAATTCAATCCAAGATCCCTTGAATGGAATGATACGAGCAGAATACAATTTCGTTCCGTTTGTGTGCTTCGATTGCGCGAAGAAGACACCTGGTGAACGGTGTAGCTGAGAAACGATTACACGCTCGGCACCGTTGATCACGAATGATCCACGCTCGGTCATGTAAGGGATGTTTCCTAAGAAAACCTCTTGTTCGATGGTTTGGAAATCCTCGTTGTCTGTGTCATTACAGATCAAACGCAATTTCGCTTTTAAAGGTACTGAATACGTCAAACCGCGATCGATACACTCATCTACCGAATACTTCGGTGGATCTACTGAGTAGTCGACAAACGACAAAACGAAATTTTCCCGCGAATCCGCAATTGGAAAATTTTCAGCAAATACTTTAAATAAACCTTCGTCCGTACGGTTTTCCGCAGCTGTCTCTAGCTGGAAAAAATCCTGGAAGGATTGGACTTGGATATCCAGAAAATCTGGATAATTGATCACAGACTGCGTTTTCGCAAAGCTGTGTCTTCCTGTGGCAGTGATGTTACTCAAGGCTTTATACGTTTTAAATTAAAATGAAAAATGGCCCTTAGGCACAATTTCTCGCCGTTTTCGACGAAAATTAAAAGCTGAATGCCTCGTAGATGATAAAATGATTTTCCCTTTGCGCCTCCCCTACGATAAGAGATTTGTGTTTCAGAAAAACATTTGCGGATTTACCCGAAGGCTTTAATCCTAAAATAGCCTGCAAAAGTAGGGAAAGTTTTTTAAAGTACAAATAGGAGAGGGAAGTTTTTTTTGCAGTGGTCAGTGGGCAGTAGTCAGTAATCAGTAGTCAGTAATCAGTGGCCAGTTGCTAGTCACTAGTCGCTAGTGGGCATTGGTCTGTATTCAGTTCTTAACTCTTACATCTCACCTCTTACCTCTTACTTCTTTATCAATTAACTGATACAATGATTTTATCTAGGATTCGTTTAGCAATTGAATTTAACTTCGGACTATCTCCCTCCGGACTGATTACTGATTACTAATTACTGACTACTGCCCACTGATTACTGACCACTGCCTACTGCCCACTGACCACTGCCTCCTATGCTCCCTCGCCTAAAATACTACCTCCGCTTTACCCTTGGAATGACACGCAATGAACTGAGGGGTGCGATGGTATTGGTTGCGTTAATCGTTTTTGGGATGGGGCTTGATGCGATTCTACGTTTTCGCGCTCGCCAAAAAGTTATTGGTTTTTTGGACCCGATTCAATTAGAGGTGAAGTACAGCCGTATGGAGGTTACTCAGAAAATCCGTTTGGCAAAAAAATATCCAAAGCCTTATTATTTTAAGGCATCATGGTCTCCGCGAAAACAGGATGTTTGGACGATCGACATGAACGCGGCGGACTCCTTAGCTTGGGTAGCCTTACCTGGCATTGGACCAGGTTTCGCCAAACGTATTTTGAAATTTAAAGAGCAGTTGGGTGGATTTTATCAGGTAAGCCAATTAAAAGAAGTGTACGGAATGGATACAGTCTGGGTAGAGCGCTATCGGAAGCGGTTTCATTTGGGCGCGGGAGTCTATCGAAAATTACAGGTGAATCGCTTGCTTTGGCAGGAATTTCGGCATCCTTACTTACCTTATGCGCAAGCCAAGCTGTTTTTGAATTATCGAAAACAGCACGGGGCGGTTCGGGATTTTGATGAATTAAGCCAAATTAAGTTGTTAGACATGCGTATTTGGGAGCGCTTGCGTCCTTACCTTGCTTTTGACCCATAAAAAATCGTTAAATTTGCGCCAACAAACACTTCAATTCATACTATATATGTCAACAGGCTTTTTTAAAGTACCTACACCGATTAATGAACCCATTTTAGGGTATGCCTCGGGGTCTGCAGAGCGGACAAAATTGCAACAAACGATCGCAGATTTACGCGCTAAGCAGGTAGATATTTCGATGCGTATCGGAGGTAAATCGGTGAAAGGCGCTAAAAAAATGCCGATGACATGTCCGCATGATCACCAACACGTGTTAGGATATTATTATGAAGGGGGTAAATCGGAAGTTGCTTCGGCGATCGATTCAGCCTTATCTGCACATAAAGCATGGTCGAGTACCCCTTGGGAGCGCCGGGCAGCAATTTTTTTAAAGGCTGCAGAATTGTCGGCAACGAAATATCGGATGCAATTAAATGCGCGGACGATGTTGGGGCAATCCAAAAACGCTTTTCAAGCAGAGATTGATGCAGCTTGTGAGTGGGTAGATTTTTTACGTTTCAATGTTCATTATGCATCGCAGATCTATGCGGATCAGCCAGTATCATCGCCGGGTGTTTGGAATCGGGTGGAATATCGGGCTTTGGAAGGTTTTGTTTACGCGTTGACGCCGTTCAATTTTACAGCGATTGCAGGTAATTTACCAGCGGCACCAGCATTGATGGGGAATACGGTGGTTTGGAAGCCGTCGCCCACGCAAGTGTATTCGGCGGGCTTATTAATGGAGATTTTAGAGGAGGCAGGTTTGCCGGCTGGGGTGATCAATTTGGTATTTGCTGATGGACCTGAGGCGGGGGATGTGGTGTTTTCGCACCGTGATTTTGCGGGGGTTCACTTTACAGGATCCACGGCTGTATTTCAAACGATTTGGAAAAATATAGGGAATAACATTTCGAATTATAAATCTTATCCTCGGATTGTGGGGGAGACTGGTGGAAAGGATTTTGTGGTTGCTCACCCTTCTGCAGATGCGAAAGCATTAGCTGTTGGATTAATTCGGGGAGCCTTTGAATATCAGGGTCAAAAATGTTCGGCTGCATCTCGTGCGTATGTCCCGTCTACATTATGGCCAAAGGTAGAGGCTTATTTAAAGGAAGATTTAGCGGCTATTCGGATGGGCGGCACGGAGGATTTTGGAAATTTTGTGAATGCGGTGATTGATGCGAAGGCGTTTGGTAAGATTGCTGGATTTATTGCGGATGCTAAAAAGGATGTGGATGTGACGGTTGTGGCGGGAGGAAATTGCGATGATTCGAAGGGATATTTTGTGGAGCCAACGGTTTTATTGACTAAGAATCCGAAATCGAAAACGATGGTTGAGGAGATTTTTGGACCTGTATTGACGATTTATGTTTATCCGGATACGGAGTGGAAGCAAACGTTGACATTGGTTGATGAGACATCTGCTTATGCGTTGACAGGGGCCATTTTTGCCCAAGATACCTATGCATTGGAGGAGGCGAAGGCAGCATTAGTAAATGCGGCGGGCAATTTATATTTAAATGATAAGTGTACGGGGGCGGTGGTTGGCCAGCAGCCATTTGGTGGTGCGCGTGCTTCGGGGACGAATGATAAGGCGGGATCGTATTTGAATTTGTTGCGTTGGGTTTCGCCGCGTACGGTGAAGGAGGTATTTGTGTCGCCGGTTGATTTCAGGTATCCATTTTTGGGATAAATTTATAATAAGAAAGTATTTTTTATCAATAGGGCATTTCCCAAATCCAAGCAGGGAAATCAGCGTTGCAAACAGTAAAGAATTTCTTAGTTATTAGGCCTTATTTTTATTGGCCTAACTCCTGAATTCCGTTGATAGGTAGGTGTAGATAGCTATTCCCAGAATGGCTAAAATACCTCCTGCTAAAGCAGCGGTGAATGCAGAAGTAAGACTATTCGTGGTATTAAAGATTATTTCAGCTGGTACTACTGTTGACACAAAACCAATAAAAAATGCCCAATTGAGGGGTATGGTTTTTACGGGGTAAAGCGTAGTATGGCAAGATTTGCAAATGGTGGTGCTGTTTATGTTAAAATTTAAAAGCTCTTTGTAGGAGATTTTGGCTAAACATCTGTCGCAAGAAAAGTTGTTTTTTGGCATGATTAGTTGAGTTTTGGTTGTTGAATTAGAAAAGGGTAATTAAAATAGGAGAGCAAGTTTCCATCCTACTTTACATCAAAAGCCAGCATTAATTCCAACTACCGCGCTGGCGACCTTTTTAGTTAATCTTCGTATTTGCGCTATAATATAGCAGGGAAGTTCATAATGAATTTTCGGAAATCCATTTTCCCGTTTGTTCCTGCTTTCTTACTTATGTTTTGTCGGTGACGCTTAATGGCATTTTCGGAAATCGCTAGTTGGACTGCTATTTCCTTTGAGCTGAATCCATCTTGGATAAATCGGATAATATGAATTTCTCTAAAGGTTAAGTCATGAATTTCGAGCCTGTGATGTATCATATGATTTTGGGGTAGGGGGTAGTCTATAATTAGTTTTGTGGTTTAAGTGGTTTTGTCCCATGTGGGCAGTGGAATCTGTTGGGTGGGTATCAGGTAATTCAGTGTGTTTGATTTCATCTTGTGTAAACTAGGTATATAATAAATGAAAACAAGGCTCCTCTCTCATTTTATCAGTTAATTGATAAAGTCAAAATGCATCATTTGTGGGCTTGATATTTTCTGATGTGTTGGATTTTTTGGAAAATATGTAGTTGGGATTTGATTAATCTCTCTTGATTCTCAGCGAATTAGGTATTTGGGTACAAATTTATTCGTGTAGTGAGTTGGTATTTATAAATTATTCCTACATCTTTGCACTCCCAATTGCTAGGAAAACGATTCTAGCGCATTGACTGGCGGTATGATTGCTGGGTTTAGACTTAGTGATTATTCAAGAAGTTAAAAGAGTTCTTTGACGTGTTGGTAGAAATAAAGACGAGGTTAGTTCTTTAAATGAGCTAATCAGAATAAGTAGCATTCAAGACAAGGATGTAGACAATTTTCTTATATTAAAATAAGAGCAGTCAAACATCCAAAGATTATTTACAATGGAGAGTTTGATCCTGGCTCAGGATGAACGCTAGCGGCAGGCCTAATACATGCAAGTCGAACGGTGTCTTCGGACATAGTGGCGCACGGGTGCGTAACACGTATGCAACCTACCTTACATTGGGGGATAGCCTTTCGAAAGGGAGATTAATACCGCATAAGACAGTA
>NZ_JBILJM010000027.1:0-32252 GCF_044377215.1 Aquirufa sp.
AGCTACCTTAAATACTATAATCATGAACGAATAAAAATGAATCTAAATGGAATGAGCCCAGTGGGATACCGAGCTCATTATGTCAAATCTATTGTTTAATTTTGTCCAATAAAATGGGTGCACCTCAAGTATCGCGTCTCTACAAACAATATGGAATCAAATATCCTTGCCAATTTCGAGCCTGAGTTAAAGAAGAAGATCCAACAAGTGGGAGTGATCCGAAAATTTCAAGCGGATGATTTTCTGATGAAAACAGGCCAAAGCATCCGTTCAGCCGTGTTTGTCACCAAAGGAATTATCAAAGTATTCCGGGAAGATGATGAAGGCAATGAAGTTTTCATGTACAACTTACATCCAGGTGAAGCCTGCGCCATTTCGATGACATGTGCTGCCAGAAACCTGAATAGCCAAATTATGGCCAAAGCTTTGGTAGATACTGAAGTGATGACAATACCCGTGGAACTGATGGACGAATGGGCGTCAAAATATAAGTCATGGTACCAATTTGTATTGGAAACGTATCGTTCACGCTTTGAAGAATTATTGGACACCCTCGACCACATCGCCTTTCGTAATTTGGATGAGCGCTTGTTATGGTATCTCAAGCAGCATCAAAAAAGCTTAAAGAGCAACACGATCAAGGTTTCGTTTACTGAAATCGCAACCGAACTTAATTCCTCTCGTGAAGTTATTTCACGCTTGATGAAAAAACTGGCAGAAAAAGGGCATATAAATATCAATAAAAATCAAATTGAAATTATTGACCTAAGGATATTGTGATACTTATCACGCCACGACAAACCTAAAAGGTGAACTTTTGCATTTTAATTGATAAATTTTATGCAAAAAAATCGCCTTTGGTATTTAGTAATCTTTACCCAATTAGTCTTTAGTCTACACGCACAGCATCAAGAAATGCATACGCCTCCACACCTCTGGAAAGGTAAGAAAAGTGTTGCCGAAGATTCTACATCCCTCCTATTTGCGTTCAAACACGGCAAAGTACACGGGAACTTACGTTATTTTTTCATGGCTACGGATAATCAAGATGGATTAACGGATACCTATGCGCATGCAGCCGGCGGGGGCTTATTTTATGAAACTGCTGCCTACAAAGGTTTTCAAATGGGTGTAGGTGGCTACTTTATATATAATGTAGGGTCATCTGAAATGACGTTAGTAGACCCCAAAACGAATACAATTAGTCGATATGAGTCTGCATTATTTGATTTGGAAAACTTGTCAAATAAACACGATTTAGATCGCCTCGAGGAATTATATCTAAAGTACAATTGGGGTAAGTCGCATGTTATAGTAGGCAAGCAATTGATTAACACACCTTTCATTAATTTGCAAGATGGGCGAATGCGGCCAACAGAAGTGGGTGGTATTTACAGCGAAATTTATCCTGGGAAGCATAATAAATTGGAAGGCGGCTATTTATACGAAATATCTCCGCGCGGAACAGTGGATTGGTATGGGATCGGCGAATCAATTGGTATTTATTCGAATGGAGTAAATATCAATGGCACTAAAGGAAATTATGCTCAGCAAATTGAATCCAAAGGCATTGCTTTAGTTGGATATACCCATACACTCCCTAAGGGACACTCCTTGAAATTTTGGAATGTGTACGTAGATAATGTTTTCAACACCACACAAGCGCAATATGATACCAAACAAGGAAATTGGGTCGCAGGATTTCAATATACAGAACAACATGCGGTCCATTTTGGCGGAAATGAAGACCCCTCCAAGACTTATTTTGATCCATCACAGATGTCGCGCGTATTTAGCTCCAAGCTTGGCTGGGAAAATAACCAGTGGAAAACTTCCATTAACTACACACGCATTACGGGTGAAGGACGCTATTTAATGCCACGCGAATGGGGGCGCGATCCTTTTTACACCTTTATGCCACGGGAACGGAATGAAGGCTTTGGGAATGTAAACGCCTTCGTGGGAAAAATTAGCTATTTGGCCGATAACTTTCCGCTCAAAACATCTTTAAGTTATGGCGTATTTAAATTACCCGATGTTAAAGATGCGGCACTAAATAAATATGGCCTGCCGAGCTATGACCAATTAAACCTAGAAGTGATATACGAATTTGAAAATTTCTTAGAAGGATTAGAAATTCAAGCCTTGTATGTGCATAAATCAAACCAAGGTGAGACCTATGCAAATGAGAAATACATTATAAATAAAGTCAATATGAGCAATTATAACGTCGTTTTAAACTTTCATTTTTAACGGCAAAAAAAAATGAGACTTGTGATAAAAATCACGAAATAGCTTTATAAAACACCCGACATTTGTATTATCAAAAACAACAAAAGCACACATGGAAATTATCGGCTATTTTGCTTCATTACTTATCGGAATCTCACTAGGCTTAATCGGTGGTGGTGGATCTATTTTAACAGTACCGGTTTTGGTTTATTTATTTGGCGTAGATCCTATATTAGCTACCGCATATTCACTGTTTGTGGTGGGTGCAAGTTCATTGGTTGGCGCCTTTCCAAAATACAAGCAAGGCTTAATCAATGTAAAAACTGCGGTCATCTTTGGTATACCATCTATCGCGGCCGTTTATGCAACGCGTAAATTCATCGTTCCCTTAATACCTTCCGAGGTATTCAACTTGGGTGATTTCATTGTCACCAAATCCATTTTAATGATGGTCTTATTCGCCATCTTGATGGTGGCAGCTTCTATCTCCATGATTCGTGGTAAATGCGAGCAATGTGAGAAGGAGAAATTAGGTACTTACGTGGAAGAAGAACAAGTATTCAATTACCCAATGATCCTATTTGAAGGAGCTGTCGTAGGTACTTTGACTGGATTAGTTGGCGCAGGCGGTGGATTCCTAATCATCCCAGCTTTAGTTATGCTTTCCAAATTATCCATGAAACAAGCGGTGGGCACTTCCTTATTAATCATCGCGGCCAAATCATTAATTGGCTTTACGGGTGACTTGGGGCATCATGCCATAGACTGGAACTTATTATTAACTGTTACAGGTCTGGCGATTGTAGGTATATTCTTCGGAGATATTATAAGTAAAAAAGTAGACGGGGATAAATTAAAAGTAGGTTTTGGATGGTTTGTTTTGGTGATGGGTATTTACATACTGATCCAACAGTTAGCCTTCCCTTTGAAATAGATTAAACACATTCACAGCATAATAAATACGAAAATGAAAGTAGAACAAATTTACACGGGATGTTTAGCACAAGGTGCTTACTACATCGAGAACAATGGAGAAGCAGCGATCATCGATCCACTTCGCGAGGTACAACCTTATATTGAGAAAGCTGAGCGTAACGGCGCGAAAATAAAGTATGTATTTGAAACACATTTTCATGCTGATTTCGTTTCAGGTCACATCGACTTATCTGCAAAAACAGGTGCTCCTATCGTTTACGGACCAAATGCAGCGTGCCAATTTGAGTGTATCACGGCAACGGATGGCCAAGAATTCCCATTAGGCAATGCTACTATCCGTGTCATTCACACACCGGGTCACACGATGGAATCGACATGTTTTCTTTTGATCGACGAAAATGGCAAGGAAACTAGCTTATTCTCAGGTGATACGTTGTTCATCGGTGATGTAGGTCGTCCAGATTTGGCACAAAAAGTAAAGGCTGATTTAACCGAAGACATTTTAGCAGGTCATTTATTCGACTCTTTACGTAACAAAATCATGCCTTTAGCAGATGATATCATTGTGTATCCTGCACACGGAGCTGGTTCTGCTTGCGGTAAAAACATGAGCAAAGAGACGACGGATACCTTGGGTAACCAAAAGAAAACGAACTATGCGTTGAATCCGGCATTAACTAGAGAAGCATTTAAGAAAGAAGTTTTAACGGGCTTAGTGGCTCCTCCAGCTTATTTCCCTTTGAATGTTTTGATGAATATTCAAGGGTATGATTCGATTGATAAAGTGTTAGAGCGTGGCCAACATGCCTTGAGTCCAGAAGGATTTGAAGCAGCAGCAAACGAAACGAGCGCGTTAATCCTAGATACGCGTGATGCACAAACGTTCGCAGCTGGCTTTGTCCCTAACTCAATCAACATCGGTATCGATGGATCTTTTGCTCCATGGGTTGGCGCTATGATTCCTGACATCAAGCAAGAAATCTTGTTGGTGACAGACGAAGGCCGCGAAGAAGAAGTGATCACACGTTTAGCTCGAGTAGGTTATGACTTTACGATCGGATACTTAAAAGGTGGCTTTGCGTCATGGAAAGCATCCGGAAAAGAATTTGATCAAATCGAATCCATCGAACCAGCAGAAGCATTCAAACGTATTCAAGCAGGTGAAGGTGAGATCATCGACGTGCGTAAAAATTCGGAATATTTATCTGAGCACGTGATTGATGTAGAAAATGCTCCATTGGATTTCATCAATGATAGTATGTTGAAAATTGATAAAAATAAGACTTACTTCGTACACTGTGCAGGTGGTTACCGTTCGATGATTTTCAACTCTACCTTAAGAGCTCGTGGATATGACAACTTAATTGACATCAATGGTGGATTTAAAGCGATCAAAGAGTCCGGCAAGTTCCAAGTATCTGATTATGTTTGTCCTTCTACCCTTTTGTAAGCATGGAAGAGTTATTAGCAAATCCAGCAACTACGGTTGTTGACGTACGCGAAACAGGCGAATTTGCCAGTGGTCACTACGATGGAGCAATTAATATTCCATTGGGAATTGTTCCTTTGCGCATCGATGAATTCAAAGCAATGAATGGTCCGATTGTGGTTTATTGCCGCAGTGGTAACCGCTCAGGTATGGCGATGAACTTATTAAAACAAGCGGGATTAACCGAAGTTTTTAATGGAGGAGGATTACATGATATGCTTGTTTATCAAGATTAAAATGCCTTAAATAAGCCCAGGGTATGCCTGGGCTTTTAACAAATGAAAACATGTTCACAACACTGACACAAAATTGGAATGTCATGCGGATTATCCGCCTCGTTATCGGAGGATATGCCTTGATAGAAGCTTATCGTGGCAATGACACACTCATGGGCTTGCTTGGCTTGGTGCTGGTAGGTATGGCGTTATTGAACGCAGGGTGCGGTGCGCAAGGTTGCGGAGTACCTGTTCAAAAATCAACTGCTAAAGATCACGATGATGTGGAATATGAAGAAGTTCATTCAAAATAACGGTTGGCAAATCTTAGGTGGAATATTCGGCGGCATCGGCGGATATTTCTACTGGAGAGATATTGGTTGTGCTACAGGCACTTGCCCAATTACCAGTAAGCCATTAAATAGCATCGTTTACTTTGCTGTGTTGGGTTATTTTATGATTGGCACTATCTCACAATGGCGCACTTTAAAAGAAGAGCAAAAAGATTTATAAAATTTTAACTAAATTCAAAATCAGACTAGTGACTGACGACTAGCGACTAATTTAACTTACTATGATGGAAACAATCACCCAACCCTGGCCTTGGTATACGGCAGGAATTATCATCGGACTTATCGTTCCGGCCTTATTAATTTTAGGTAACAAGCACTTTGGAATTTCGGCGAATTTACGCCACGCCTGTGCTGTATGTTTGCCGAGTAACATTCCTTTTTTCAAGTATGATTGGAAAAAAGAAACATGGAATTTCTTCTTTGTAGGAGGTATTCTCGTAGGTGGTATAATCTCAACACTTTATTTAGGATCAGGTGATGCCGTTATCGTACATCCAGATTTAGCAAAGGAATTAGCTAGTTATGGTATCACTAATTTCTCAGGCATGGTGCCAGAACAATTATTTTCTTTTGAATCCTTATTTACATTACGTGGCTTAGTCATGATGATTGGAGGCGGATTTTTAGTAGGATTTGGCGCACGCTATGCAGGTGGCTGTACCTCTGGACACGCAATCATGGGACTTTCCGACTTACAATGGCCATCCTTAGTAGCAACCATCTGTTTCATGATTGGTGGTTTTATCATGGCTAATTTCATTTTACCATTCATCTTACACTTATAATACACATGGAAAATAAGACAAATCAACACGCAAATCCAGCTGATTTCGAAGTACGTTCATTAGACACCATGTGTGTAAATGAATCAGAATTAAATCACCCGTGGTACTATAACTTAAAATATAGTTTAGTAGGAGTGATTTTTGGCATCGTATTTATTAAAGCTGAAATCATATCTTGGTTCCGAATTCAAGAAATGTTCCGCTTACAGAGCTTTCACATGTACGGAGTAATCGGTACTGCAGTTGTCGTAGGTGCTATCTCGGTATTTTTAATCAAGAAATTGAAGGTTAAAACGATTCATGGGGAGGAAATTACGTTCACCGACAAGAAATTCAATAATGGGCAAATCATTGGTGGCTTGATTTTTGGACTTGGATGGGCATTAACAGGAGCTTGCCCAGGTCCACTTTTCGCACAAGTAGGTTCAGGTGCTATCGTTATCTTAGTAGTTATTCTAAGCGCTACGGCAGGAACTTGGGTGTATGGCAAGTTTAGAGATCAGTTGCCGCATTAGAACTTTTAGCTAAGAGCTAAGAGCTAAGAGGGATTTCGGTTTAAGTCGGAATCCCTCTTTTGTTTATCAACATTAAAAAAATAACAACAACGGAAAAACATTAACTTACACGATGAAAAATCTAAATGCCATTGGCCTTGACAAGTCTAAATCGAAAGAGCTTGCTGAGAAATTAAATATTCTGCTTGCTAATTATTCTATTTTCTATCAAAATACAAGAGGATACCATTGGAACATCAAAGGCCAAAAATTCTTTGAACTACACCTAAAATTTGAGGAACTTTACACTGATTTACTTCTGAAAATTGATGAAGTGGCAGAACGCATCCTAACCTTAGGGCACACACCTCTCCATAACTATTCTACCTACAAACAGACTTCACTTATTGCAGAAAGCACTGAAGTTTCAGACGGAATTAAGGCAGTAGAAAATATCCTTGAATCATTTAAAATTACGATCACACTACAACGGGAAATCCTAAATTTGTCAGCTGAGACAGAAGATGAAGGTACAAATGCACTAATGAGTGATTACATTCGAGCACAGGAAAAACTAGTCTGGATGTACTCTGCTTTTTTAACTACCTAAATAAACAAAAAAAGACGCTGTAAAATAACAGCGTCTTTTTTTTATCCCAATTAAATCTTAATTATCTAAACGTATAATCAACCCCCGTTACTTGGCTCAACAAATCCTGAGGACCATCTAGGATCTTCGCATCGTGGCGCAAGACAGGTGTAACTGGAGAGAATTTAGCTAAATACTCTTTCATCATGGAGTGTAAAGTATAAGCAGTATTTGACGGCTCCTTTACTCCTTTCATACGGCACAACATATCCTCGGGATCACCATCGCGCTCGCAAGCACACAAAGTATACATCCGGTTTTTATCTAATGCTGCGCCAGCAATAGTCACCTTTTTAACGCGTTCACCTACCCGATCAAATGCCTTAAATTCCACTTGCATACCTTTGAAACGAATAAGCCAACCGCCAAAGCGCTTGGAAGCATCTTGCGCAAATACGTTCTGCATTTCTTTTTCCAACCAATCTAAAATTTGTTGGCCCGAAGCCTTCGCCGTACGAATCGTACTATCCACAGGTAACATATCAAATAAATAACCTTCCGTAATGGCTACTTTCCCATCTTTACCTGGCACCCGTGGTGGACAAAAACGGAATCCATTAGATAACACAACATCTGCATTCACTTTCCATTTTAACGCATCTACGATCATCGTATCGATGGTATTCTCCACAACAAAGTTGCGGTAAAGCGGAACGGTACTATACCCTAATACTTTATTAATTTCTTCCTTGTAAGGTTTCTCTAAATCTTGAACCAAGGTTTTAATCTCCGCATCAGCTGGATATTTAATTGGATCAACTTCGACTAATTCATAGGTTGAACCCACCACTTTACCGTCTTTCACTTGGATATCGAGTTTGCCCACAAACGAACCAAAAGCACCTGGCTCCACAATCTTGGTATATTCTGCTTGAATCGGTTTACGAATACGCTCATGCGTATCTGCCCCGAAAATATAATCTACCCCCTGACAATCCGGGTTATTTCCTAAGGCAATTTGTTGAGATAGTCCCAAGTGAGATAGAATAATCACAAAATCACATTGTTCTTGCTCACGCAATAAGGTCACATATTCCTTGAGGTTATCCTCAGGTTTGGTATATACAATTCCTTTCGAATACATCGGTGATTGTCGTAAGGGAACCAATGGATCAGTGTAGCCTAGAAAACCAATTTTAACCCCCATACGGTGCATGATTTGGTAAGGCTGAAAGATAAGTTCGCCTTTCTTTCCATCCCCTAAATCATGGTACATATTGGCACAAATTTTAGGAGCTAATAAACCTCCCAATAATTTTTGCATGTTCTTTTTGTAATAGACTACCTCCCAGTTACCCGGTAAGTAAAGGTCATAATCCATCGCATTTAACAAAGGAACGAATGCCTGACCTGTTGTTTTCACCGAAAGCATACTCCCTTGGAACATATCACCTGTATCTAAAGTGATCGTATTTTCAGGATTTTTCTCCTTCAACTTTTTTAGAGCGGTCGCCATATGTGGATACCCACCTGCTTTACGAAAGGTCAACTCATTATTTTCCCAAAACAATTCATCATGCGCATGCAATTGGCAGTGCACATCCGTTGTTTGGAGAATCGTGATTTGACCAGATCCAGCAATTGATTTAGTTGATGAAGTGTTTGTTTTGGAGGTCTTAGCTTTTAAGGCAGCTGGCGTTAAAGCCGCAACACTAGTCAGGATTCCTCCTTGTAAAAATTTTCTTCTCGAGTTCATTCGTTTATTTCTTTGACTTCTTGTGTTTAGTAATCCACTCTTTAATCGGCTTATACGGCCCATATTTATGTTGTTCTTCCGTAAATGGATCCGCAAATGGACCAAAGGGATGATCAAAAGGTTTACCCGCGATATCTGGCCAATCCTTACTCAAATCTTTACCAGGACGAGGCATCGAATTCACATAAGCTGCTAAATCCCACGCTTCCTCATCGGATAATTGAGGCTTATCGTAGTTGGCCCCTAAAGGCATATTGTATTTCACATAACCGGCAAAATTTGACATACGGTAAAGCCCTGCGCCATGATTGTAACTATGCGGACCCCAAAGAGGAGGATAGGTGTAGGACTTCCCATTTTCCGCCAATAGGCCACCGCCATCTGCTTGATGACAAGACTGGCATTTGGCAGCGTATACTTCTGCGCCTTTAGCTGGATCAATCGCACGCTTTAACCCTTTTAATTTAAATATGCCTGACCCTTTGGGAGCGACTCCTTTCTCAACATCCGTTCCTAACCACTTGATATAGGCTAAAATTGCTCGCATTTCCTTACTTTCTGCCGCTAAAGCCTGACCATTTAAACTACGCTCAAAACAATCATTTACGCGCTTTACTTGATCTTCAATGGCACCAGAACGCGCTCTAAATTTTGGATACGTGGATTGCACCGCGAAATAGTTATTTCCCCACGGTTGGGTACCGGCATTTAAATGGCAATTTTGACAATTCATGCCATTGGAAATGGCCTTCACAGAACCCTTAGGTCCTAGATATTCGGAGGTATGGGCAATTAATTCGCGACCATATTCAACTAAATCCTTTTCTTCTTCCTTGACATACATCAACCGCCATTCCGAAGGAGCTGTCCAAAGATGTGTGAAATTAGAGTCCGGCGCCACATAAACTGCGGTTGAATCAGCTGAGGCACTTTTTTTATAATCAAAAGAATTATAGACCAAAAAGGACATGAGCCCCACAAGTGCCACTAATAAAATATAAAGAAAGAAGGAAAGTAAATTAGCTCCCGAATTTGATGTTGCCATAGTATTAATTATATCTGCGAAATTAGTCTATAATCAACATCTCTTCGTGACATATATCACTTTCGGTCTATAATATTTCATTTTTCCGCTAAAATCTCTCCATGGCTGAATTAACTATCGCATCAAATTCCGCTTGTGTAATATAAACAGGGGTATACGTACCATTCCAGTTTTTAATATTCTTATAAAAAGAGCGCATATGGTTTCTACTACCCTTGTTTAAGAAATCATAGACTAATCGAACATCCTGATTATTCGTCACTGCTAATGAACTATTCAAATCACTTATATCTAAATCTTCAATGGTAGCACCTACTTGATAAGCAGCTAATAAACTTACACGCCCTTGGCTAACTAATTGTGTATAAAGTGACTGCAAAACAGGGTTAGCATATACTCCTCTGGCATTTGTTTCCATAGGATCAATTAAATTATATTTTTTAATAATCGTTAACATCGCCTCCATGTGGCTCAACTCACTATTGGGGATATTTTGAAACACATTTACCCCATAGATATCAAACATCGTTTGATATACATCATAGGCTAATTTTTCTTCTTCACGAATGAATAGAATACGCGCCTTTTCAGCATCGTCTAAAGTTTCAGTTGGCAAATTTGATACTGTTTGCTGTATAGCCGCTAAACTCGCTGTCATATTTACTTGAGTCGTAAATACTGGATCATCATTTTTTGTACAACTCGCTAATCCAATTACGAGTGCAAGGGCAAAGAACTTCGTGGTTAATTTTTTCATGTTATTATTTTTTGTTTTGCCAAAGGTGTTGCTTTCTAAATACCCCAAACGTGATAAAACTCACAAATACCCGAAAGTGATTATAATCACGTTTTACACTTTTGGTAATGACTAATATTGCCTACTAAAATTTAACAGGTTAACCATGAAAACACATCACGCCATTTTGATCGTAGGAGGAGGAAACGCAGGCATTTCCATAGCTTCACAGTTACTAAGAAAAGATGCCTCTTTGGACATAGCTATCGTAGATGGGGCTAAAAAACATTATTACCAACCTGCTTGGACACTCGTTGGTGGAGGTGAGTTTGATATACAAGATACCGAACGCGATGAAGCTTCCGTGATCCCGGCGGGAGCGGCGTGGGTCCAACAAATGGTTTGCGGGTTCAAGCCTGACGAAAATAAAATCACCCTAGCTGATGGCTCAGACCTAAGCTATGATTACCTCATAGCCTCACCGGGCATTCAATTAAACTGGGCAGACATCAAAGGATTACCTGAGACGTTGGGTAAAAATGGGGTTTGCAGCAATTACAGCTTTAAAACAGCGCCTTATACCTGGGAATGCATCCGGCAAACAAAAAAAGGAAAAGCGATCTTCACTACTCCCCATACCCCGATAAAATGCGGGGGAGCCCCTCAGAAAATCATGTATTTGGCGGCCGACTATTTCCAAAGAAATAAAACGAATACTCAAGTTGAATTTTGGAGCGGTGGCACGCGGGTTTTTGGCGTAGAAAAATATGAAAAGACATTAAAAAAAGTCATCGCACGTTACGGAATTAACACCCAGTTTTTTGTGAAACTTGACGAAGTGGATGGTCCAAATAAAAAGGCAAAGTTTGTGGGGATTGGAGAGGCAAATAAAGACAAAGAATATTGGGTGGAATTTGACATGCTCCATGTCACACCTCCGCAATCAGCTCCTGATTTTGTTAAAAATAGCCCCTTAGCTAATGCAGCAGGCTGGTTGGACGTTGACAAACATACCTTACAACATACAAAATACCCCAATATTTTCGGGGCTGGGGATGCTGCAAGCTTACCCGCCTCGCGAACCGGCGCTGCCATACGAAAACAAGCACCTGTTTTAGTGGATAACTTAATAGCTGCGATGCAAGGAAAACTCCTAACCACTAAATATCATGGTTATTCATCATGTCCTATCATTACCGGATATGACAAATTGGTGTTAGCTGAATTTGATTATGATAACCAACCGGTAGAAACATTTCCTTTCGACCAATCTAAGGAACGCTGGTCCATGTACCAAATGAAGAAATTCCTTTTACCTTACCTTTATTGGAATCAAATTCTACCTGGAAAAATGTAGGGAATTAATGTATTTTTGTTCCTCAATTCCTCTAAAAAATGCAGATTTTAATTGTTCATGATCAGAAAATACCCGTAGCTGGATATGGAGGTACTGAACGCGTGATTTGGGGATTAGCGAAATCTTTACAAGGACTCGGGCACCAAGTCACCTTTTTGGTACCCCAAGGTTCACATTGTCCATTCGCGACGGTGTTACCTTGGAATCCTAGTCAATCCTTGAACGAACAAATTCCAGACTTCATTGATGTTGTTCACTTGAATCATACGCCAAGTGAGGTCATCGAAAAGCCTTACGTTGTAACCGTGCACGGAAATCCAAATGAAGAAACTTTGCTAAACATCAATTCCATTTTTGTCTCCCAAAACCATGCCAATCGCTACGGATCGAATTCGTTTGTCTATAATGGATTAGATTGGGATGATTACGGCAAGCCTAATCTAACGCAATCGCGTGATTATGTGCACTTTTTAGGTAAGGCCGCATGGCGTGTAAAAAATGTGCAAGGGGCGATCGACACGGTCTTACGAACTCCAAATGAAAAACTTGCCGTACTTGGCGGCACACGCTTAAATCTGAAAATGGGATTTCGCATGACTTGGAGCGCTCGTATTCAATTTTATGGAACGGTGGGGGGCCAACAAAAATTAGATCTTCTCTCCCATTCCAAAGGCTTACTATTTCCGGTCCGTTGGCACGAACCATTCGGATTAGCCATCACGGAAAGTTTGTATTTCGGTTGCCCTATTTTTGCAACGCCTTACGGTTCTTTACCTGAATTAGTCACATCCGAATTTGGTTTATTAAGTAATCAGGAAGATGAAATGGCCATCGCCATCCAACAGGCAGGTGCATACAATAAACAACATTGTCATACGTATGCGCGAGATCTGTTCGATTCGCTTTCCATGGCTAAAAAATACCTGATAGCCTACGAAAAGGTGTTAAATGGGCATTTTCTGAGTGAGAGTACCCCTCGATTACTGGAGAAAGATCCCCCTAAATTTTTACCTTGGAACAACAAAAGCCTGTGATATAAGTCACAGGCTTTTTCAATTGACAAAGCTAATTTGCGTCAGTATTTAAGGTACGCCCAGCCGGCCTCTTGCTTGAGAACTACTTCTGCGACACCAGACGGAACAGTTCCTGCTTGAGTTAAGATGGTCGCTCGGTCGATTTTGCGTTCACGAATCGTATTTTCGCACGCTTTAAATAAAACACCCATAGCAGCTAATTCAGCCACTTTGGCCTTTTGAGTAGTCTTGCCATCAATCAGGATACCGATACCTGAACCATGAGCAACTAATTCAATTTGAGTTGTTTTACCCAATGCCGTTTGAAGATTGGATATGTTTTTCAAAGCTCCATGCCAAACAAGCGTATCAGACGTATTTAATTGGATAACAACTTTGTGTACTGGATTTTGCGCCTGTGCTGCAAAAACAGCGAAAATGGCAATAATGAGGGATAATATAGACTTTTTCATATGAATATTTTTTACGAAACTAACCAATTACTATAATGAAAGCAACGTGGGATGCAAGATATCAGTCAACTGAATATCAATATGGAATCAATCCAAATGATTTTTTTGCCGAGCAAATTGCCAATATACCCGTTGGCCGTATATTAATTCCTGCCGCAGGAGAAGGACGAGATGCAATTTATGCCGCTAAACTAGGCTGGGAAGTTTACGCCTTTGATTTGAGTGAACAAGGGGAAGCGAAAGCATTGAAATTGGCTCGTGAGCAACATGTCCAACTACATTATGTGTGTGCAGACGCGCTGAAAATCCAATTTCCGCTCGAATCATTTGATGTGATTATGTCGACCTACTTTCATACACCACTAGAAATCCGACCGCTCGTGCATGCCAAATTTATCAAATGGCTAAAGCCGGGTGGAACTTTATTGTTGGAGGGATTTAATAAGAGGCAGTTGGCGTATACTTCGGGAGGACCGAAAGATGCCAACTGGCTTTTTGATAACGATACTTTGGCGTTAGACTTTAAATCATTGGACATTCAGATTAATCAAGAAATCATACGCACATTAGATGAAGGCCCCTTACATCAAGGCAAGGCGGAAGTGATTCAATTTAGGGCGATAAAAAAGGGATAGAGACAAATATCACGTTTTAGGCTAATATTCGAAATTATCTTTGACGCACTAAACAGAAAAACAATGCTCCAATTCATAAAAAATATCTTGGGAATAGGCCCCAAAGTAGATATAACAGCGCTAATCGCACAGGGTGCCACGGTAGTAGATGTTCGTACTCCTGCCGAATACAAAGATGGACACGTAAAAGGATCCATTAATCTTCCATTGCAAACCTTGGGAAGCCAAATGAACAAATTAAAGAAAGATCAAGTTATTGTAACTTGCTGTCGGTCTGGAAGCAGAAGCGGTATGGCCCGTCGGCAATTACTAGCTGCCGGTTTCACGCAGGTATATAATGGTGGACCCTGGAATTCAATTAAGAGGTAAGAGGTAAGAGGTAAGAGGTGAGAGGTAAAAGGTGAGAGTTTAGCCCTCGGACTACTGATTACTGACTACTGATTACTGACTACTGATTACTGACTACTAAACACTAAAAAATGAACAAATTTGAAGAACTTTTGAAATCACCGGAACCTGTATTAGTTGACTTTTCAGCTGAATGGTGTGGACCATGTAAACAGTTAAAACCTATTTTGGAACAACTAAAAACCAAAGTGGGTGATTCCGCCAAAATCATAAAAATCGATGTTGATAAAAATCGATCTTTGGCTGACAAATTCCAGATTCGGTCTGTGCCGACCTTAATCCTTTTTAAAGACGGAAAGTCCGTTTGGCGACAATCAGGTGTTATTCAGGCGAGTACGTTGGAAGGGATTATTAAACAGCATTCCAGTCGCTAGTCGTCAGTCGCTGGTCGTAAGTCGTAAGTCACTAGTCGTCAGCTATTAAACGAATTACATATTTAAATTATCACACAATTATGAAAACGTTGAAAATCATTTTTACCTCATTGATCATCGCTACATCACTATTCGGATGCACGAAAAAAGAGGGATTGCAAGATTTGGCAGCAACTGAATTTCAAAGCGAATTAAAATCAGCGGAACCTGGCCAAATTCTCGATGTGCGCACTAGCGACGAATATGCAAATGGACATTTTGAAGGTGCAATTTTAGCAGATATAACGAGTGATGCATTCCAAAATGCAGTGGCCAACCTGGACAAATCAAAAACAGTTTATGTGTATTGCCTATCCGGTGGTAGATCCAGTTCTGCAGCAGGCCAACTCCAAGCAATGGGTTTTAAATCTGTTGTGAATTTAACTGGAGGGATGTTGGCCTGGCAATCAGCCAACCTACCCTTATCAAAGGATGCCACTAGTCCAAAAGCAGCTGAGGGCATAACATTAGCTGATTTCAACAATCAAATAAAAGGTAAGAAACTCGTGATTGTGGATTATAATGCGGTTTGGTGTGGTCCTTGCAAGCAGTTAAGTCCCGTATTAGATGCCTGGATCAAGGCGCAAAATGGCCAGGTAGAATTGATTAAGATTGATGTGGATGCCAACCAGGAATTGGCCAAGGCCAAGCAAATTGAATCCATCCCTTATTTGGAATTCTATAAAGACGGCAAAATGATCGATAAGCAAATTGGGATGGGCGAAGCGAAAGCGATGACGGATAAGTGGGCTCAGATATTACTGTAGAGAAGCGATACCTCGCGTCTGTTTTATTTGTAGACGCGAAGTATCGCGTCTCTACAGGATTTTGATGAAATAGCCCATTTACGAACACCGCATCCGCTTCCATACAATCACCGCCGATAAGACCGTTAGGCCTGCAATACTTGCAATGGAGATTGAATACGAAAAATAAGCACTTAAAACACCCGTGAGTAGTGCCCCCACGGCATATCCCGAATCACGCCAAAGTCTAAATATCCCCAAGCTTTTAGCCCGGTCGAGAGGATGCGTATGTGTTGCAATTGCTGATAAAAACGTTGGATAGACCATTGCCGTACCTAATCCCAATAAAACAGACAACCCAGCAAATTGGGAAAAGGAAACTGCCCAAATAAGACCTACTAAGGCAAGAGCCTGGAGGAGAAGGCCGTAGGCCAACAAATCTTTTTGGCATATCAAATCAGACAATTTGCCGGTTCCCAGTTGGCCTAATCCCCAAACTGCGGGATAAATAGCCGTAATGACTCCAATTTCGGCCAAGCTAAATCCCTTCGAAAGCAATAGCATCGGAAATAAACCCCATACCATCCCATCATTCAAATTGTTCACCAATCCCGCCTGCGTAATCGATCCTAAATTTCGATTCGCCCAGGTTGTTTCCCAGAAAATAGATTTCAATCGCGGCACATTACTCTCCACGGCTGCGGCAGCCACGTGCCCTTGCGTATCATGCACAAAAAAGATACTTAGTCCCAAACCCATACCTACAAACACAATACCGATATAAAAAGGGTATGGTCGAATGCCATAGTTTTGCGCGATAAAACCGGTTAAAAAGGCAACTAAGCCAACCGATATATAGCCAGCAAATTCATTGATTCCCATCGCCAAACCACGATTCTTGTCACCAACTAAATCAATTTTCATGGTGACGGTACTCGACCATGCAAAACCTTGGTTTAAACCTAAAAATACATTCGCAGCTATAATCCAATTCCAACTCGGCGCCCACATCAATATAAAGGGAATCGGAATGGCAAAGATCCATCCCAAAATCAATAATTTCCGCCGACCTACCCGATTCGCAAAATGACCAGCATAATAATTTGAAACCGCTTTGACCAATCCAAAAACTACTATAAAGGAAAATACGGCTACACTGGAAGCAATGCCAAATTCCTGTAAAGCAAGTTGGGGTAAGATCGAACGCTCAAGCCCCACCATACCGCCTACAAAGGCGTTAACTAAAACCAATAAGCTGAATTGTTGCCAATTTTGACGTAATCCTAATTGTGTTTTCATGAATACTTCCGATTTCCTGCAAATTGACAAATTGCAGCTCAGAAGCATTTAACAAATGTTAAATTAGGTTCTCCTCGCGCGAATGCGACTTAAACTTACTTGGGTAATTCCCAAATATGAAGCAATGAATTTCAGAGGAGCACGACGCAACACCTCCGGTTGGTCATTCATTAATAATTGATACCGCTCTTCTGCCGTATGAAACTGTAAGTTTTCAATGCGCTGAATCGTCTGAACATAGGCTAATTCAAATAGGCGTACAAATAAGCGCTCAATATCGCGATGCGAATCATACAATGCGAATAAGTCTTTGGTTGAAATTGACCATACTTCCGCATCTTCCAACACCTGGATTGCTTTTTTACTAGGCAATCCAGCAAACAAACTTTCGGCACGTGCAATTAAGCAAAAAGGGCCATAAAAGCCCTCTGTAATGTCATTTCCTGCGTGAAAATAATAAATACGTGCCAGGCCCGACTTTAAAAAGTAAAGTGTCTTACATGTCTGGCCAATTTGCTGGATATCCTGATTTTTACGAACCTGCTGTGTATGAATAATCGAAGTTAACGCTGACACAGCTTCTGTCGACAAGCTAGAAATTTGCGATAAATGTTCGACTAATTCTTTGGACATGAATTGAGTTATTGTTTCTCGAATCCCAAAGAAACGGAATTCACACAATAACGCAAACCTGTTTCGGTAGGCCCATCATCAAAAACGTGTCCTAAATGACCACCACATTTGGCGCATGTAATCTCAATACGACGCATGCCCAAGGTTAAATCGGATGTTTCTTTAATGACACCCGCTTTGACTTCCTTATCGAAGGAAGGCCAACCGCAGTGCGAATCAAACTTGGAATCCGATTTAAATAAACGCGTTCCGCAACCACGGCAGGTATAATAACCTGATTCATTATGCATTAAAAATTTACCTGTATATGGACGCTCCGTACCTTTTTGACGTAAAATATAATACTCATCTTCACTCAATTTAGCCTTCCATTCAGCCTCAGTTACGGGTAATTTGTCCATTGAAATTGTAGTTTTAGGGGTTTGGCTACAGGCCTGAAATGCCAATGCTAGTGCAAACAAGAAATAGGGAAATGATTTCATAACGATTACGTTTAAAACAAAACGAATATAAAAGCCAAATGTTTTACTCAATCAAATCTCCCAAGAACATTAAATACGGAGTCTCTGCAGGCGAATCAATATCCTTGTAACGATGGTAATTTCCTAAAATCAAATTTTGAATCGTTTTCTTCAAACGCTTCCAACGGGCCTCCGGCAAATTTGCCCGACGATCCCAATAATCAATTCGGGTGTCCAATGGCTCAAATCGCTGATTGGGAAATTTCACAGAAACAGCCTCGCGAAGTGCAACTAAATATGCTAATTTCTTGCGGTAGGGTCCCACCTTATCCTCATGTGGCCGCTGAATACGTTCCCACATCGTAGGCGGTGTACCCGGATTTCCCTTAACACCTACCTGCTGCTCTGAATGCAATCGATACTGCACATAGGTGGCCGGAATAAAATCGATCCGGTTTTCCAAAGCCGCCGAGATACCCATCCAAGCATCATGTAAAAAGAAGGAAGGTAAATTCGTTGGAAAAGGTGAAATTTTATCTAAAAACCGTTTACGAATACCCATGGTACAACCGGTAACCCGATTACCATCCAATAATATATCTAATGATTTTCCAGCCCTCCACTCCCGCTGCTGTTTCTCGCGAAAACGAAAAGTAGACCATAATTTTTTACCAGAAATTTGGCCAAATTCATCCACTAATAGCGCATCCGTAAATACCACTTCTGCCTGATCGTGATGATTGAAATACGTAGAAATACGTTCAATTTTTTGATGATCCCAATAATCATCCTGATCAGCTGGGAAAATATAATCTCCGGAACAAAGGGATAATGCTTTTTGGAAATTTTGATACGTACCTAAACGTACTGGATTGCGGTGAATCACCAAGGGAAGTCGATCAGCAAACTGCTCCAAAATCTCTAGCGTCCGGTCTGTCGACCCTTCATCGCACACAATAATCTCGTCGGCACGCATAGTTTGGTCAACAAAACTACTCAGCTGAGTCCGGAGAAATTTCTCTCCGTTTAAGGTACAAAGTGCAATCGATATCTTCAAAACAAAGCAAATTAATGGGCTTCCAACCAATTCATACCAACACCGATACCCGTTTCCATGGCCACACCCAAATCCATGGCCTGACACATAATTTCATTAATCTTCTCGCGAAGGTAATTAATTTCATCTACATGCGCATCAAAAACTAATTCATCATGAACCGTCAAAATCATACGCGATTTTAGGTTTTCCCGTTCAATAAACGATTGAATCTGAATCATGGCAACTTTGATCATATCTGCCGCAGAACCTTGAATAGGCGCATTTATTGCATTTCGTTCCGCAAAACTCCGCTCATTCATATTGGGAGATAATATATCGCGCAAATAACGACGTCGGCCGAGGACCGTTTCAACATACCCTAGTTCACGCGCTTGGGTAATGGTCGCATCCATATATGACTTGACATTCGGAAACTCGACAAAATATTGATCGATAATTTCCTTCGCTTCCGTCCGCGAAATGCCTAAAGAGCCTGCTAAACCAAAAGCCGATTGACCATAAATAATACCAAAATTGACTGCTTTAGCTCTTCGGCGCAATTCTGAAGTAACCTCATCCAAACTAACCTTGAAAACCTTAGCTGCTGTTGCCTTATGCACATCAATTCCCTGATTAAAAGCGTTCAACATCGCCTCATCTTTGGCAAAGGCAGCCATAATACGCAATTCAATCTGAGAATAATCAGCGGATAGAATCTGATAATTGGCATCTCGAGGAATAAAAGCTTTCCGTATCTCGCGACCCCTTGGCGTACGAATAGGAATATTTTGCAGATTAGGATCCTTTGAAGACAAACGCCCCGTAGCCGTAACCGCCTGCATAAATGAGGTATGAATACGTCCTGTTTTGGGTGAAATCAATTGCGGAAGCGCGTCTACGTAGGTCGACTTTAACTTCTGCAATTCCCTGAAATCAAGAATTAAACGCGCGATTTCATGCTCAGATTCCAACTTAGATAAAACCTCTTCGCCCGTCATGTATTGACCCGTTTTCGTCTTTTTCGCTTTCGGATCTAATTTTAATTTTTCAAAAAGAATTTCACCCAATTGTTTCGGGGAAGCCACATTGAATTCTTGACCCGCAGCCTCAAAGATTTTTTGTTGGACTTCTCTCGAATCAACCTCAAGCGTCTTAGACATTTCTTGCAAGAAAGCGACGTCTAAATTTACCCCTTCACATTCGATCTTGGAAAGTACCCGAGCTAGGGGCATTTCTACGTCCATCAACAATTCAATGGCTTTGGGATTTTTGGCTAATTGCTCATCCAAAAATGGCTTGATTTGGAGCGTTACATCAGCATCTTCGGCTGCATATTCTTTAATGTCCTCAAGGTCAACATCCCGCATATTACCTTGCTTGACACCTTTTTTACCTATCAACGTTTCGATAGACAATGGCTCATACTGCAAATAAGACATGGCCAATGCGTCCATATTATGCCGTTTTTCAGGTTCGATTAGGTAGTGTGCGAGCATAGTATCGTAGGTTATTCCCTTGATTTCAATGCCATAATTTGCCAATACACTCATGTCATATTTAATGTTCTGAGCTACTTTTTGAATGGCTTCATTCACGAAAAGATCTTTGAATAAGTCAACAAGTGATTGTGCTTCTGTTTGATCCTCCGGGAATGGTACGTAAAATGCCTCCCCTTTTCGGTAAGCAAAGGACATGCCCACGAGCTCAGCTTCTACAACCGACAAACTCGTCGTTTCCGTATCGAAACAAAAAGTGGTTTGTCGGCCTAAAAAACCCACCAACGACCTCACCGCGGCTTCGCCTTGAACCAAATGATATTGGTGTGCCGTATTCGACAAATTATTAAAATGGGAAACTTTTTCTTCCGTTTCTTCTTCCAACATAAATCCAGCCGGGGCAGCTACTGGTGACCCAAACATATCCATTTGATTGGAAGCCACTTTAGGGCTTGCTTTGGGTTTGGGTGCAACGGGTTCTGGATCCTCACCTAGGATGCGCCTGCGTAACGTTCTGAATTCTAGTTCATCCAATAAAGGTTCTAATAATTCACGATTAGGCTCTGTTTTGAGCAATTTTTCTTCTTCGTATTCGATAGGAACCTCACACAAGATGGTTGCCAAATGACGTGAAAGCATGCCTTGCTCTTGAAAGTTTTCCAAGTTTTCACGCAGTTTCCCTTTTAGCTTATCGGTATTTTTAAATAGGTTCTCCATCGAACCATATTCTTCAATCAATTTCTGTGCGGTCTTTTCTCCGACCCCGGGAACACCTGGAATATTATCAACCGCATCCCCCATTAAACCAAGCATATCAATGACTTGATCCACGTTTTGAATGTTCCATTTCGCACAAACTTCTTTGGGTCCTAGGACCTCAACACCCTTGCCCATGAAGGCTGGTTTATACATTTTGATTCGCTCTTCGACCAGTTGGCCATAATCCTTATCCGGCGTCATCATGTATACTTCGATATCTGGATTAGCGCGAACGGCTTTTTTAGCGATTGTTCCAATGATGTCATCGGCTTCATACCCATCTAAGATTAAGATGGGAATATCCAATGCCTCGACTAATTTCTTGACGTAGGGAATGGCTATGGTAATATCCTCCGGTTGCTTTTCCCGTTGGGCTTTGTAAGGCGTGTATTCAACGTGCCGGAACGTGGGTGCCGACGTATCAAAGGCGACGCCCAAATAATCAGGTTTTTCCTTTTGAATCACTTCCAAAATGGTGTTTGTAAAACCAAAAACGGCACTAGTATTTATCCCTTTTGATGAAATTCGGGGTGTTTTGGCAAACGCAAAATGGGCGCGATAAATCAGCGCCATCGCATCAAAAAGGAATAATTTTTTCATAGAAATTGACTAATTTTGGCCGAGCAGAAAGCCCGCTCAAAGATAAGAAATAAAAATTCTGAATTATGAATTTAGCTGCCCTTCGTGAGAATTATCAAAAAGGTGAACTTTTAGAAACCACAGTACATATTGATCCGATTGAGCAATTTAAAATTTGGTTTCAAGAAGCGTCAAATGCCAAAGTTATTGAGCCCAATGCGATGTTTTTGAGTACGGTGGGGCATGACAATAAACCAGCCGGTCGGATTGTCTTATTGAAACATGTAGATGAGGCTTTCTCTTTTTTTACAAATTACCACTCGCGCAAAGGGGCTGAATTAGCACAGCACGCGCATGCTTCCTTGACCTTCTTTTGGGGGGAATTAGAGCGCCAAGTGCGCATTGAAGGAAATGTCCATAAGATGTCGGAAGTCCTTTCGACCGAATATTTCCACCAAAGACCGCGTGAATCTCAATTGGGCGCTTGGGTATCAGACCAAAGCGCACGCGTAGAATCTCGCGAATATTTAGAACAACGCTATGCCGAATTAGCGAAGGAATATGCGGGGAAAGAAATTCCAAAACCAGCTCATTGGGGAGGTTACGAACTAATACCCACCTATTTCGAATTCTGGCAAGGCAGACCCTCTAGACTACATGACCGGATTGTTTATGAGAAATCCGGGCAGGCATGGGAGCGGTATCGAATAGCACCATAAAGAGGTTAGAGCTAAGAGGTAAGAGGTGAGAGGTTGGCCTCTTTGGCAAACCTTTTAGGATTGCCAAAGTTTGAGGCGCATGCAATGCGGCGATTATCCTTAGACTTTAGACACTAGACGTTAGACGTTAGCCTCTTTGGCAAACCTTTCAGGATTGCCAAAGTTTGAGGCGCATGCAATGCGGCGATTAGCCTTAGACTTTAGACACTAGACGTTAGACGTTAGCCTCTTTGGCAAACCTTTTAGGATTGCCAAAGTTTGTGGCGCATGCAATGCGGCGATTATCCTTAGACGTTAGAAATTAGAGGTGAGAGGTAAGAGGTAAGAATTAAGAGTTTCTAAACTTCCCTTCGGACTATTTCCCTCCGGACTTCTCGACTGAGGACTAGCGACTAGTAACTATTTTATCAGTTTATTAGTCATTTTCCGAATTAGACTTTTTTGTTTTTGCCCTTATGTTTGTTTTCAAATAACCAATTAATGCAAAAGCCTCAATCCTACCCAATCCCAGAGCAAAATATAGATGAATCAACAATAGAAGATTCTCAAGATAATTTAATCCCACATTGGCATAAAATCATTGTTGGTGAACGCCTCCGCGCTAGGAATAAAGCTGACAACTACGATATGAGCTGGGAAGAAATTATGCAAAGACTGACAAACCAGCATGAAAATATATAAAATCGTTTCGCCTCCGGACTAATTCCCTTCGGACTGATGACTGACGACTAGCGACTGACTACTGCCCACTCTCACCTCTTACCTCTCACCTCTTACCTCTCACCTCTCCTAGTCCTCCCTCCTCGGATCGACCCGCCAGCCCAACTTCCTTAATTGCTGCACCCGCAACGTGCGATGCCCAAATTCTTCCATCACCACGCCCTGCATCCAATACACCCCATTTCCTCGAAACGAGTACTTCTTCAAATCCGCCGGGAAATGCACCGTATCAAAAAACTCACCCCGCACATCCACAAAATACCCAAAATACATGCGGTCGCCCGATTTGGTACGCGTTGGCTTTAAGGTCACCAAATACCCCAAAATATCACCGCGTTCATAAATCAAATCCGCATTCAATAAAGTTTGCGGCAGATCTGACACCAAATCAAACGGCGAACAAAGTGGAAAACCCAATATCTCCCACTGATCGAACGCATCCTCCGCCGGATCATGTACCAACTCCGGCAATACACCCAAATCCGACACCTCATCCCCAAACATCTCCATCGCCACCACCGGCGCCACCTTCCCCTGAAAACGTGCATGCGCCTCCCACAATAAAGGTTTCTTCTCCATACCCAAATGTCGGAATGCCCCCACCCGAATCAATAAAATCGCCTGCTCCAAACCCAAAGAAACCCGATGCGCAAAATCTTCCCAAGACCGAAAAGGCCCTCCCTGCCTCCGCGCCTCCACTAAATCCTGAATCACCCGCTTCTCCAAACCCTTCACATGTACCCAACCCATCCAAACCACCAACCCGCGAATCGACGTCAAATAATCACTCGCATTAATTTCCGGCGCCTCCACCTGCGCCCCACATCGCTTAGCCTCATGCACATAAAACTCCGTCCGGTAAAATCCCCCAAAATTATTAATCACCGCCACCATAAACTCCAGCGGATAATAGGTCTTCAAATACAAACTTTGGTAACTCTCCACCGCAAACGAAGCCGAATGCGCCTTCGAAAATGAATAGCCCGAAAAACTCTCCATCTGACGCCACACCTCACGCGACACCGCCTCCGCATAGCCCTTCGCCGCACAATTCGTAAAAAACGCCTCCCGAATCCGTTCAAATTCAGCACGCGAACGATGCTTGCCCGACATCCCCCGCCGCAACACATCCGCCTCCGCCAAACTCAAACCCGCAAAATAATGCGCCACCTTAATCACATCCTCCTGATATACCATCACACCATAAGTCTCCTTCATCAGCTCACCCATCAACGGGTGCACCGGCTCATACGAATCCGGCGCATGATACCGCTCAATATAGGCCTTCATCATTCCAGACGACGCCACGCCCGGTCGGATAATCGACGAAGCTGCTACCAAGGTTATGTAATCTTGGCAGTCCAACTTCTTCAATAACTGCCGCATCGCGGGTGATTCAATATAAAAACAACCCATGGTCTCGTGCCGCATCAACTGCCTACGAATCCCCTCATCCTGCATAAAATCCTGCACCCGATGCACATCCACATCCACCCCACGATTCGCCCGAATGATATCCACCGACTCCTTAATATGCCCCAAACCCCGCTGCGACAAAATATCAAACTTCGCAAAACTAATCTCCTCCGCCACATACATATCAAACTGGCAGATTGGAAAACCCTTTGGCATAGGTTCTAACGCCGTATACGCAAACAAAGGCTCCTCCGAAATCAAAATACCACCCGCATGAATACTCAGGTAATTCGGGAAGTCCAATAACAAATTCCCATACTTCACAATCAACATGTGAATCTCCGAACTCACCTCCCGCATCGCGGTAGCCGGATCGAGCCAAGCGTCTATCTCGGCTTTGGGTAACCCAAAAACCTTTGCCAGTTCCCGGTAAATCGACTTATCCCGAAAAGTCACATACGTGGCTAGCAAGCAAACATGCTTCGCGCCATAACGCTTAAAAATATAATCGATGATGTCATTGCGCTCATCCCACGAAAAGTCAATATCAAAATCCGGCGGACTCGTCCGATGCGGATTAATGAAGCGCTCAAAATATAAATCCAACGCCACCGGATCCACATCCGTAATCCCCAAACAATACGCCACAATCGAATTTGCCCCCGAACCACGACCCACATGAAAATAACCTCGAGAACGCGCATATCGAATAATGTCCCACGTAATCAGAAAATACGCATCAAAATGCAACTCATGAATCACCTTCAATTCCTTCTCGACCCGCGCCTTCGCCTCCCGATCCGAGCGTGGATAGCGATAACGCAAACCCTCATAAGCGAGTTTGGTCAATAAAGCCAAATCATCCTCCCGACTCGAGCCATATAAACGGCGGTTCTTTGGTAATTTAAAATCAAATTGAAAGGTGCAGTTGGCCAACAGCTGCTCAGCGGCATCCAATAACCCCGGATAATCCCGACAAATCTCCCGCAACTCTTCCGGCGTGTACATTCGCTCATCCTCCTGCGCCTGCGCCTTGGGTGAAAGCTTACTCAACAAGACATTTTGGTCAATCGCCCGCAACAAACGGTGCATCGAAAAACCCTGCTTGTTCAAGAAAGTGACCGGTTGGCACCACACCATCCCACCCAAATCCTTCACATTCCACAAGGCCTTCAAATCCGTCCCGCGAACACCCCAGCGCTCATTGGGGCCTAGCGTGCGCAATGCCCTACGCCGACTATACGGAAAAATCGTCCAGACATCCTCCCATTCCGGAGGACGCTCGGGCCAATCGTCTCCGGCCAATAAAATCTGAGAAGCAAAGGCATTAATCTGAGCCAAACCTGCCGGATTCCGCGCCAGGCACACATAGCCTTTGGTAAATTCCATACCAACTACTGGCTTAATCCCCGCTTCTGTACAGGCCTGCACAAAATCGAAAACCCCAGAAGCGCGATGAATATCCGTTAAGGCCAATACCTGAATGCCACGCGTCACCGCCGCTTCCACCAGCTGCTCAGGCGAAAGCGTTCCATAACGGAGACTATAAAAGGAGTGACAATTCAAGTACATGGGCTATTCCGACTTAGGTCCTAAGGCATTTCGACGCTCTCCGCGCTCCATCAGTCCACTCGCCCGTAAAACCGAGAAGTCCCCGTAGCGATTTCGCAGATTATCCATCGCCCCATACAAAGGCACCAGACGCGCCCCGTCATCAAACAAACTCAACTGCTCCTGACCTTGTAATAATTTGGAAAAGCGTACCCCAATCAGCCGAATCAACAGTCGGCGATCATACAATTTCTCAAACAACTCATGCACCGCTGGAATCAGGCGATGATCACTCGCAGACGCCGGAATACTGATTTGTCGGGTATGCGTATCAAAATTCGAATAGCGTAATTTGACCGTGATGCAGGAAGTGCATTGGCCGAGTTTTCGTAGGTCGTAGGCCAGTTGTTCGGTCAACGAACCCAAGATCCGATGCAACAACTTCACATCCGTCGTGTCTTGCTCAAACGTAATCTCCTTCGAGAGCGATTTTTGTTCGGAATAAGGGACGACGGGACGTAAATCGATGCCATTAGACCGCTCCCACAACATGACACCGGATTTACCAAAAGTACGTTCCAAGATCTTCAGCGGCATTTGGCTGAGGGTACCCACATGCACAATACCCATGTTTCGGAGGGTTTGGGCCGTTACGGCTCCGATCATGGGAATCTTGCCAACTGCCATCGGCGCTAAGAAAGCCTTCTCCTCTCCCGGTAATACCTGAAATTGGCCCGCAGGTTTGATGTGATTCGTGGCGACTTTGGAAACTGTTTTATTAACGGATAGGCCAAAGGAAATCTGCAAACCGGTTTCCTTGTGAATCTTTTGACGTAAATCTGTCGCAAATTGGTACGAGCCAAAAAACCGCTCCATACCCGTCATATCCAAATAAAACTCATCGATTGACGCCTTCTCTACCACGGGTGCACGGTCCATAATCATCCGCGTCACCCAATCCGAATGCTGTGCATACGCCTCAAAATCTCCCCGCAAGACAATCGCATCTGGACATAACTTCAACGCCATGCGCATGGGCATCGCAGAACGAACGCCAAAAGTACGTGTCTCATAACTGCAAGCTGCGACCACGCCACGGTCCGACAAGCCTCCCACGATCACGGGTTTCCCCACGAGACGTGGATCTCGGAGTCGCTCGACGGAGACAAAGAACGAATCTAGGTCCATGTGCACAATGGCGCGATCTTGCATAAAATAGGTAGCTATTTGGGTAATCCGAATACCTTTCGTAACTTCGACGAGTATATGATTTAATATTGGATACGAATTTTATTCATTTTACTTAAATAAGCAAATCGCATGAGCACTTTTTTTAGTCAGAATTTACGTTTTTTACGCAGCAAGATGTCCGAGAAAACATCGCAAGAAAAACTGGCTGAATTAATCAACATCAAGAAGCCCACCTTGGGCTCTTACGAATCCGGCAGAGCAGAACCTAAATATGCCGATCTCATCGAAATGGCTGAGTTTTTCAAGGTAGAAGTGGATGAATTACTTAAGGAAGATCTTTCGAAAAGACTTCCTGGAATGGCCAACAAGCCTAAGCTACGTATTTTAGCCACGACGGTGGATTCCAATAATGAAGAGAATATCGAGATGGTACCTGTCAAAGCTTTGGCAGGATATACCGCTTCCTATGACGACGTAGAGTTCATTCAAGAACTCCCCACCTTCCAAGTACCCTTCTTACCTCGCGACAAAAAATACCGTGTATTCCCCATCAAAGGTGAATCCATGTTACCCTTACAGCCCGGTTCACTTGTCTTCGCAGAATACGTAGAAGACTGGACCGCCATTAAAGATGGAACGATTTGTATTGTTGTGACGCGTGAAGACGGTGTCGTATTGAAACAAGTCATTAATCACTTGGCCGACCGCAAAGTATTGATCCTCAATTCGACCAACAAAACCTACGACCCCTACCCGATTCTCGGCTCTGAAATCCAAGAAATCTGGAAGTTCGCCGGGTATTTTCATAGTGATTTTCCAAATGCGGAGTAGAGTCGTCAGTCGCTAGTCGACTCCGGACTACCTCTCACCTCTTACCTCTCACCTCTTACCTCTCACCTCTTACCTCTCACCTCTACTCTATGCTTGCAAAAATATCCTCCACCCTCGGCATTCCAGAAAACCAAGTACGTAAAACCATTGAACTGCTCGACGAAGGCGCCACAATTCCCTTTATTTCGCGTTACCGAAAAGAAGCGACTGGAAGCCTTGATGAAGTACAAGTGGCCCAAATTCGCGACCTACGTGATCAATTGGTGGAATTAGAAAAACGCCGTGAAGCCATCCTAAAATCACTAAAAGAATTAGATAAACTCAGCCCCGAACTCGAAAGAGCCGTGCGCGGAGCGGAAA
This sequence comes from Aquirufa sp., assembly GCF_044377215.1. Taxonomy (GTDB): domain Bacteria; phylum Bacteroidota; class Bacteroidia; order Cytophagales; family Spirosomataceae; genus Aquirufa. The sequence goes on from NZ_JBILJM010000027.1 coordinate 28,730, forward strand.
CCCTCGCCAAGCTCGAGGATATCTACCTTCCCTACAAACCCAAACGTAAAACACGCGCGATGGCCGCGAGAGAAAAAGGATTGCAGGCTTTGGCAGATAAACTTTTTGAACAACGCATGCTTGACCCGGAAGTCTTAGCCGCAGAATTCCTCGATGATACGGAAGAAGCTTTATCCGGTGCACGCGATATTTTGGCCGAAGAAATGATGGAAACCGCCGAAGTACGCGAAGAAGCACGCCACCTATTTGCCCGAAAAACAACCGTCAAGTCAACCGTTGCCAAAGGCAAACAAGAAGCTGGAATTAAATACAAAGATTATTTCGATTGGTCTGAATCCTTGTCTCAAGCCCCATCACATCGTATTTTGGCACTTTTTAGAGGAGAAAACGAAGGAATATTAAATTTGAACCTCACAGGCCCCGACCAAGACGTACTCGATAAATTAGACCGTCGGTTCATTAAAGGAAATAATGCCTGCGCCCGACAAGTAACGCTGGCCATCCAAGACGGCTACAAACGCTTGCTCATGCCAGCTATGGAAAATGAAATGCGGGCAGAGGCAAAGAAACGTGCCGACGAGGAAGCGATTCGTGTCTTTGCAGAAAACATACGTCAATTATTATTAGCAGCTCCTCTTGGCCAAAAACGCGTACTCGCACTCGATCCTGGCTTTAGAACTGGTTGTAAATTAGTTTGTCTAGATGAGCAAGGAACCTTACTTGATAATACAGCCGTTTACCCACATACAGGTCCTGGACAAGCACAAGAGGCTGCTAATACCATTAGCGCTTGGGTAAAGAAACACAAAGTACAAGCCATCGCGATTGGTAACGGAACCGCTGGTCGGGAAACCGAAGCATTTATTCGGAATTTAAACCTCGAAGGAGTGACCATCATCATGGTCAATGAAAGCGGTGCTTCCATTTATTCTGCTTCCGAAGCTGCACGGGATGAATTCCCAGATAAAGACATTACGGTTCGTGGGGCGGTTTCCATTGGCCGTAGATTAATGGACCCTTTGGCTGAATTGGTTAAGATTGATCCCAAGTCGATTGGTGTGGGACAATACCAACATGATGTTGACCAAAAGAAATTACAAGCATCACTAGATGACACGGTCATTTCGTGCGTAAACTCCGTGGGCGTTGAACTGAATACCGCCTCCAAACAAATTCTATCTTACGTTTCCGGACTTGGACCTCAGTTGGCCCAAAACATCATCGACTACCGCACGAAAAACGGCCCCTTCATCAAGCGATCTGACTTGAAAAAAGTCACTCGTTTAGGTGAAAAAGCCTACGAACAAGCCGCTGCTTTCTTACGCATTCGACACGCAAAAAATCCGTTAGATGCCAGCGCCGTTCACCCAGAACGCTATGATATCGTGGAAAAAATGGCGAAAGATTTGAATTGTAAGGTGGGTGATTTATTGGCCAACGAATCCCTGCGCAAGCAAATTCAATTACAGAAATACGTGACTTCCGAAGTGGGAATGCCTACTTTAACCGATATCCTAGCTGAACTAGCTAAACCAGGCCGTGACCCGCGTGAACAATTCGAGGCATTTGAATTTACAGAAGGTGTGAATGGAATCAAGGATCTGCGTGTGGGAATGAAACTCCCAGGAATCGTAACCAACATTACGAATTTTGGCGCTTTTGTGGACATAGGCGTACATCAGGACGGATTAGTCCACGTAAGCCAGTTGGCCGATAAATTTGTCAAAGACCCCAACGAAATCGTCAAAGTAGCTCAAAAAGTACTGGTTACCGTGACCGAGGTGGATGAAGCACGAAAGCGTATCGCTTTGAGCATGAAGAAATAAAAAAGGCCATCCGCGGATGGCCTTTCATTTTACTTTTTACAGCAATTAGGAAGTTTCTCGTAACTCTTTTTAGTTGCCTTTACATCGTCAGCATCATATCCTGTTTCCGCTATGACTTGCTTAATCTTCGCGACATCGATTTTATCTGGATTATACACCACGGTAATGTTTGATTGATCCTCCAAATTCAAATCCGATTTTTCAATCCCTTTAGTCAACGCTAAATTCTTTTCGATGCGCTCTTTGCACATCTCGCAAATAGCGGAAGTTTTAATCTTCACTGTTTGTGTAGGACCTGACAAAAACCCAAAGAGCAGCACTAATAATAATGTTTTCATTCTATTTTATTTAACCCCAGGCTTCAGCCTAGGAAGCCTAAACTATTTTTTTACAACTTTCAAATCCATCGTGCACGCAGGACATTTCCCCTTTTTAGCGTAAGTCTTTGCCCCTTCACATTTCATTGGACACTGATACACTTCTTTTTTCTCTTCCTTTTTCGCCTTTTTAGACTCTTGCGTCTGCGCAAATGTACCAAACATAGCAAAAACCATTCCAGTAACTAAGATGACCTTTTTCATAATATTATTATTTAGTTGATTTTATAACGTAATCCTGTGTAAACCATGCGCCCAGCTACCGGCCCCCAAACCATGGTCGCGTCAAATCCCCTTGCAAAAGGGTCAGCTGCACCCATGATAGGATTTGCTTGCGTAAAATTAAACAGATTTTCTACACCCACATACATTTCCCAATGTTTAAATTGGCGTGTCACTTGTCCATAAACCATGGAAAAGGCTGGTGCGTTCACTTCTGGCGCATCGCCCGCATGCACATAGGCATTTGGAATTCTTCGCGGTCCACTCCACTGCCAAGTCAAATCAAACTTCCAAATATCATATTTCGTTGCATAGGCTAAGTTGACAAGTACTCGATCCCGATTCAAAAATGGCTTCGACAAACGCCTTAGAGCTCCACTTTCTGACAAATAATCAGATGCCACATCTTGGAAGCGATAGGCCGCTTTCCATTCCAATCGCGGCAATGGGCTATAATTGAATTCAATTTGGGCACTTTTTGAATAGGATGCGCCTGGGTTTGAGTACATGCGAATGGCGTGGGCGATTTCCATGTCAACGATCCATTGATGTATAAAATCGGTCTGGAAATAATCTAGAACTAGATTGGCCTTCCGATTACCAATTAAAAAATCATGGCTCAAACTAGCCCCATAATTCCATGCCTCTTCTAACGGATTCAAATCACCGACTAATTTGATCGACCTTACGTTCGCCAAAAACCCCATGTTTTCCGCCAATGGATTCACGCGACGCCAACCTTTCCCTGCTGATGCACGGGCCATCCAAGTAGGTGAAATATCCCATTTGGCATGCAGACGTGGCACCCATTTTGTGCCTAATTGATTATGAAAATCAATTCGATTACCTACGACCAACGTGAATCGATTCGGAACTGTCCAGATATATTCACCGAAAAATCCAGGAACTATTTCCGTTCGTGCATAGGTAGAGTCAAGGTAACGTTCTTGGTAAGAATCATACAAAAAGCTCGATCCGGCCTTCCACGTATGATTTGTATTGTCGATGATGGATTGATAAATTAAATTACCAAATACACTTTGCTCACGCCCTACATACGACTTGAACGCAAAATAGGAGTCGTTTCGGTGATCGGAA
>NZ_JBILJM010000028.1:0-32012 GCF_044377215.1 Aquirufa sp.
GATTCTCATTTTTCGTACTTAATTCTTTGCCCGGTGCAGGTGCTGGATAGCGTGAATAATAAAAGCCATTCCCCTTCCAAGCGACGCTACTTACTTTTACCCATTGAATCTCATCCGCTAAGTCTTTTCCCGTTGCCATATCACGCACGGTATACGTCTGCCAGTCACTACCACCCTTACTTAAACCGATGCAGGCGTACCGACCGTCTTTATTTAAATTAAACACAGTGAGTCGCGTAGTTGCATCCGACGATAATTTATTGGGATCTAAAACCTGCTCAGCGTTGCCATTTAGGCCTTTTTGACGGTAGAGTACCGATTGGTTTTGCAGGCCTGAGTTTTTGTAAAAATAGAACCATTCCCCGCGGCGCGTAGGTGCTGAAAGCTTTTCATAATTGCTCAATACCTCAATACGTTTTTTAAAGGTTTCACGCATTGGCAATTTTTCCAAATAGCCAAAACTCACTTCATTCTGAGCTTTAACCCAGGCTTTGGTATCTGCACTATTGTCATCTTCAAGCCACCGGTAGGGGTCTGCCACGGAAACCCCGTGATATTGATCAATTTGATCTACTTTACGTGTTTTCGGATAGGACAATTGAGCCATGGCATGAAGGCTTGCGCCAACTAAAAGGAGTGAAAAAATTCGTGTCTTCATAATCATTTATTTTTGATGAACCCAAAGCACTGCATCTGCAACGATTAGTCCTTTGGCATTTTTCGTGTAGACAAGTACGTCTGCTGTAACAGGATCTGAAAAAGTATAGGTCCCGAGTGGCGCCCAACCTGATTTCATATCCTGAGTTAATTTCAAGGCGACCGGAAATTTAGTTCGACCTACATAAACTTCCAACTGTACCGTGGTATTTCCCATGGAAGTTGGCAAAAAATAATACGCTTGATAAACACCTTTCAAAGGTGTTCGTGAATTAAACCTAACCCGCGCGCCCAAATCGTCATTCGAAAATGTAGACAAATATCCTTCTCCATACCCATTGACTTTATCGGCAACTTTCTTCCACGGACCAATAACCTCGACCATCGATTTATTGGCATCATCAATCAATAAATCCGGACGAGATCCATCCATCAACGGGTTAAAACTATAATAGCGTTGAATATCGTCCTCTTTTACATTGGCAACCGATATTCCTTTTTGCATCGCGTCGAGCGTGCGAATAACAGCCGTTTGGCTAGCTAAAATAGCATCTGACTCGACCACTTGACTTAGCATAAAAATAGGTGCCTGCGTGTTAGTCCATTTAATGGCGGGCTTTTTTAGGTGTTTGGTTGAGCCACCCATCCCATCATCTTCTACCTGGGTAGTCATCTGATAGCCCGCCTTCGTTAGCAAGTCGGCATGTACACTACAATCAATAAACTGTTTCGCTTTAACTACTCGAATTCCTTTTCCATCAGAAACACTCAGTTGTAATAGTTGGGCCTCATTTTGCTGGACCTCTTGCAATTGCATTCCTTCCCACACCAGGTATTCTGATTGCTTTTGATACGCGTCAATGACTTGTTTTTTAACTCCGAGTGATGCCTCAAACACATCAAACTGACCTAACTCTTTGCCAATTTTTCGGTAAAAATCCCAAACTAATCCCTTGATTTCATGTCTAACTAATTGTTTTGAAATAGGGAGTTCATCAGCGGATTGGGGTACGATCAGCAGTGTTTTTTTACCTGCTATTTTTGCAGCATGTGCAGCCAGTTGAGCCCCTATATTTGCCCCATAAATAACCACATCTACCTGTTGTGCTTTTTGGCCAAAGCAATAATGGATAGTCAGTAAAAGGATAAAAATTAACCGCATGCTCTTAAAATAACGTGCCGGTTTGTGCTTTTGGAGCGATACCTACATGAAGATATGCCTTTTCGGTAGCTTCCCGACCACGAGACGTACGTTTCAAAAATCCCTCTTGAATTAAAAAAGGTTCATATACTTCTTCAATGGTTTCTGCCTCTTCTCCACATGCCGTGGCAATGGTCGTTAGACCTACGGGACCGCCCTTGAATTTTTCGATGATGGTCATTAAAATGCGATTATCCATTTCATCCAAGCCATTTTGATCTACATCCAAGGCGTCTAAAGCAATCTGGGCGATGCGCACATCAATTTCCCCATTGCCTTTTACTTGGGCGAAGTCACGTGTTCTACGTAATAGATTGTTGGCGATACGCGGTGTTCCTCTGCTCCGACGGGCAATCTCATAAGCCCCAGATTCCTCTATTGGCATTTTAAGAATTTGTGCGGAACGCTTCACAATGGTGGTGAGTAATTTGGCATCGTAATATTCCAAACGAGCATTGATTCCGAAACGTGCCCGTAATGGGGATGTTAACAATCCCGCACGCGTCGTGGCACCAATCAACGTAAATGGATTCAAACTAATCTGGATGCTCCGGGCGTTTGGACCCGAGTCCAGCATGATGTCAATTTTATAATCTTCCATGGCTGAATACAGGTATTCTTCCACAATCGGATTTAATCGATGAATTTCGTCAATAAATAACACATCAAATGGTTGCAAATTCGTCAATAAACCCGCTAAATCAGAGGGTTTGTCTAACACAGGTCCTGAAGAAATCCTCAATGTAGACCCTAATTCATTGGCAATAATATGCGATAAAGTCGTCTTTCCAAGGCCCGGAGGGCCATGAAGCAGGACGTGATCCAAGGCTTCTTCGCGTGCTTTGGCAGCTCCCACGAATACCTTCAGGTTCTCCACGATTTTGCCTTGGCCCGAAAAGTCAAAAAAGCTCAAAGGCCGGAGGGCTTTGTCGTACTCTTTTTCTTGTGGATTCAATGCTTCCGCATCACCTGTTAAATAATCTTCCCGCATAAGGCGTTTTGAATCAAAAATTGAATTCAAAGATAATTTTTTTATTGCGAAGATTTTATAGTTTTGGAAAACCTTATTGATTTTCTAAACCTATGACCTCCATCTTTATCGGCGAACTCGCCGGAACAGCTACTCTATTATATATCGGAAATGGCGTTGTCGCCAATGTTCTCTTAAAAGATACCAAAGGAAATGGTACGGGATTACTAGCCATCGCGGCAGCTTGGGCTTTTGCCGTCACAATCGCCATCTATGTTTCCACTTATTTTGGCAGTTCTGCAGCGCATTTAAATCCAATTGTTACCATCGCAGATTGCGCTAAATCGGGTGATTGGACCTTATTTCCTACGTTTATTGGCGCACAATTGTTGGGGGCGATGTTAGGCCAACTCCTCGTTTGGATACATTACAAACCACATTACGATATCACGGAAGATCCAGGGGCAATTAAAGCATCCTTTTGCACGGATCCTGCAATCAAAAATACCCCATTCAATTTTATTTCAGAAGCATTTGCTTCTGCTATCGCTGTCGTTGCCTTGGGCACGTTTAGCTCCATCGAAACAGGATTAGGGCCATTTATGGTAGGTATATTAGTCTGGGCAGTAGGCCTGGGATTGGGGGGAACAACTGGATATGCCATCAATCCCGCCCGTGATTTAGGACCACGTATTATGCATGCAATTTTACCTATTCGACATAAAGGAAATTCCGATTGGGGATATGCATGGATTCCGGTGCTAGGACCAGCTGCCGGTGCTTTCATTGGCGCATATATTTTGACTTTAAACTAAGCGACTTATGTATATTGGATCTATCGACCAGGGAACAACAAGTTCTCGGTTTATCATATTTAACAAGGCCGGAGAAATTATTTCCGTTGGCCAAAAAGAACATCAGCAGATTTATCCACAAGCTGGCTGGGTCGAGCATAACCCGGATGAAATCTGGAAAAATACGCAGGAAGTTATTGGCCTAGCTTTAGGAAAAGCGAACTTATCAGCGAAAGATATTGCGGCGGTTGGGATTACGAACCAACGAGAAACCACGGTCGTTTGGAATAAACACACAGGGAAACCCTATTATAATGCCATCGTTTGGCAAGACACGCGCGTCGGATCTGAATTAGCTGAACTTGCCAAAGACGGCGGCATGGATCGTTTTCGTACCAAAACGGGATTGCCACTAGCGGCCTATTTTAGTGGATTAAAATTACGTTGGCTACTCAATAACATCGAAGGACTTCGTGCCGATGCTGAAAAAGGCGATGCGATTTTCGGAAACATGGATACGTTTATTGCCTGGCATTTAACAGGTGGGTTACACATCACAGATGTGACAAATGCGAGTAGGACCCAACTCATGGATTTGGTGACATGCCAATGGGACGATGAAATTTTGAGCATATTTAACATCCCAAAAATCATGTTACCCGAAATTAAACCTAGCTCCGCCGTGTACGGACTTGCAAAGGGCGTTTTAGGCGGCGTACCATTAGCTGGGATTTTAGGGGACCAACAAGCTGCGTTAGTTGGCCAAACCTGCTTCAACCCGGGCCAAGGAAAAAATACCTATGGAACTGGTTGCTTTTTACTCATGAATACGGGGGAAAAACCTGTACCATCCCAACATGGCTTACTAACAACCGTGGCATATCAGTTAGGAAATGAACCTGTGCATTATGCTTTGGAAGGCTCTGTTGCCATAACCGGCGCATTAGTTCAATGGCTTCGTGACAACTTAGGAATCATTAAAAACAGCCCAGACATTGAAAAATTGGCGAAAGAAGTGGATGACAATGGCGGTTGCTATTTTGTTCCTGCATTCTCTGGATTATATGCCCCCTATTGGAAATCGGATGCACGTGGTGTCATCGTAGGTCTTACCCGCTATGTGAATAAATCGCATATCGCTCGAGCTGCTTTGGAAGCAACTGCATTTCAAACATGGGAGGTTCTAGAAGCCATGGAAAAAGATGCTGGCATTCCAATTACGTCACTACGCGTGGACGGCGGCATGGTCGTCAATCAATTATTGATGCAATTTCAAGCAGATATACTAGGAGCAGAAGTAATTTGCCCAAAAATTATTGAAACCACTGCTTTGGGTGCAGCCTATGCCGCTGGGCTGGCCGTAGGATATTGGGAAAATCTAGATGATCTTCGGAAAAACTGGGGTATCGCACATACGTGGAAAAAACAAATGCCAACGGAAAAACGCCAGCATTTGCAAGGTCAATGGAAAAAGGCCGTTACGAAAAGTTTTGACTGGGCGGAAGATTAAACTCGCTTAATCTTCACCGCCTCTACTTTTGTTGTCCCATAAGCAGGACAATACGCAGGTTGTGCACACGAACTAAAGATTAATCCGGCTAACACACTTAATGCAATAAGCTTTTTCATATCGTTTTGATTAAACTGTAACAGGTATATTTACGGCCACCGGCTTCTTTTCTATCACCGGAACTTTTGGCTCATTATAGCCCAAAATCTGAAGCATCGTACCACTTGACTGCTCCTCTTGGAACAAGCGTGTGGTAATTGTTCCATCATCCAGGCGGTCAACAATCACATGTTTGGGAGCAGGAATTAAACAATGTTGGATTCCTCCATATCCACCTAAGGACTCTTGGTAGGCGCCGGTGTGAAAAAAGCCAACATACTGGCGTTCCTGATCCTCTTCAAATATAGGCAAATATAAGTCAGAACTGTGCGCCTCCGTATTGTAAAAATCCATCGAATCACAAGTTAAGCCACCTAAGTTAACTTTCTGATATGGTGAACTCCAGTTATTCACCGGAAGCATGATGTATTTTTGATTCATACCCCATGAATCTGGCAATTGCGTAATAAAAGATCCGTCGATCATGTACCACAACTCCTTATCATTCTGGAGTTTTTGATCAATAATCTCATACAAAACGGCTCCACTTTCACCTACCGTATACGAACCAAACTCTGTGAAAATATTAGGAACCGGCACATTATTTTTATTGCAAATCCAGGAAATTGATTCCACGATTTCGTCGACCATCGACTGGTAATCGTAGTTAAATTGAAGCGAAGTTTGAATCGGCAGACCACCACCCAAATCGATCGAATCTAATTCAGGACAAACTTTTTTCAATTCGCAATATTTGTAAATAAAGCGGCTTAATTCAGACCAATAATACGCCGAATCTTTGATCCCCGTATTAATAAAGAAATGAAGCATCTTTAAATTAAACTTCGGATTTGGTTTGATTTTCTCCTCATATAGTGGAATCACATCCGAGTATCGAACACCCAAACGAGACGTGTAAAACGCAAAATCAGGCTCTTCATCCGTGGCAATACGAATCGCCAGATTAGCCTTTTCGGCAGTCACCGACTTCTCATAGAAATCAATTTCTTTTAAATTATCAAGGATTGGAATGCAATTAAACCCATCATTAATTAACTCTGAAATATACTGCGTGTACAAAGGTTGCTTGTAGCCGTTACATAAAATATAAGTCGACTTAGACACTTTACCTTGATTGTACATATCCCGAATAATAGGAATGTCAAATGCACTTGAGGTTTCTAAATGTACATGTTGCTTCAAAACTTCCTCTAAAATGAAGGAGAAATGGGATGATTTTGTGCAATAGCAATAGGTATAATTCCCTTTGTAATTATATTTCTTGATAGCATTACGAAACAGCAATTTGGCATTTTCGATATGCTCCGAGATTTTGGGCAAATAAGAAACCTTTAACGGCGTACCATATTGTTTGATGATTTCCATCAAGGGTACGTTGTTAAATAACAACTCATTATTCTCATTGATATTGAATTCACGCGTGGGGAACTCAATGGTTTGATCAATTAGATCGACGTAATTTTTCATTCAGTCAGATGAATTGTACTCAAGCGAACTTGAGTTTGTGGAAAAACGTGCAAAACTGCAATAAAAGTATGTACTTTGCAAACGAATTACTGATTAAGTTATTATGCCCAAAATACATTTTATCGCAATCGGCGGCGCTGCCATGCACAATTTAGCACTTGCCTTAAAAGCCAAAGGATTTGAAATTACCGGCTCCGATGATGAAATTTATGAACCTTCCAGGAGTCTCTTAGACGCAAATGGCATCCTTCCTGATGCATTTGGCTGGTTTCCAGATAAAATAACGTCGGATTTAGTTGCCGTCATTGTGGGGATGCATGCGCGTGCCGACAACCCTGAACTTTTACGAGCACAAGAATTAGGCATACAGATTGAGTCCTATCCTTCATTTTTATACGAGCAAAGTAAAAACAAGCAGCGCATCGTCATTGCAGGAAGTCATGGAAAAACTAGTATCACCTCCATGATTTTACATGTTTTAAAAACGCTTAATAAACCATTTGACTATTTAGTGGGCGCGCGGATTGAGGGATTCGACCTGATGGCCTCGCTTTCAGAAGCTCCGATAATTGTTATCGAGGGAGATGAATACCTCGCTTCACCAATCGACCGACAAGCCAAATTTTTGGTATACAAACCACATATTTGTTTAATCTCAGGGATTGCCTGGGACCACATTAATGTGTATCCCACATTTGAATCGTATACCGATTCATTCAAAAAATTAATTCAAGAATTACCAAAAGCAGGCTGTTTGTTTTTTGATGAAACAGATGAGGTGCTGATGAGCCTAACGGAAAATTGTCCGGAACATGCCGACAAGCAAGGGTATCAGGCCCATCCTTCAGTTGTCAAAAATGGCCAAACTATTTTATTGGGCGAAGATGGCAAAGAGTATCCGATTCAGGTTTTTGGTGAGCATACCTTGAAAAATTTGCAGGGTGCTCGCTTGATTTGCGAGCAAATTGGCATTTCGACTACTGCTTTTTATGAGACTATTCAAAACTTTAAAGGAGCAGCAAAACGATTGGAATTGGTTGCATCCGCAGAAAATGGATTGTTTTATAAAGATTTTGCACATGCTCCATCGAAAGTAAAAGCAACCACAGATGCATTGAAAAATCAATTCCCCTCCCGAAAACTTGTTGCTTGTTTGGAATTACACACATTCAGTAGTTTAAATCCTGCCTTTTTACCGCACTATGCGGGAACATTGGATTTAGCAGATGAGGCAATCATCTATTTAAGTGAACATGCGCGTGAGATTAAACGTATGGATCGCATCGAGGAACAAGTCGTTCAAACGTATTTCAAGCATCCTCGCCTGCGAGTTATCCGCGATGCGGAAACATTGCGTGATTCCTTGTTACAGGAAACTTGGGGGGACACTAACTTGCTTATGATGTCTTCAGGGACATTTGATGGATTGGATATGCCAAAATTGGGCCAAGAAATAGGAATGTTACGCGCTTAGTAATTGATCTAATTCGGCTTTAAAACCAGTCAACAAAAGCTCTTTCATGCTAATCTTACGTTTTTGCGTATTGATTTTGCTTTGAGTTGGCTTATCATCCATAAGTCGATCCTGTTCTGCTTGCGCAATAAAATCATCTAGTTCACCACGTTCCTTTTTCGTCATGTAGTCCATTTGATTAATCATGATTTTCAATTGTTCAATCCGTGGCTTGTCATTTAAGGCTGGATGGCGATATGAAATCACACGTAATAAATAGTTCATTTCAAAAATCTTATCACACGCATTTCGGAAACGTTCAGCCATACTACGATCGACTGTTTTCACTTGCGCGGTAACCTCTTTCCATTTAATGAGGTAGGCCTTGGCTAAGTCGGCAGTGGCCGGCATATTCAACTGATCACCCAACTTCAATTCCAGCTCCCCTGTCATGGCGACAAGTTCTTGCACACGTGGATCTATCCGAGGCTTATATTCAATGCCATTAATGCGATTATATTTTTCAAAAAACATGTCATTAGCTTTCTTGAAATTCTTCCAAAGCATGGATTGTTTTTTGGGAGGAAGGCCAATGACTAACTTCCACTCTTTTTGTAATTCTTTGACTTTAATGATGGCTGCGTCTAGGTCGTCCGACTTGCGGTATTGATGTACGGCGTCAATGTAACCTTGAAGAATAAGGATTTTTTCGTCGATTTGTCGGTTTTTGTCTTCAAAATAAAATCTTCTTCTCAAGAAGAACTGATCCATAATTTCTTGAAATGAATCTGCTAAGGAGTCTTGAAATTGCTTATCGACTGGCCCGGTTTTCACCCATTTGGCCTTCAAATCCATTAGCTCATCGGTCGCGGCAATCACATCCTCTTGGTTGGCAATCACCTGCGCATCCTCAATGAGTGCGCGCTTAATCTCCAGATTCTTGATTTGATTGTTTTGGATTAGACCGCGTAAGAAGACTTCTAATTCATCCAACTTAGCTAATAAAGGGATAAAATCGCCTAGTCCATCAAACGTAATTAAATACGCTTTCATTTGAACAACCTTTGTCAGGTAGGAGCCCTTATTCTGCACTTCTTCAAGTTCCTGTACTAATTGATTTACCTTGGAATTGGCTAATTCGAATCGTCGGGCGAAATAATTTAAAGCTTCTTGTTCAGTTTCACGAACAAATCCGATTTCCCGCGATGGAAAATCTAGGTAGGCGTTTAGGAAAACTTTGCCGTCCTGGCAAAACCCAAACTCATTTTTAGCGGTGTGGCTCATATTAATTCTTATAAAAGAGCTTCAAGCAAACGCTTTGGCTCATTAAATCCGACGTCAATTTATCTAAAAAATTATAAAGAAGTAAAGAAATCCATAAGAGAAATTCAAAAAATTACATAAAAATAACATTCTTTGCAGGTTCTTATTAAACCAAACACGATTGACCCTATGAGTAACGAAACTATTATCTTTTCAATGGAGCGTGTATCCAAAGTGATACCCCCCCAGAAAACGATCATTAAAAATATATATTTATCCTTTTTTTATGGGGCTAAAATTGGTGTTCTTGGACTCAACGGTTCAGGTAAATCCACCCTTTTGCGTATCATCGCCGGGATAGATAAATCATTTACGGGAGACGTTGTTTGGTCGCCCGGATATACTGTTGGTTTGCTTGAACAGGAACCACAATTAGACCCAACTAAGACCGTTCTTGAGGTCGTTGAAGAAGCCGTTGTTGAAATCAAAAACTTGTTGAAAGAGTTTGACGAAATCAATGAGGCTTTTGGAGATCCAGATGCCGACTTTGATAAATTGCTGGCGCGTCAAGGAGAAGTACAAGAAAAATTAGACCATTTCAATGCGTGGGAATTAGATACGCGTTTGGAAAAAGCGATGGATGCCTTGCGTTGTCCAGATCCAGATGCGTTAGTCAGCACTCTTTCTGGTGGAGAAAAGCGCCGCGTAGCACTTTGCAGATTGCTACTTCAAGAGCCTGATGTCTTGTTATTGGATGAGCCTACCAACCACTTGGATGCAGAATCGGTAGACTGGCTGGAGCAACATTTGCGTCAATACAAAGGAACCGTTATTGCGGTAACCCACGATAGATACTTCTTAGATAATGTAGCTGGTTGGATTTTGGAATTAGATCGCGGTGAGGGGATTCCATGGAAAGGAAATTATTCTTCGTGGTTGGAGCAAAAACAAAACCGTTTGGCACAAGAAGAGAAGACAGAGTCGCGCCGACAAAAAACCCTACAGCGCGAGTTGGAGTGGGTTCGTATGGCACCAAAAGCCCGTCAAGCGAAATCAAAAGCGCGTATTGGTTCCTATGAGAAATTATTATCTGAAGAGAACCGTCAAAAAGAAGACAAATTGGAATTATTCATTCCAGCGGGCCCGCGTTTAGGGAATAAGGTCATTGAGGTACAGGGCGTTTCCAAGTCATTTGGCGATAAATTACTCTATGAAAATGTAAGTTTTTCACTTCCTCCAGCAGGAATTGTGGGGATTATTGGGCCTAATGGCGCGGGTAAAACAACGATGTTCAAGTTAATTACAGGACAATTAGAACCGGATTCGGGTAGTTTTGAGGTGGGTGAAACAGTGAAATTAGCTTATGTAGATCAGGAGCACAATCAACTGATTGCTGAGAAATCGGTATATGAAACCATTGCCGATGGAAATGATTGGATCATGCTTGGGGGCAAGCAAGCGAATGCCCGTGCGTATGTGAGCAAGTTTAATTTTAATGGGGCGGATCAAGAAAAGAAAATTGGCAATTTATCTGGTGGCGAACGCAACCGGGTACATTTAGCGATGATGTTGAAGGAAGGCGCGAATGTGTTATTGCTGGATGAGCCAACCAACGACTTGGATGTGAATACCTTACGTGCATTGGAGGAAGGATTGGAAAATTTTGCGGGATGCGCGGTGGTTATTTCACACGATAGATGGTTTTTGGATCGTATTGCAACGCATATTTTAGCATTTGAGGGGGATTCCCAAGTGACTTATTTTGAAGGTAATTACTCAGAATATGATGAGGCGCGTAAGAAACGCTTAGGTGACGCGGCTCCGAAACGAATTCGATATAAAAAATTACAATAGGGGGAGCGGATTGAATAAGTGACTAGTTTACGTATTTTTGCAGTTAAATTGAAAATGTTGGTTCAAAGTTCCGAACCGTTTTTTTGATTTTTAAACAATGGTAACATGACACCAAGAGAAAAAATTCAAGCGGTAATCGACGAAATGGGCAAAGTGGTAGTTGGGCAGGAACGCCTAATCAACCGTTTGCTTGTTGGCCTTTTTACCGGCGGACACGTGCTTCTCGAAGGCGTTCCTGGGCTAGCCAAAACGCTTACAATCAATACATTAGCTAAAATTTTGGATTTGCATTTTCAGCGTATCCAATTTACGCCCGATTTACTTCCTTCGGATTTAGTGGGCACGATGATTTACAATCCGCTAAAAAATGAATTTGAAGTCAAGAAAGGTCCAATTTTTGCTCAGATTATATTAGCTGATGAAATTAATCGGGCTCCGGCAAAAGTACAATCGGCCTTATTGGAAGCTATGGCCGAAAAGCAGGTAACAATTGGTGAAACTACCTATTTATTGGACAAGCCATTTCTTGTGCTAGCGACCCAAAATCCGGTGGAACAAGAAGGGACATTCCCGTTGCCAGAAGCGCAGGTAGACCGTTTTATGATGAAGGTTTTCTTGAATTATTTGGATAAGGAACAGGAGCTCGAGGTGATGCGCAAGATGTCTAATATGGATTTTCAATATGAACCCAAATCAATTTTAGACCTACAAGATATACAAGCTATACGTAAGGAAATAAACCAAATTACCATTTCGGAGACGCTAGAAAAATACATTATTGAATTAATTTTTGCAACGCGAAATCCGGCGGATTATGGATTGACGAAGGAAGCGGATTACATTCAATTTGGGGCCTCGCCGCGTGCGAGTATTCACTTAAATTTGGCAGCTAAAGTAATGGCTTATTTAGCAGGACGTGATTATGTGCTACCAGAAGACATCAAGGAAATGACGCCGGATGTGTTAAATCACCGGATTATTTTGACTTACGAGGCAGAGGCAGATAACATTACAAGTTTGCAAATCATTCAAACGATCTTGAGTTCCGTGGCGATTAATCGCTAAATTTTTAGACCTCATCCCCCTACCTTTGCCAATCCTCCAAGGTTTGGCAAAGGTAAAGGGAAAAGAGTTCAAGTAATTGATAATTTTATTTTCGTAAAATTAAAATACTCGGATCTGTCACATAACGCCCAGACTGATCGCCATACAGCGCCAAACCTCCACGCGTAGACTCAAATCGAAGTACTAATTTCCCCGCTTTCAAAGCAGCTTGCCATGCAGCAGGAGGAATCACCCCCTGCACTAAGTACCCATACGTTCCCGCCTCATCCAATTTATTATTCCGAGCCTGATAATGCCACGACAAAATACCCTGGTGATCAGCCGGATCATCTGCTAAAACTGTCTCTAACCCAATAATTCCATTAGCCGAAACACGCAACGAGGAAGAAGAAGGATACACATCCGTCTGCGGATACGCATTGGGATTAACTCCCGGATCAAAGGTCCCTTTGCCCAACATATAATCCCCATCCATTTTGCCACGGTCCGGACGATCCTTACCTAAAATCGGCTTAGAGGATGCCTCCACCATAAATCGTACCTCCGCAATATCACTTCCCGAAATCGGGAATTCATATTCAAAATAACCAACCCCGGCCCCGTTAACCTTTTGGCCCAAAACTCCTGTCCATTGCTTTTCCGGCCATTGCGAAGCACTATAACGCTCCACAGGAACAGATACTAATTCCATTTTTGGATTCGACGGCTTTAAATTTCCTTCCTCAACGATAATATGACCAAAATTCCGATGTAACACTTTTCCCGCAGGATCCATTAAAATGAAGCTGAGCGTATTCACGGATTTGTCTTTTGGCAAAACCACTGAAAGAGAATCGAGCGCCCGAACATCCCAAGGAGCAAATTTCACAGGCAATTCCTTCGTCCAATGTGCTTGCTTTTCTCCCCATGCCGTCACGCCAGCGAACGAAATTTTCAAATGCAGCCCCCCCGACAAATCCGTCATGGATGACAAATGAAGCGGAATCTTTATGGTCTGTCCAGCCTTTCCAGCCCAAGTTATTTCCTGACCCGTCGACACATAAAAGGGCCCATGCAAATCCTTCAATGTCATGCCCGGCACAATCGCCCCCAATCCCGTCTCCTTTTCCGTCCGATCAAATTTATAATAGCCATTCCACTCATTAATCACATCGTGATGTTCGGTGTACAACCAACCAGCCATCTTCGGATGATTCCGAAACGAATTCATCGCCTTATGATAATCAAACGTATAATCCACATCACCCGTACTTCCTTGATACCCCCATACATTCCCAAACTCCGAATTAATCATCGGCTGCGCCCCTTGCACATAGCCCTTTTCAAAATTCCACTGACTACCCGGAAACACATTTTTCGATTGATCATCCATCACTTTATCCCATTCATAACCCGCTTGATAGGCATGCCATGAATGAATATCCGTCTCCGTATGCCCCCGACCACAACAAATCGAATTGTCTTCCACTAGGCGTGTTGGGTCTAAAGATTTTGCCAAACGATATACCGAAGCCACCCATTTTTGCGTCTCAGGCGTATAAACAGACTTTTTATCAATACGCGTAAACAAACCCCAAGTCTCATTAAACGTTATCCAAGAAAAAATCGACGGATGATTAAAGTCGCGCTTCAACATCTCATGCAAGGTGTATTCCGTCTCCCGACGCATATCGGCATCCGGCTCACCCCAAGAATTAGGAACGTCCGACATCACCAATAAACCTAATTTATCAGCCCAATATAATTTACGCGGCACATCTACCTTAATATGGGTACGAATACCATTTAACCCAATCCGCTTACTCCGTACAATCTCATCCCGCATAAAAGCGTCAGACGGAAACGTATAAAATCCATCCGCATGGTAGCTCTGGTCAAGTGCCAGCTGCAAATAAACCGGTTTATTGTTTAACGCAATGTAAGGAATCTTGGACCCCGGTAATGGCGTCACTGAAATTTTCCGAAAACCGAAATACCCTTTCACCTGATCATTCCCTAAACTCATCGATAAATCATATAAATAAGGATCCTCCAACGACCACAATCGTGGCTTGACCAATTTCAACGTAAGATCCGCAACGGCTGTACCTTTCTTCACAGGTATGCTCGCCGACTGCCCATTAGCGAGTCTTACCTGTAAAACAGCATCTTTTGAAGCAGCAGTACCTAAGTAGGTTTTGACCCGAACAGTGCCCTTGTCAATATCTGGATAAACTGCATAATGGTCAATGTAATCCGAACCCCGTGCATCCAAATAAACCGTCTGCCAAAGCCCCCGCGCATTTCCATACCCCTGCTTCCCATATAAGGTAAACATCCGCCGCTTATCATCCACGCGAATGTCGACTGATTGAATCCCTGCTTTCAAAAATGAAGTGACGTCAAAATCAAACGGAGTATATCCCCCTTTATGCTCGCCAACAAATTTGCCATTTACATACACAGACGTATGCCAATCGGAAGCACCAATATTCAAAAACACACGCTTAGAACCCCACACGGCAGGTACCTGAAATGTCCGGTGATACCACGCCACATCCGCTTCATCCTTCACGCCAGAAAGCTTCGATCCCCAAGGGAAAGGAACCTGAATTTTATGAGCAAATTTGGATGGAATAACGAGGGTAGAATCAAAGGTGAAATCCCATGACCCATTTAGATTCAGCCACTGTGACCGCATTAAATCAGGCCTCGGATGTTCCGGAAGGGGTTGAGCAGTTTTTTGTGCAAAAGCAAACGAGTTAGCTCCCAAGAATAGGAGTATCAATAGTTTTTTCATAGGTTTAGATTTACGCAAGGGCATGCCAATGCGGAAAACAAATTTGGCAAATTTTCCGATTGTTTCAGCTAATTTTTAATTTAAAAGGTAATTTTACGGCCATGAGTCAATTAGAAGAATTAAAAAAGAAGATTCCTACGCAAATAGCCGTAATCGGAGGAGGGAGTTGGGCAACAGCACTTGTTAAAATTTTATCTGAAAACCAGGTCAAAATTAAATGGTGGATCCGTCGGAAATCAGACGTTGACTTTATCCGAAAATACAACCATAACCCAAGCTACCTTACAGATGTAGCCATTAATCCCCGCAAAGTAAAAACCTACAGCAAGATGTCGGACGCACTTACGGGTGTTGAATATATCATTCTAGCTGTACCTGCCGCATTCATTCCGGCAACACTAAAAGATTTAAACCAAAAACACTTCGAAGGAAAAAAAATTGTGTCGGCGATTAAGGGCATGATTCCAGAAGAAAATTTATTGGTCACCGACTGGATGGAAAAAGCATTTAATGTGCCGATCAGCCAAACCTGTGTTATTGCTGGGCCATGTCACGCGGAGGAGGTCGCACTTGAAAAACAGTCCTATTTGACCATTGCATCGCCGTCTTTGGCAGTTGCACAATCCTTTTCGAATTTATTGAATAGCCGTTTTCTTCAGGCCCATGCCATCGAAGATCTCTATGGCGTGGAATATTGTGCGGTTATCAAAAACATCATTGCCATTGCTTGCGGAATAACACGCGGTTTGGGATTTGGCGACAACTTTCAAGCCGTTTTGGTGAGTAACGCGATGCAGGAAATCAAGATTTTCTTAGATGTGGTCTACCCCGAAGCTAAACGCGACTTAAACAGCTCAGGATATCTGGGTGATTTATTAGTAACTGCGTATTCGCAATTTTCGCGTAACCGTACGTTTGGAAACATGATTGGCAAAGGGTACTCCGTTAAATCAGCACAGATCGAAATGAACATGATTGCAGAAGGATACTACGCCGTACGCAGTATTCACGCGATTACGCAGCAGCACAACATTCATCTTCCTATCATTGAGGCTGTCTACAACATCGTGTATGAGAAAGCGAATCCACAAGTGGAAATGAATAAATTAAAAGGTTTCTTAAAGTAGGAAGGACTTAATTAATGCCGCCGTTGATGCCAAAGATTCTTGCGAAGGTTTCAACTTTTCTTGCGAAAAATTAATGTCCAACATCCGATTCATGGGCACCAAATGTACGTGCGCGTGTGGCACTTCCAATCCAATGACAGCCACACCAATACGCTTACATGGAATGGCTTTCTTAATAGCCGGAGCAATTTTTTGCGCAAATTTCATCAAGTCGCCAAGCAATTCAGGTTCCAAATCAAAGATATAATCAACCTCTTGTTTGGGAATAACCAACACATGACCCTCCACTAAAGGCATTACATCTAGGAATGCCATAAAACGATCATCCTCCGCAATCAAATGACATGGAATTTCTCGATTGACAATTTTGGTAAATATCGTAGCCATTAATCGATGCGTTTTAGATTACACTTCGTAATCGGCTTAATAATCAAAGGTACCTTTTCCAATTTCACCGCATCACTATCCAAGCCAAAATACTTGTCCTCCGAATGCGTAAACTGCTTCACAAAGAAGTGAGCCTTCATCACCAAACGATCCATGATTGGCATCTCATTGTCATAGGATAAGAATTTCTCTAGGACAACAAAACGGAAATCACCAATAACATTTTGCTCATTCAAAGATTTATATCGAGAGGTAATATCCACCTCACCGCGGGCAACCATCTCTTCTACAACCTTACGGAAGTATAAATTAATACGTTGCTCGACGCGGAAACCTAATTTAAAATTCACCTTAATAATATCATCCCGCTCAATCACAGTAACCTTGTAATCCATTGTATACGGATCATCCATGGTATCCACGTGCACAAACCAATAGATATCTGCTTTCTTTGGTCGGCGCTGAAAAATAGAATAAATAATCTTCGATTCAATATCCGTCACACGCGCAGCGTTAGACATAAATACCAAATGTGTGGCATATTTGGGAATCGTTTCATCGTTGCTCAATTCTTTCAGAGGTTCAATGTAGTCGGCCAACTTCTCATACTCGGTTAATTGTTTTTTAATGCGTGTTGCGCGCAACCAAACCCACATTAATAAAATAATAACTCCAGCTATAAATAAAGAAACGTAACCGCCATGCCAGAACTTCTGCAAGTTTGCTACCAAAAATGCCCCCTCTAGTGAAACATATACTACTAAAAATAATAGAATCCACCACATGTCAACCTTCTTAATGTGCAGATAGTAGGCCATTAAAGAAGTCGTCATTAACATCGTCATCGTGATAGCTAATCCATAAGCCGCTTCCATATTGGCAGATTCACGAAACCATAATACAACGCCAATGCAACCCATCCAAAGCAATAAATTAATAGATGGCACGTAGAGTTGGCCTTTTTGATCTGATGGATAAATCAAGCGAACGCGCGGCCAAAAGTTTAAGCGAATCGCTTCTGAAATCAATGTAAATGAACCCGAGATTAAGGCTTGAGAGGCGATTACCGCTGCCGCAGTTGCCAACATAATTCCGGAGAACAAAAACTGTACCCCAAGTTCAGATTTAAGTAATTCGAAAATAGGCTTTTTGGCACCTAATAAGGTTCCATTATGAGACAATAACCAGGCCCCTTGGCCGAAGTATTGAAGTAATAAAGCAACTTTGACAAACATCCAAGAAATACGAATGTTGTCACGGCCGCAGTGGCCCAAATCTGAATATAGCGCTTCTGCTCCTGTGGTACACAAAAACACCGCGCCTAAAGTCCAAAAACCCGCCGTTCCCGACTGGTGCGTAGTTAATAAATCATAGGCATATTGCGGGTTAATCGCGCGCAAGATAGACCAATCATTTTCAATACCTAGTAAACCAGTGAAGGCTAACATCCCAAACCAAGCCAACATGACAGGCCCAAAAAACTTACCTACAACCTTCGTTCCCAGGATTTGGAAAAGGAATAGACCAGTCAAAATAACAATAACCAAAGGAACAGTATCCGTTACAAAAGGGGTTCCATCAGCATGATGCAACATACGCAAGCCTTCTACGGCTGAAGAAACCGAAATTGGGGGTGTAATTATCCCATCGGCCAACAGAGTTGCTCCTCCGATAATTGCCGGAAGTGTTAGCCATTTGGCATGTCTCCGAACTAAAGCAAACAACGCAAAAATTCCACCTTCACCCTTATTGTCGGCACGCAAGATCAGAATAACATACTTCAATGTTGTCTGTAAAGTCAACGTCCAAAAAATACAAGATAAACCACCTAAGACAGTTAATTCATTAATCGGGTTATCGCCAATGATGGCCTGCATTACGTAGAGCGGTGATGTTCCGATATCCCCATAAATGATACCCATGGCTACCAAAAGGCCGGCAGCCGTCATTTTATTCTTGTGTTTGTGTTCCATTTAACGAAAAGGGTAGTAAACGTATATTCAAATAAAAATGCTTTAACGTAAGAGTGCAAAAAATGCCCAAAATTGTACTATTTCATACCTTTTTCTTGAAATATTTCAAGAAGTGGAGGCAAATATAGTTCAATGTTTTTGATATCAAATAGGGATGAATTTTTTTTCACCAAAAGCCTGGTGACATGGAGGTTAACGCGTATAATAATAACCAAAAATGATGTTCATTTCGTCCTCTGAAGTGAGACCAAAATTGATGTCCTTCGCCGTATCATTTACATAGGTGACAACAGAAGTTAAACCTTCACCTGCTTGTAATGAAATAGGGGCCGCATAATTAATTACTTTAGGATGTTCCCAATCGGTATTTTCGTAGATTAACTCACCATTGCGAGGACCTCCCTTAATTTTTATTTGAAATAATTTTCCTTTTGCGTGAAAATGCGATGTAAGCGAAACCACGACAATATCCTTGTCAAATTTAAAATCTCGGGTTATTGTTGTCGTTTGCTTAGCCGGTAGCGTAAAATTAGTAACACCAAAATCAATCATTTGAACTACTTTTTTGACTTGATCCGCAGGTACCGTATATAAATTCACATAATTCTCCCCATAAAGCGGCTCCTTCGTTCGATTAAAGTAATGTGGGTTCAAATCAACTGAAGCATTCGCTGGCAATTGAAGGGCCATCCCTTCTGGGAACGTATAGTCTGAATTAGGATCCGTACCGCCGCCTAAAAAAATATGATTCGACATTTGCAAGAATGTCAAAATATTTAGAGAGTTGTCTAAATTTCTTAAATCGCGAATCTCATTTTCTTTTGGTAGCACCGATTTATTTCTAAAATCATAAATAACCATGTGGTGGCTATTCGACCGAGACTTTAATTTAATTCGGGACACATACACGGGAGCTGTGTTATTCAGGGGTCTGCGCACAAATAGTTCGCGCTCAAAATTAGGTGGGACCACAAAACGCTCTACTTTTAGTTGAATACCCGATTTGCCTTCCTCGGCTGGAGAAGGCAATGGTATAAAATCAGGATTCTGGACATAACTAGGTGTTTTATCATCTAACAAGGTAGGATCCGCCACTTCTCCAGCTGCAGGCGCACCTGCGTCGATCCATTTTTGAACAAATGAGAGCTGACCCTTACTGATTGGCTTTCCTCCTAAGGGCATTGGTGCACCATAATTTACTAAGCCATGATGTGCTAAATCCCAATTTAACTTGTGAAAAAATAAACTTTCGTTCGAAGCAAACTTCTTAACGCGTAGAACAGATCTAGACAAAGCCGCCGCATTGACAGATGGCACACCTACCAAATTTGCATACGCTTTCCCTTTAAGCAATATAAGCTTATGCTGTGCAAAGCCGGCATCTTTCTCAGAAAAATGGCATCCAGATGTCGCGCAAGTTGGCGTTAAAAATTTATCCTGCAGCTGATCAAAAGAAGCTATTTCTTTCGACTGAGGAGCCGGGCTAACACCCGGATCCGTTGCTTCTTTCGAACAAGCAAACGCTAAAACAGAAATAAAAATCCAAGCTTTTTTCATCGTAAATAATACATATCATGTTGTTCTCCTGCCTCAATCCGTAACACACGGCCTAACACAAGTAAAACTAATTTTCGAGACGCTAACCACAACGGAAGTCCTGATTTTAGCGCAAAATCAGCCAATGTAACAACTTCATTTTCCCGTAAATATTCCATCAACCACTTCTCCGAATCACCATAAGCAAACGTTAAACCAGCATCATTTTCACGACGCAAAATTTGCTTCATTTCTCTACTCGCCTTCACCGTTCTGTCCTTTACCCGTACGTAACATACTGGGTTAGAATCCGATTCCAACTGCACAAAATGCGGTTTATCCACACTCTCAAATACGTGATATACCAGCACCGAACGTCCATTCTCCAAAGGTATCCGATAGACATTATACGTAAACGCAGGAAAACAATAGGCATCTATTGCCTTTTCCAACAAGAACTGATCTTCCTCAACAAATTTAGATCCTTCAATTTGACCTTCATCAGAAACACCCACAAATAAATGCCCCCCTTCAGAATTTGCAAAAGCAACCAACTCCTTTATAATCTTCTCTGGAAATTTTACCTTCATCTTAAACTCCAACCGCTGCCCCTCTCCATGACGAACCAAATGCTTCAGATTTCGCAAATCCAAAAATAGATTGGCATCCTCTCCAGACATTTCATCCAATAAAATTTCATTCCCTGTGCGCATGGTCTTAAAACTCATTTCAATTTAACAAAGTTTTAAAACATTCACATTTTATTTTACTTAGTATAGCTATTCAATAGACTTTGTATATCTTTGTCAAAATTTTAGTAAATGATCCAAGAAAATTTCGAAAAATCACTACAGCCTTTATCGCTTGACGAAAGACTTGCACAAATTGCTCTTTTTTTTCAAGGCCAAAAATTAGTATTCTCAACCTCATTCGGCCAAGAAGACCAAGCGATTACCCACGCCATCGCTTCCCAAAAATTAGCCATAGAAATTTTTACCTTGGATACCGGTCGGCAATTCCAAGAGTCATACGACCTCATCGATCTAAGCGTTAAAAAATTAGAATTCAACCTAACTACCTATTTCCCGCAAAAAGAATCCGTAGAGGAACTCGTGGCAAAAAAAGGATTCAACTCATTCTACGCGTCGGTTGAAAACCGTAAGGAATGTTGTTTCATCCGCAAAATCGAACCCCTAAACCGCGCACTTCAAGGTGCCCATGTGTGGATTACAGGATTGCGCGCAGAACAATCGGAGAATCGGGCCGAGATGCCCATGATTGAGTGGGATGCGCAAAAAAATCTATACAAAATAAATCCACTGATTGATTGGTCTTTTGAAACCCTTGAAAAATACTTAACTGAACATAAAATACCCCAAAACCCACTACATAAAAAAGGGTTTGTGTCGATCGGTTGTGCACCATGCACACGTGCGATCAGTGAAGGTGAACATCCCCGCGCAGGTCGCTGGTGGTGGGAGAATTCACAAAAAGAATGTGGTTTACACGCCTAATAGTTGCATATGAATAAGTTAAAAGATAAAATCGGCCATTTTCCTCGCCAACTTGAGGATGAGTCAATTTACATTTTGCGCGAAGTTGCCGCTCAATTTGAGCGCCCTGCCCTGCTATTTTCAGGAGGAAAGGATTCCATCACCCTAGTTCGCTTAGCCCAAAAAGCTTTCTTTCCAGGTAAAATTCCATTCCCGCTCGTACATATTGACACAGGCCACAACTTTCCGGAAACCATCGAATTTCGGGATTGGCTAGCCAAAGAAACAGGGGCTGAATTAATTGTACGCTATGTGCAAGATTCAATCGACCAAGGGAAAGCCAAAGAGGAATCAGGCAAATACGCCTCCCGAAATGTGTTACAAACCGTGACACTTTTAGATACGATTGAAGAATTTAAGTTTGATGCCTGCATAGGTGGAGCGCGCCGCGACGAGGAAAAAGCCCGAGCCAAAGAACGGATTTTCTCTGTTCGTGATGACTTCGGCCAATGGGATGCCAAACGCCAACGGCCCGAATTATTCGATATGCTGAATGGCCGTATTTCCGTAGGCGAAAATGTGCGAGTTTTCCCGATATCCAACTGGACCGAACTAGATGTTTGGAACTACATCAAAGAAGAAAAAATGGAAATTCCATCGATCTATTTCTCGCACAAACGCCAAGTAATCGAACGCGATGGCATGCTTTGGGCTGATTCAGACCACCTGAACAAGGAAGCAGATGAAATTCCATTTGAAGCTACCGTCCGATTTAGGACCGTTGGCGACATGACCTGCACCGCCGCCGTTGCCTCCGATGCAACCGAAATCGACGTGATTATTGAAGAGATTCTTTCCGCAGAAATTTCGGAACGAGGTGCGCGGATCGACGATAAACGTTCGGAAGCAGCGATGGAAAAAAGAAAGCAACAAGGGTATTTTTAACGTAAGCGAAAAAAGACAATGGATATATTACGCATAGCAACCGCCGGTTCTGTTGATGACGGGAAAAGCACCTTGATCGGCCGCTTATTATACGAGACAAATTCAATTACCAAAGATAAAATTGAAGCCCTCGAAACCGCTTCAAAACGTAAAGGCTTAGATTTCTTAGATCTTTCCCTCTTAACCGATGGCCTCATCGCAGAACGTGAACAAGGAATTACTATCGATGTAGCACACATTTATTTTTCTACCCCAACCCGGAAATACATCATTGCAGATACGCCAGGTCACGTGGAATATACGCGAAACATGGTAACTGGGGCATCTAATGTGAAGGTTTCTTTGATTTTAGTAGACGCGCGCCAAGGATTAGTCGAACAAACGGCACGCCACTTGTCAATCGCGGCCATGCTACGAATTCCTAAAGTGATTATTTGTATAAACAAAATGGATTTGGTTCAATACCAAGAATCCACTTTTGAGGAAATAAAAGCAAGTTTAACCGAACTCGTAGCACAGACAACATTCGAGGGACAAGATGTTAGCTTCCTACCCATCTCATCATTATACGGTCAAAATATTACGACCAAAGCAGAACACATGCCTTGGTTTACAGGCAATACACTTTTAGACGAATTGGAAGCATTTGAATATGCGGAGACTTTAGCCCATGCCTCTGCACGCTTTCCGGTACAATTTGTCATAAGACCCATGACCGAAGCCTACCACGATTTCCGTGGTTACGCAGGTAAAATAAGTTCTGGTACGTTCCAAGTGGGCGATGCGATTCGTGTATTGCCTACGGGCCAAGAAAGTACCATCGCAACGATCGAAAAATTTGAAACAAAATTATCAAATGCCAAAGCTGGTGATTCTGTGGTTATTACTTTATCCACTGACATCGATATCTCACGTGGAAATACGCTTGTTTTAGCCAGCGAGACCGCTGCCCCACAATTAAAAGACTTCGCCGCGCAGGTTTGTTGGCTCGATCACCAAGCACTTACTCCAGGTAATACGTATTTATTACAGCACGGCATAAACATCACTAAAGCGAAGATTTCGCAAATCACGGAGCGCTTAGACGTGGTTGCGCAGACTGCCACCGAAGGTGTCGATTCGCTGAAATTGAATGAAATTGGGCGCATTGCTTTGCGTACGGCACAACCGATTAGTGCAGATGTGTATGCAAAAAACCCATCCAATGGGGCCTTTATATTGATCGATGAATTTTCGAATTCAACAGTTGGCGTAGGGTTCGTTCAATAAAACTTATTGAAATTTCTTAGGAGCGTACAGGAAACCAAAAGCCTGTGCGCCTTCTTTCGTATGTACTTCATGGTGCACATAATGCGCTTTCATAATTCGCTTCATGTACCGACTCGTCGCTTTGTATTTGATTTTGATTCGACGATGCACGATAATATCATGAAAAATAAAATAGAAGATTCCGTAAGTCGCAATGCCTAATCCGATATAAAATAAGGGCCAAAGTTCAGGAATCTCAGCTCCTGCGATGATCGTGAGTGTAGATGAAATACCAAAAACAACCGAGAATAAATCATTTTTCTCAACCGGATTATTATGATGTACATGATGTGACTGGTGCCAGCGCCACATAAATCCATGCATAATGTACTTGTGCGTTAGCCAAGCCATACCTTCCATGCCAATAAATGTCACCAACCACAAGAGAATTCCCATTTGAAACTTTTTGAATTTTAACCCAAAATTACACGGAATTGTTTTAAAAATCGACCGCCTGCTTTGGCATAATTCAATTATCTTTGTGGGCTATATATGACCGCATTGCTTTTATGATTGATAAAAATTACGCCCCCCAGGAAATCGAACAAAAATGGTACGCTTATTGGTTGGAAAACAAGGTCTTCGCTTCGAAACCTAACCCAGCAAAGGAAGCATATTCCATCGTCATTCCGCCACCCAATGTCACAGGGGTGTTGCACATGGGGCACATGTTGAATAATACAATTCAAGATGTTTTAATCAGAAAAGCACGTATGGAAGGCAAAGAGGCTTGTTGGGTCCCTGGAACCGACCACGCCTCAATCGCCACAGAAGCAAAGGTCGTAGCCATGCTGAAAGAAAAAGGCATTGAGAAAAAAGACATAACCCGCGAAGAATTCTTGAAACATGCCTTCGAATGGAAGGACAAATACGGCGGAATTATCCTCGACCAATTAAAGAAATTAGGTGCTTCATGTGACTGGGATCGTACCCGTTTTACGATGGAACCATCTTTGTATGAGGCAGTTATAGACACCTTTGTGCGTTTATATAACAAGGGTTTGATTTACCGTGGCGTCCGAATGGTCAACTGGGATCCGCAGGGAAAAACAGCTTTGTCGGACGAGGAAGTGATTTACAAAGATGTTCAGGCCAAATTATACCATATCCAATATCCCTTAGTAGACGGCTCTGGATTTGTGACGATTGCCACAACCCGACCAGAAACGATCATGGCCGATGCCGCAATTTGCGTTAACCCAGGGGACGAACGCTATGTACATTTACATGGCAAAAAGGTAAGAATTCCATTAATCGATCGTGAAATCAGCATCATTCCAGATGAATATGTGACGCTGGATTTTGGAACAGGTTGCTTAAAAGTAACCCCTGCCCACGATTTAAATGACTACGAATTAGGCTTAAAACATAAATTACCCGTAATCGATATCTTGAATGACGATGGCACATTGAATGAAAAGGCTATATTATTTGTGGGTGTTGATCGTTTCGAAGCACGTAAACGTATCGTAAAGCAATTAACCGAAGAAGGTTATTTAGTCAAAACGGATGAATACAAATCGACCGTAGGAACTTCTGAACGTACAGGTGCGGTCATCGAACCGAAATTATCCTTGCAATGGTTCATGAAAATGGAGGAGTTGGCGAAGCCGGCGTTAGATAATGTCATGAATGACAACATTCAATTACACCCAGCCAAATTCAAAAATACGTACCGTTCTTGGATGGAAAATGTGCGTGACTGGTGTATCTCAAGGCAGTTGTGGTGGGGCCAACAAATCCCTGCGTTTTACATGGAAGATGGAACGGTGATTGTGGCGAAAGGCAAAAAAGAAGCCTTGCGCATAGCGCGAGATAAATACCAATTATTCGCTTTGGTGGAAGATGATTTAACGCAAGATCCGGATGTGTTGGATACGTGGTTTTCGTCGTGGTTATGGCCAATTTCGGTATTTGACGGAATTGAAAACCCGGATAATGAGGAGATTAATTACTATTACCCGACCAATGATTTAGTTACGGGACCCGATATTTTATTCTTCTGGGTGGCTCGTATGATTATGGCGGGATATGAATGGCGCGATGAATTGCCATTTAAGAATGTATACTTGACTGGAATTGTAAGGGATAAGCAAGGGCGTAAAATGTCGAAGTCCTTAGGCAATTCCCCTGATCCATTGGAATTGATTGCAAGATTCGGTGCTGATGGTGTTCGTTCGGGCTTGTTGTTCTCCGCACCTGCAGGAAATGATTTGTTATTTGATGAAAAATTATGTGAGCAAGGAAGAAACTTCTCCAATAAAATATGGAATGCATTCCGTCTTTTAAAAGGTTTGGAGGTTGTTCCTGGAGCATCATTGCCAGAGCATACGTTAGCGACCGCATGGTTCGAATCCAAATTAAGCCAAACGATTATTGACGTTCAAGACCACTTCAGTAAGTTCCGTATTTCAGACGCATTGTTAAGTATATACAACTTGGTGTGGGATGATTTCTGCGGAAAGTATTTGGAGATCATTAAGCCAGCTTATCAAAGCCCAATTCACGCAGACACCTTGCATGCGGCATTGGGATTATTTGATTCGTTAATGCGCTTAATGCATCCGTACATGCCATTCATCACGGAGGAAATCTGGCAATCGATTGCCCCTAGAAGCGAAAAAGGCACTATTTGCACAGCCGAGTACCCTACAGCGGGCAAAGTTGACGAAGCTTTAGTCGCGCAATTTGATGTCGTGTTTGAGGTCGTAACGAAGGTGCGAGAGATTCGTAATTCGAAGCAATTATCACCAAAATTAGCTTTACCACTTTGCATTAAATCAGAACAACCAGTGGCTTTTGCGGCAGTTGAAGCCATCATGTTGAAATTGGCCAATTTAGAATCGATTAGTTTTATTGCTGCACCGATTACGGATGCACAGACTTTTGTGGTGAAGTCAGATCAGTTCTTTGTTCCGATGGCAAACGACGAGGATCCTGCGGAATTAAAAGCTGAATCTGAGAAGGAATTAGCTTATTTAGTGGGTTTCAAAAAATCAGTTGAAGCGAAATTAGCCAATGAAAAATTCGTTCAAAATGCGAAGGCTGATTTGGTTGAGCGTGAGCGCCAAAAACTTTCGGATACCGAGAATAAGATTAAATCGTTACAAGAGCTGTTAGGAAGATTGGGATAATGAAATATTGGTTCGCGCTTTTTATTGGTTTTTGCTTCGCATCGTGTTCTTCTAAAAAAGAGGATAAGGTTCCCGCGTTACCTGAAATCAAATGGGACATGCAGCGATTGGATCGATCATTTGCAAACGCCTCATCAGCGCTTGCTGTAGATTCGATACTCAAAAAGCATCCTGAAATTGCTGTTGGTTATTTTAGTTGCCCACCAGAAAAAACACCTTTGCTAGCGCGCGATTTATATCAATTATTTAATAATCCAGCCCTACGAAAATTTTACGACCAAAGTCAGGATAGTAGTTTCTTTGGCGGAGGTCGCTTGGAAAAAGAGTTAAAAATTGCTTTTCAGCGTGTACAAAAGGAGTTTCCAGGCATGAAAACGCCAAAAATCCGCACCGTCTTTTCTGGTTTTGGCGGATTGGGAAGTGAATTTACGGCCCAACACCTTCAAGTATCAGACTCGCTTATTGTTATTGGCTTGGATTTTTTCATGGGAAAAAAAGGTTTATATCTACCTCCAAATGTGTATGATTATCAAATGCGCCGACTGGAACCTCGGGCGTTAGTAGGCCAAGTTATGCTCCAATATTCTGCGTTTTTAAATAAGCAAAATGAGGAAGATCACAGCTTACTGAGTGATATGATTTGGTATGGAAAGGGCTATGCGTTTACCAAAACAATCGTACCTGAAGTTGCCGACAGCCTTCTATTTGGCTATACGGCGCAAGAGTTGTTAGAGACAAATGCCTTCCAGAAACAGGTATGGGAATATTTTATTGATAAGAAGTTATTGTTTAACAAAGAAGAATTAATTAAAAGTAGATATTTAGGTGAGCGACCAAAAACACCAGAAATTGGTCCAGCATGTCCAGGTTCGATAGGGCGCTGGGTAGGTTATACCATTGTGCAGCATTACTGGGCGGCTAATCCAAAGCTCAGCATTTCAAAAATTATGGCTGATCAAGATTTTAATCGCATATTTTTAAAGTCGGCCTACCGCGGTGAGGCATTAAAGACGAACTAAGCCATGGCAAAACGACACGAGAAAATGGGTACGGGAGTCGATCCTAAGGACAAAGTCAAGGTAGATAAAAAAGGCTTACAAAAGGCGTTGAAAATATTCCGATTTGTCATTCCGTACAAGTGGACATTTGGATTCGGCATGATGTTCTTATTACTTTCTAATCTGACGACGATGAGTTTTCCTTTGTTGATAGGGGAAATGACGAAGGTTATAGAAGGGAAGTCTAAGTACTTGATTAATGAGGTGACAATTTTCTTTTTTGCGATTTTGATTGTGCAGGCGATTTTATCCTTTTTTAGAATTTACACATTTGCCCAAGTTTCTGAAAAATCGATGCGAGATGTTCGTCAAACACTTTATGCAAAGATTATTACCATGCCTATTTTTAATTTTGAAAAACGGCGCGTGGGAGAATTGATGAGTCGGATTACGTCGGACATTACGCAGTTACAGGATGTGTTATCGATCACCTTGGCAGAATTTTTCCGTCAAATATTTACCTTAATTGGCGGCATCGCGCTAATTACGTATTTGTCTTGGAAGTTAACGCTGTTTATGCTGGCTACGTTCCCGCTACTAGTTGTTGCAGCGATCGTATTTGGAAAATTTATTCGCAAGATTTCAAAGAAGTCGCAGGATGAATTAGCTGCAACGAATATTATCGTGGAGGAAACATTTCAATCGATACAGGCGGTTAAGTCATTTACGAATGAGGGGTATGAAGTTAATCGGTATGCACAATCGTTGAATAAAGTAATTGAAGCGGCTTTACGGGCGGCGACGATGCGGGGTGGTTTTGTGAGTTTTGTGATTTTTGCTTTGTTTGGTGGGATTGTTGGCGTAGTGTGGTATGGTGCTCAATTGGTTGCACAGGGGGATATGATCTTAGCGGATTTATTAACCTTTATCTTTTACACGGCATTTATTGGCGGGTCAGTTGGTGGATTGGGTGATATTTACGCGCAGTTACAAAAGACGATTGGGGCTTCGGATCGGATATTAGAAATTTTGGAGGATCCTTCGGAGGTACATTTGGAGGATAAAACAGAAAATGTTGCGATAGACTTTGGCACGATTGAGCTCAAAAACATCCACTTTTCGTATCCGAGTAGGCCTTCGGTTGAAATTTTGAAGGGAATTTCTATACGAATAGAACCGGGTCAAAAAGTGGCGATTGTGGGTACTTCTGGAACGGGAAAATCCACGTTGGCACAATTAATGATGCGTTTTTATGAGCCTAATTCGGGGGAAATTGAATTAAATGGCAGGAATATCAATGCGTATTCGGCGAATGCGTGGCGAAAGATGTTAGCTCTTGTACCGCAGGAGGTATTATTGTTTGGAGGGAGTATCCGTGAAAATATTGCGTATGGTAAGCCGGGCGCAACACAAGATGAAATTGAACATGCGGCAGAGCAGGCGTATGCGCGTGAATTTATTGAGTCGTTTCCTGAGAAGTGGGATACCTTGGTGGGTGAGCGTGGAGTTAAGTTGTCGGGTGGCCAGCGCCAACGGATTGCAATAGCGCGTGCTATATTACGTGATCCAAAATTCTTAATTTTGGATGAAGCAACGAGTGCCTTGGACTCTGAATCTGAAAAGTGGGTACAGTCGGCTCTGGAGGAGTTAATGAAAAATAGGACGAGTTTAATCATTGCGCATCGCTTGTCTACGATTCGTTCAGCGGATCAAATTATCGTGATGGAGTCAGGTAAAATTGTTGAGGCTGGAACGCATGAGGAGTTGCTGGCAAAGAAGCAAAGTGTTTACCGTAAAATGGTTTCGTTACAAACAGAACATTTAGGATGACAAAATTAGCTACCTATTCGTTACGAAATACCCCATGCCGAGAGGCGGTGCTTCGTGCATTTGAGGATGCTGGTTATGCCTTAAGCCAGGGAGATGTCGAGCAACATTTAGTAGCTCAGTTTGATCGGGTGACCATTTACAGGACATTAAAAACCTTCTTGACATCGGGAATGATCCATAAGGTTTTAGATGATCAGGGGAGTATAAAATATGCTTTGTGCAAAACTGTTTGTTGGCATGATGGGCATCAGCATCAGCATGATCATGTACATTTTAAATGTGTTCAATGTGGCCAAACGACATGCCTGGAAACAGTACATATCCCGAATATTCCATTACCGGAACATTTCATTAAGCAAGAAAGTAATTTATTGATTCAGGGTATTTGTAAGCCTTGCAGTTTACAGGGATAGTTCATTTTTGATATAATCTTTCACATTTTCATTTAGTTGATAGCGTTTCTGACGCCTATCAAGTTGTGAGCTAACGCGCAAGATGGCATTTTTCTCCCCTGTTAATAGGGCCAATTTCGAATTAAGGTCTTTGATTACGTGTGACCTGCGGAATCGCTGGGTATCGGCCCCTAATTGATTAATACCTAATATCTCATTTACTTGATCTACATTGAGTCCATCATGCGCACTTTGATGATAAAAATTTATGAGTAGGTCAACTTGCAACTTATCAAAATGATTAGCGACTTGAGTGGTGTTAGGTGGTATTATATCAGGTTGCTTGGTTTGAATTCTTTGACCAAAGAGTTTACGAGCAATCCAATAGAAAACAAAGAATAGGCTTAAAAGGATGGCGGCGAAAAACCAATTATTTTGATACCAAGGTTTATCCGTAAGGTAGCCTAGGAATTTAGCTTTTTTGGCTATTTCATGAAAATTAACCAGCTTTGATTCGTTGACAAGATGTATATCATTCGAATATTTAGTACCCAATACCCATTCATTGTGGAAAAAAATATTGGGTTTCTCAACGGTCATACTGAAGAAAGGAAATCGTGAATATTCCATATTGATATCTTCGTATTCGTAAATACGTAGATCGCGAGGATCTATAAATGTAATGGTCACATGACCTTTAGAACCTAGTGGAAAAATAACAAAATACTTGCCTGTATATAAGACACGAGTGCGGCTATCTACAGGTAGTTTAGATAAAACATCTTTAAGGTAAGGATGGGTAATTTGACCAAGATTTTTCCAAGTTCTAGTGGCAAAAGAGAACTCGAATATTTCATTAATTAAATCAAGAGTTCCAAAAGTATGACTAATGTCGTTTGAAAAATTTGATAAAGTAATCAATTTGTCTTGTTCAGGTAGGTAGGCCGTGTAACCGCGGTAAACACCTGAGGGGACATCGCCACTAACAGCAACCCCTTCCCATTCTTTAATCTGGGAGTCAAAGTAGCTGATGTGGTTGTTTGTTTCCCAAAATCCATATCCGCCGACCTGGTAGTATTGACCTTTACGAAAGAAAGTAAATGCTCCACAATTATCTCCTCGAAAATAAGTGTGATCAAGTCTTTTAATCGTTTTGGAGGTAAGGTTAAGATTAAAAATCTGATTGGTACATTCTAAAAAAAGAATAAATTCATTTGGCGTGTTTGTCGCAATCGATCTAAATTCGGATTCTTTCCGAATTTCCGAGAAGGATAGTGAATCGATGGTAATGGCACCAGCGTCAACCCAGTGTTTTTTGTCAATAAGTACTTGAAACGTTTTGGTACCAAAGTCGATCCGATTTGCTTGCTTGGTAATTGGATTAAGGAAATGTGCAAATGGCCCTGCATAAGAGAGAGGCGCCAAGAGACAGAGCAGGCTAATAAAATAAAAACGATTCATTAATCAAAGATAATAAAAAAATTGCCTTGCGCTAGTTGTCAGTAATCAGTAGTCAGTAATCAGTGTCCAGTCGTCAGTCCGAAGGAGATTAGTCCGGAGGTAACATGAACCTCTTAACTCTTACTTCTTACATCAAACTTCTCCTCTGGACTAGCGACTAGTGACTGACGACTAGTGACTGACGACTAGTGACTAGCGACTGTCCACTGACCACTGACTACTTTTTTGACATAAAAAAACCCACACTTTCGGTGCAGGTCTTTCTTAAATAACTTGGAGCTTACTTACTTTCCCG
>NZ_JBILJM010000029.1:0-30854 GCF_044377215.1 Aquirufa sp.
TAAAGGTAATATCCATGACAGTTGTAGGACTTATGGCCCATTTAATCTCTCCACCTAATTTTAAGTCGGCATTACGCGCATTCCCTATTTCAGTTCCTTCCGATTTAGTTGACACTTGTAGTAAATAAGGATTAAATCGAATATTCGTTGACGTGGGTGGTGGAGGAATAATCCCCGTTAATTTTCCCGCATAATCCATGCGCAATGGACTCATCGAACGCGGATGCGGCGACCAAACACTTAATTCATTGCTCGATCTTCTTACCCGAAAGAAATTAATACCCCAATCTTGTGCCTTATTTCCATCTGTTTTGGGGTAACGCAGGGTCTGCCAAGGAATGGCAAATTCTGCCACCCAAGATGAATCACTACGTTGGGTTCTGACACGGTACAATCCATCCCAATCAATATCAAAAGCTCGATCATCAAAAGCCAATAGATCTCGTTGCGCTCCATAGGCATTCGATTGTAAAACAAGCGCATTCCGTTTATCATTAAACCCATCGATTGCAATACCGAATAAGTCGTTCTCAGTAAAGGTATAATCACGTTTTAAATTAGGCGCGCGAAATGCATTTTTGCCAACAGTGTCTTTTAGGATAGCAGCTACATAAAGAAATTGGTGATTATAAAGCATTTTCACCGTTGAATTAAACGAAGCCTTGAGCCCTTGAAAAGGCTCCACTTGAAAATCCAGATTTACAGATGGCGCGTTTTGCCACTCAGTTTCATCCAAAAGCCCATCCGCTTTTAAACTGCTTTCAATTTTTAATGGCTGAAATTCTTTCTGTGGATTTAGCGGCTTAAAAACCTCCTGTGAAAAACCACAAAAAGATATGAGAAGAAAAAGATAACGCATTTATTTTTTGATGAAGGATAAGCTACACAAACGGAAAAAAATAGGCAATCCGACTAACAACATAGGCCAAAACTGAAAACCGCACCAGACGATTCCTAGTAGACTAAAAACCGTAACCATATGAATGTAAAACTTCCACTTGACTGGATTCTGCACAAACCAAATCACGAGTGGAAAATTCAAAGGGAACAACATGAGCGAAGCTGGATTGTAAGCCATCACTTCATGATTGGTCGCAGTGCCTAAGAAAAATATGAACCAGGCTAATAAGCCAAAAACAGTAAATAAAGCTACATCCGCGGCAAAAGGAAAAGAATTTTTGTATGATAAAAAGCCAACAAGTAAAGTTAGCAAACCCAATATCAGGTAGGGACCTATGAAATCAAAACTTTTAGTCCCTGCAGCTTCCGCATCAAATAAACTCACCGGATTAGCAGACAATCCTTTGGACAAATTCGTAGCCGAGGATAAATTATCTGGTAAATAACAAGACTGATAGGCTGTTGCTGTAACATTGGAAGGAACACCTAAGGCTAGATTCATACCCAAAGTCACCCAAGAATTAGGAGCTAAGTACTTGTTCATCCAATCTCGATATGATTTTCCCTCGAGCGTAGGATTTTGCGTCCAGCGGTATTTTCCAGGGGCATTTTTTTCAATCATATCCCGTATCCGCGTGGAACAATTATCATAGAAGAATTTATAAGCATACTCCCTGTTCTCCGGCAATAAATTCGTTTCTAAATCTTTAAGAATGGCATTTTTCTGTAGCGAATCAAGCTCAAGCTTTTGAGCAATCATCCCCCTCTTTTCATACTGTATATTGTAATTAAACTCGTCCTGCATGGAATGCACCGAAATGGTATAGGGCAATGTACCCATCAAAAATTTCAGATAGAAATTCTCTGTGTTGAAATTAAATGTTCCATAACTATAGGCTCGATCAATCCCGTTACTTGGATCGTTAATCCATAAAATCGTATGACCAAAAGCCGAATGCAATTCATTTCCAGGTGCCACAGTAACTAAAACCACTTCCGCTTTAGAACTCAACTGAGCTTTAGCAGCGATAGAAATCAGTAAAAAAAATAGAAACTTTTTCATTTATTTTCCTGAAATAACAATCACAATTTCACCACGTACTTTATCTGGATGGGCACTAAAATAAGCCAATACCTCGGCTGCTGTACCACGGACCATTTGCTCATGCATTTTACTTAATTCGCGAGCCACCATCACTGGCCGATCAGCTCCTACAAATTCGACCATTTGTTCCAATGCCTTCACTAAACGATGTGGAGATTCATACAAAACCGTTGTCCGCTCCTCTTCCGCGATGGCCTTCCAACGGGTTTGTCGGCCTTTTTTATGCGGCAAAAACCCTTCAAATACAAAACGATCTATCGGAAATCCTGAATTGACTAAGGCTGGAATTAGGGCCGTAGATCCCGGTAGCGTCTCCACTTCGATACCCTGTTCTACGCAGGCTTTCACCAATAAAAATCCAGGATCTGATATGCCGGGAGTACCTGCGTCTGAAATCAACGCTAATGATTTACCCTCTTTAATTAGTTTAACAATGCCCGCCACACCGGCATGCTCGTTGTGCGCATGATGGGCATAAAGAGGTTTGGAGATATTTAAATGCTTTAACAAAGTCCCCGATGTCCGTGTATCTTCTGCCAATATCGCGTCCACTTCACTAAGAACACGAATCGCCCG
Organism: Aquirufa sp.; assembly: GCF_044377215.1. Classification (GTDB taxonomy): domain Bacteria; phylum Bacteroidota; class Bacteroidia; order Cytophagales; family Spirosomataceae; genus Aquirufa. The sequence goes on from NZ_JBILJM010000029.1 coordinate 2,582, forward strand.
TAAAGTAATATCTTCCAAATTGCCGATAGGCGTAGGGACCAAATATAATTTCATACTCGAAATTTAGCCAAAATTGATAGAAACAAAAAAAGCGAAACTTGCGCTTCGCTTTTGGTAGAGAGTGAGGGATTCGAACCCCCGGACCTGTAACAGTCAACAGTTTTCAAGACTGCCGCAATCGACCACTCTGCCAACTCTCTGTCTCGTAATGAGAATGCAAAAGTAAGGTCTTTTTGTACATTTTGCAATACGTGAACTGATAATTTTAGATATTTTTTAAGACAAAATCACTTTTACCCTGAAAATCAAGACTCTCCGGAATCCACGAAATTAAAATACCAGCCTTTCCCATCTTGCGAAAATAGGTCATCTGCCGCTTCGCAAACTGATGAATGGCCACCTCTAATCCTTCTTCAAAACGTTCACGCGATATTTCCCCACGTAAATACTGGACAATCCATTTATACTCCAATCCCAAGCGTATAAAATCTGCTTCCGCTGCGCCTTGAGCTAATAATCCTTCCACTTCCTCAATTAAACCCGCTGCTAGTCGAGCTTGGAATCGAGAAGAAATTCGCTCACGACGAATACCTAATTCCGGATTCAAACCAAAAACACGGTAAGGAAAATCGAATAAAATAGGCTCCTCTAAAAAATGAGGAACATGTGAAAAGGAATAATTGGCCAATAAAGCCTCGATATACAAACCCGTCCCACCGCACAAAATAGGCTGTTTTCCACGTCTGAGTACCTCTTGTATCGCATCGATGGCCTCTTTCTGAAAATGAGCTACCGAATAATGATCTCCCAATGTATGATGATCAATCAAGTGATAAGGTACATCACCGTACTCAAGTAGATCTTTCCCTGTACCAATATCCAGGCCTTTGTATATTTGCCGCGAATCAGCTGAGATTATTTCACCATCTAAGCGTTTAGCTAGGTCAACCGCCAATGCCGTCTTGCCACTCGCGGTTGGCCCCAATAAAACCAATAGGCTAGTTGGCATAATAATTTCTCAATTTTAAATTCCCTTTCGTCCAAACTTCCGCATCCGCAAATTGCGTAACAGCAACCCGTTTACCATCAACTAATTTGAATAACAAAGGTGGAGTCTTTTCAATCACTTTAAATCCAATGCTCAAAAATCCCTTTCCCGAACTCCAATCCAAATCAATATACGTCATCACATTTTGTACTGGATGAATCGCACGATAAGCGTCCAGAAATTTGGTAATACCACCAACTAAACGAATGGACGACAAGGTGGCTAATTTGATTAACTCACCTGATAACTCCCCTTCCATACCTGCCTCCTTCATGACCATGGGTTTTCCAAAAACAGCCACGCCAACTAATGGATTTCCCTCCCAAGAAAATTCGCTTCCAATACCACGGAATTGTCGGTGCGGTGGCACCACACAACCTACATAAAGTGCTCCTTTAGAAAATCCCATGAGGTGATTGGCATCCAAAAAATTGCGCGCAGCCTCAGCAGAAATAGGTACAATGCGGGTATCTCGAGCAAAAACCGATTTTAATGGCTTGGTTAATCCTGTCAAAAATTGCATCACTTGTGGATGCCGAGTCGTCCATATATCTTCCCAAATTTCTATGGCACCAGAATGATTATTCATTGGCAATCGTACTTCCATCCCAACGTAATTCGCATAGATTTCAATGCCTACATCCGCATGTATCCAGTGATCTAATTCAGATCCGACACGCCTAAAGCCGAGTAGATGAATGTTTTTATTTAACTCTTCCTGAAACATTTTGACAGAATAAGTCCTAAAGATACAGTAGAAAAGAACGTAATTTAGCTTTGAAATAAAAAACTAATATCATTATGGATTACAGATTTGAGGCGAGTAGAAAAGAAGTATCAACTTTTACAAATCAAGAATTACGGGATAACTTTTTGATTGAGCGTATATTTTCCGCTGATCAAATAAATTTGACGTATTCAATATATGACCGCATGATTATCGGCGGAGCCATGCCAGTCGCCAAAACCTTGCATTTACCTAATCCGGAGAAACTCCGCGCTACATATTTCTTGGAGCGACGCGAATTGGGTATCATCAATGTGGGCGGCAAAGGTACCATTACAGCAGACGGTGTGGCGTTTAGCGTTGATAAATTAGGAGCTGTGTATGTGGGTAGAGGAACTAAAGAAGTGAGTTTTAGCTCTGATTCCAGTGAAAATCCAGCCTTATTTTACCTACTTTCTTCTCCTGCCCACGCAAATTATCCATGTGCCAAACTCGATAAAGAACAAGTACAAACGGTTGTCCTGGGAACCTTAGAAACCTCTAATCACCGAACAATCTACAAATACATTCACAATGAGGGGATTCAATCTTGCCAACTCGTCATGGGCTTGACAATCCTTGAACCAGGTTCTATTTGGAATACAATGCCGGCACACGTACATGACCGACGAATGGAAGCTTATTTATACTTTGATGTAACACCTGGGCATGCAGTTTTGCATTTGATGGGAGAAACCACAGAAACGAAACACATGTGGGTACATAATCACCAAGCTATCATTTCTCCTCCTTGGTCAATTCATAGTGGCGCTGGAACAAAAAATTATTCCTTTATCTGGGGCATGGCTGGTGAAAACAAGGATTACACCGACATGGATTTTGCTGAAATTTCTGACTTACGTTAATATGAAAAAATCAATTTTCTCAATCCTCCTGCTGATAGGGGGATTTGTTTTACATGGCCAAAACTATTCCGAACGCATGTCGGCCAGCATCATGCACACCCATCCCGATTCAATTACCGTCAAATTGGGCAAACCTGCCGGATGGGATTACGAGCAAGGGCTTTTGTTGAAAGCTTTGGAAAAAATGTACCAGCGCACGGGAGATGCCAAATATTTCAACTACATCAAGAAGAACATCGACAGCTTTGTTGATGAACTAGGGAACATTCGCACCTACCATTTCAATGAATTTAATTCGGACAATATTACGACAGGGCGCATGCTGCTGTATTTATATCAAGAATTAGGGGATGTCCGTTATAAGAAAGCGGCCGACAAACTACGTGCACAAATCACAGCTCAACCGCGCGATTCAGACGGCGGATTTTGGCATAAGCAACGCTATCCAAATCAAATGTGGTTGGACGGATTATACATGTTGGAGCCCTTCTATGCCGAATATGGCACCATAACCGGGGAAGATAACTGGGCGGACATTATCAAGCAATTTGAATTGATGTATAAAGGTGCGCTAGATGCTAAAACAGGACTTTTAATTCATGCCTATGACCAAGCGCGTGTCCAACCTTGGGCCGATAAAAAAACGGGGCATTCGCCTAATTTCTGGGGAAGATCGATGGGATGGTATGAAATGGCCTTAGTGGATGTATTGGATTATATGCCTGCGAATCACCCTGGGCGCAAGATTTTAATCAAGCAATTGCAAGAATTATCTGCTGCTTTGCTTAAAATTCAAGATTCTACCTCTGGCCTTTGGTATCAAGTACCTAATTTTCCAGGGCGTAAAGGAAATTATTTAGAAGCATCTGCAGCGAATATGTTTATTTATGCTTTTGCCAAAGGGGCTCGCAAAGGATATTTGCCTGCTTCCTATTTAGCAGCCGCTGAAAAAGCGTATGTAGGAGCTGTGAAAAACTTCATCTCAACAGATGCAGCAGGGTATATTCACTTAGAGAAAACGGTGAGCGTTGGTGGATTAGGCGGTGTACCGTACCGAGACGGATCGTATGCATACTACTTAAGTGAGCCACTTAAGCAAGACGACCTAAAAGGAGTTGGGCCATTCATCCTTGCGTCATTAGAAATTGAAATTGCCAAAGAACTTGGCGTAGGCAAAGGCAAGAAAGTGGTTTTAGATTATTTCTTTAATCATGAGACTAAAAATGGCCAACGGTTTCACTATACGTGGGAAGATCGCAAAGATTCAGGTTTCCATTTATGGGGAATTCAATTTGAGCAGTTGGGTGCCTCTTTAGATTCGTTGGGTGTTTCACCTACCCGTGAAAACTTGAAAGGCGCATCTGTGTACATTATCGTAGATCCAGATTCCCCTAAAGAAACAGCGAAACCGAATTACATGAATGCCAAAGCTGCAGATGAAATTGAGGCTTGGGTAAAAGCAGGTGGGAATTTAATTTTATTGGCTAATGATACAACGAATTGCGAAATACCTCAATTCAACATCTTGGCACGTCGTTTCGGTATTGAATTTGTCGCACCAAATTTAAACTTTGTACAAGGGCGTAATTGGGAACAAGGTACGGTGTTAATCGAACCGGGTAATATCGTTTTTGACCCAATAAAAAAGGTCTACATCAAGGAAATCACTACCCTAAAATTATCGGGAACTGCCAAGTCAATAGCAACACTTCAAGGCTATCCGGTCATGGCCGTCGCTCAAGTAGGCAAAGGGAAAGTATTTGCCTTAGGAGATCCATGGTTGTATAATGAGTATACGAATAACCGGAGAACACCGCTGGAATATGAGAATTTCTTAGCGGCTAAAAAACTAGCCGAATACATGTTGAAATAAAATAAAGCCCGGGAGACTGGGCTTTATCTTTTATCAGTTTTGCTGATTTAAATACCGTGGCTTCCCCTTAGCTTTGGCAAAGCTTAAAGCTTTGCCAAAGCTCAAGCAAGAAGTATGCTTTAAGGAAATTGAAATCCAGTCATTTTTTCCAATCGGTCTTTACTGACACGATATTGATTCCAGTTTTTTGAGAGGGTACGCTCGTTCGGAAACAGCACATAAATCACTTCTGTGGGGCTATAAACAGCTTTCCAAACATACATGGGAATAGGGACACCTGAAGCGAGCCGGCCCTTGGCTCCGACACCCCCCGAATAAATCAATAAGGATTGGCCCTTTTTCAAGACTAATTTGCGGCAATAAGCTTCCAGAAATTTGAACGGTCCACGATTCAGTTCGGGTGTCTGAGGAAGCATATTGGACATCAAGAATGTTTCCTCATTTAATGCGTCAGAGGAAGTACGATCTTCTGAATTACACAAATGCCCGCGATCATAACCAGACTCACGGTAATCATCATCATCTACGCGCTTAAATCCACGGGGCAAATCGAGATCCTCTCTAAATCGGTTTGACCGATCAACAGGTCCTACATCTGAAGACTTCAAAGTCCAACCGACCCAATTCGCTCGTCCTTCCGCCCCATTGTACGACATGACATAGCCTTTTTTGACTGCTAAGTAATTTGTCGTAGAAACAGTTGAGGCCCCCGAAATATTGGGGACCCCGACTGGTAAATACGAAAAGAGAATAAATAAAAGATTTAAAATCATTTACGATGGCTGAAAATCCAACTTAATAAATCAGGTTGCTTGAACGCATTATCCCATGAATTATGATTCACTTTGGGATACTCCGAATATTTAATTTCTACGCCTTGGTCTTGAACCGCTTTCACTAATTCACGCGAATGACGTACAGGGACGACAATATCGGCATCACCATGATGTACCCAGAGCGGAACGCGTTTGGCATATTTTGAAACATAGCTTAAATCCGCACCACCGCAAATGGGTGAAGCAGCTGCAAACATTTTGGGATTACGCGAGATTGCTTCCATCGTACCCATACCGCCCATAGAAAGTCCCATGATATACGTTCTTCGTTTGTCATGTTTAATTGATTTGACCAAATCAACGACCGCTTGTAAAGGCCAATTAATAGGCGCTGTATAATCAAAAACAAATGTAGTTGGGACGGTTGACCGATTAATTTGAACGGAGGACCAAAACGAATCTTTCGGACACTGCGGAAAAATAACGATGGCAGGGAAATTAATGCGATTCAATGAGTCCAAAAATACATTTTTACCGTATTTCATTTGCGCCTCATTATCATCTCCACGTTCTCCTGCTCCATGCAGCATAACTAATAATGGGTATTTTTTGCCTGGTTTATAGTCTTTGGGATACAGGATTTGATAAAGTAAAGCTTTACCATCTGCACCCATAAAACTCTTTTTTTCAAATTGCCCGTTTGCTACAAACGAAAATGCAATAAAAAGTAGGATATATTTCAACATTAGTTCGCGCGCTTAATCATGTCAGCCACTGTCAAATCCATCGTTCTTCCCATAGCTTTATTGCCTCTATACGTAACAATTTTCATCACCGTAGCGTCTTTAGGCACAACGACTGCATCATTTACCATTGGATAAAATTGATCAGGATAAGAATGATCAAAGCTATAATGAATCGTTAGGCCGCTTATTTCGGTCGATGGCAATACCGTCAATTCACCCAGCGCATTCCGACTTACCTGAATAATAGGCTCGTACATACTAGGCGCATATTTCTTTTGAGCTACATCAAAACGTGCCATGTGAGATTCAACACGTCCAATAAAATTATCCCAATTACGGTTTTTAGGTTCAGACCAAAGTGCCTCTGCAATGGCAAATGAGCGCGGATAGGTCATGTATTGCAAATGACGGTAATTAAACAATTGCTCCGACCAAAGATTTGCTTGCCCACCTTTCACTAATCTGGCATCGACTCCTGCTGGAACTGGTTCAAAAGCATAGGAATCACGTAACCGAACCGTTTTATATACAGGTGGCTCGATTGCCTTATCTCCTTGCATCAGGTCAATGTACACATGGTTATTAGGTGTCATAATAACTTCGTGGCCATCTTTGGCCGCTTGAATTCCGCCATCCATACCACGCCAAGACATGACAGCGGTACTTTTGGGCAATCCACCACCTTCAAGAATTTCATCCCAACCCATCATGCGCTTGCCTTTGGAAGTGATGATTTTTTCTAATCGACGAACGAAATGAGCTTGTACTTCTTGTGAGTTTTTCAAACCCAATTCTTTACGCATGGCTAAAATCTGCGGATTTTTATCCCAATAGTTCTTCGGGCACTCATCACCACCCATGTGGATGTATTCAAATGGAAATAAGGATGAAACCTCACCCATCACCTGATCTAAAAAGGTATAGACCTTTTCATTGGCCGGACAAAGCGTGTTATCCTGTAAAGCTTCTGGATGACCATGTGACCAATCAATAAACGGCTCACCTGAGATAACTTGATAATTGACCGCATCAGGCGTACAAGAAAGCTCGGGATACGAAGCTACAGCAGCCATTGAGTGACCCGGAACGTCAATTTCTGGCATGATGTTTACGAAACGATCTTGACCATATTTAACAATTTCCTTAATTTCTTCTTGCGTATAAAACCCTCCATATGTGCGTGGTTCGTTGGGAAGCGGCTTAGAAAAGTCGGTAAAGTGTCCAACTTTTTTGACATTAAACGCCCCTTTTTTCGTCAAATTGGGAAATGATTTAATCTCGACACGCCAGCCCTCATCGTCTGTTAAATGCCAGTGTAACACATTATATTTATAGGCGACCATTTCATCAATAAATTGCTTCACTTCCTCTTTTGTGAAGAAATGACGGGAAACGTCTAGCATCATGCCACGCCAAGCAAAACGGGGTGCATCTACGATGTTCACATACGGAACTTTCCAAGAAACACCTGCAACAGCTTGTTTTGATTCAATTTCCTTTGGTAATAATTGAATTAATGTTTGAATACCATAAAAAATACCAACAGGCTTGTTGGCCCGAATATGAACGCCCTTCGCATCAGAAATCAAGGAATAGCCTTCATTTCCTAGCGCCGCATCTGGCTTTGAATTTAGGGTAAATCGGATAGCGGCCATGGAGGCCGAGGAACTTTGATCAGGTAGCCATTGAACTTTTTTACCGGCGACTTGCGTCAACTTCGAAGTTAGATGCGCGTAAATTGTCGTAAGTTCAGTGGATTTAGGCCCAGCAAGCACGAGGGAATTTCCAAGTGCGAAGGCTCCTTTACTAAATGTTGCTTGGGTTGGAGCAGGAATAATGGCTGGATTTTGGGCCAAAAGACTAGTTGAAAACAAACAAGTCATCCCCCATAAGGTTAATTTTTTAAGCATGTTGAATAGGTTTAATTAAGAAATTAAAGTTGACGCTAATTGCCATAAATTCCAAATCGTTTTTTATTTTTGCAGGTAATAAGCATTATATACGAACAAAACCATGAATGAATCTGCTACCCTTGCTGCTCAGCAAGTGGAATTATCACACGCTATTGATACGGTTTGGGTTGCCCTGTGTGCAGCACTAATTTTTCAAATGGAAGGAGGTTTTGCCTTATTGGAGGCAGGATTTGTCCGGTCGAAAAACGCCGTAAGTATTATCGCCAAAGTCATGATTGACATCATGTTTGGAGGTATCGCCTTCTATTTAGTTGGCTTCGGAATCGCCTATGGAAAATCAAATGGCTATTGGGCCTTTGATATTGGAATCATGTCGGGTGATTTAGGATTAGGTCTTACGATCTCCAACTCATTATTCTGGTTCATCCAAATGGGATTCGCTGTTGCAGCTATTTCCATCGTTTCTGGTGGTGTGGCTGAACGTATGAAAATGTGGTCCTATGCTGTTTATGTGGTCATATTTAGTGCCTTTTTATATCCGTTGGCGGCCAACTGGGTTTGGAATCCAAACGGATGGTTGGCCTTACGCGGCTTCAATGATTTTGCGGGATCGGCGGCTATTCACTCGATGGGTGGTTTTGCCGCTTTGGCAGGAGCTATTGTATTGGGACCACGTTTAGGGAAATACAATGAAGATGGAACACCCAATGCCATTCCGGGTCATAATTTAACCTTATCTGCCGTGGGCGCCTTTATACTGTGGTTTGGTTGGTTTGGATTTAATCCCGGCTCTACTTTAGGAGCTGTGGGCAAATGGGATTTAATTGGTTCTGTGGCAACGAACACCTTCTTAGCGTCTGCATCTGGAGGAGTTGCGACCATGTTTTACACGTTTATGCGCTATAAGAAAGTGGATATTACGATGGTGATCAATGGGGTTTTGGCAGGTTTAGTTGCCATTACAGCTGGTTGCAATGTGGTTAGTGCGGATTCTGCCTTGATTATTGGTTTTATTGCGGGTACAATTGTGGACATCGCGGTGGTAGTTGTGGACAAAATGAAAGTTGACGATCCGGTAGGTGCTGTTGCCGTACATGGTGTGAATGGTTTCTTTGGTACCATTGCGGTGGGTTTATTCTCTCAAAAGAATGGATTATTTATCACGGGAGAATCTGCACAATTCATCACGCAATTGATCGGAGTTTCCGTTATCTCGATATTCTCATTTACCTCTACGTATGCGATATTCATGGCCTTGAAGAAGACGATGGGTATTCGATTGAGTCATAAAGAAGAATCAGCGGGAATTGATGCGGTAGAGTTTGGTGTGGAATCGTATACAACATTTGAATAAGAACCATGAAAAAGATAGAAGCAATTGTTAAGCCGTCGAAATTAAAGGCCATTCAAAAGGGCTTAATTGACGCAAATATTCCATGTATGACCGTGGTTCCGGTTCGAGGGGCTGGGCTCCAACAAGGCTATTCGGAAATTTACCGTGGTACTGAAAAGTCGATGATTTTATTACCTAAGGTGATGATTATCTGTGTGGTGAGCGATGAAAACTTAGAAAAGTGTATTGATGTCATCTTGGATAATGCCTCTGAGGGCAATGTAGGTGATGGCAAAATCTTCGTCTACGATGTGCAAGACGCGATTCGGATAAGAACAAAGACGAGAGGGGTTGAGGCGATTAGGTAATCAGTGGTCAGTAATCAGTAGTCAGTGGTCAGTAATTAGTATTAAGTTCACTGAGTGCGATAGTGTCATTAAATGGTCCGGAGTCAATCTATCAAAAGTTTGATTTCGGACTAATTTTTACTGAATACTGACCACTGACTACTGATTACTGACCACTGACTACTGACCACTGACTAGCTTCACCACCTTCATCCGCACAAACATCTCCTCGCTATACCAATCATACTGCCGAGTCTTCTTGATCATCGGGGCATGTTCTTTGCTCTGATACGCAAACTGATCTAAGTTTGACGCAGATTCCCAAAGTGAAAACGTTGCTTGCTCGAATAAAGGTAACTCCCCTACGCCTTTGGCATATGTTAAACCTTTTTTCCCTTCCAAATGCTTACTCGCAGAAGGCACGTTCCACCAGAATAAAAGGGCTTTATGCCAACGAATACTGGCGCGCGTAATCACGGCCACAGGTCCATCCCAAGCCTCATTAGGAGCTGAAAAATCAAAAGGCTGCAAGGAATTCCAAGTCCCTTTTCCCTTGAATGGAATGGCATCCCAACCCGATATTTGATTTGCAGGGGACGAATAGGATAACCAGCGCGCATCATGCTGAAAGAATTCACTGGCATGTTCAGGAGACTCCCAAACGCCCAACCATGCATATAAACCGAAATTAGGCCAAATCGAAAAACCATTTCCTGCACCTGTTCCCAAATGCTTCGAAAAGACAAGTCCAGGCGCTGACCATCCCGAAACGAGCGAGCGACCCATTTCTGCAAATGCATGACGCCTGGCAGAAAAGCCGCTAAACTCTATAAAACGAATGGTAATGAATTGACCAGACATAAAAAGATTTAAGCAAACGAATTTACAAGGAATGTAGATTAAAATTCGATTTCAAACCTAATTTAAAATTATAACTAAAAAATTAGTTGAAAATATTTTGTAACTAAATTTTTAGTTATACATTTGTCCCAAGCAAAAGAAAAACACATGAAAAAACTCACGCAAGCAGAAGAACAAATCATGCAAGTTATTTGGAACCTACCTGATGGTGGCTTTCTAAAAGACATCATCGAATTATTACCAGAACCCAAAGCACATTCGAACACCATAGCCACGTTATTAAAAATTCTTGTTGAAAAGGAATTTGTTCAAATCTCCAATCCAAATCGAAACAATTTGTACTCCGCCAAAATCAGTAAATCTGAATATTCAGGCTTACGCATGGCCGGCCTTACGGATTCCTTTTTCGAAGGATCTTATGCAAACGTCGTTTCATTTTTAGTGGACAAAAACCAAATGTCCATTGACGACCTAGAAACCTTAATCCAACAACTAAAATCAAAGCAAAATGACTAGCTCTGCCATTTTCATCTATGTCTTGAAATCGATTGCCCTATCCGGCATTTGCTTTGGCTACTATACGGTGTTCTTGAAAAACACACTGCTACATCAATACAATCGATTTTATTTATTGGCCACCTTACTCATCTCGCTCGTTGGCCCTTTCGTCCAATTGGATTTTTTCCATGTAAATGAAGATCAAGTGTCTGGCATAGGTCAAACGATGATTTATTTGAATGAAATCCAACGTACTCCTGAAGTCCAACAAACTGATTGGAATTTCATTGCCTTACGTTTTTCGGCAGGAATTTCTACCCTGCTCCTAGCTTATCTGGCATTTGGCATCATTAAAATCTACCAAATAAAACGAACGCATCAAGTCAAATCGTCAGATGGTATTGAAATCATCGAAACTGATTTGGAAAATGCACCATTCTCTTTCCTCAACCTACTTTTTTGGAAAAAATCCATCGATTTATCGAGTGAGCATGGGCAAAAAATATTCCAACATGAATTAGCGCATATTCGTCAAAAACATAGTTATGATCGCTTGTTTTGCCAACTAACCGCATCCATTGCTTGGTTCAACCCTCTCCACTGGCTAATCCAAAAAGAGCTTCAAAACATTCACGAATTTATCGCAGATCGCGAAGCCATTCAACATGGCGATGTACAAACTTTTGCCAAAATGATGCTGCAGTCTCATTATGGAAACGAATTTTTAAACCCGAGTCATTCTTTTTATTATTCATCTCTAAAACGTAGAATTATGTTACTAACAACCTCAAAAAACCCCAAATACGTTTACTTCAGAAAAGTATCCGTGTTGCCGATTTTGGCTGCTGCCATGGCATTATTTTCCATTCAAGTGAATGCCCAAGAAAAAAAGCCAAAGAAACAAAAAGGTGCAACCTATATGGTGACCATGGGTGCTGATTCGACTACATTTTCAGACCCTAAATCAGGTAAAAAAGTGTTTTCCGTAGCTACAAAAGATATGCCACCTCCCCCAGCACCAGCCAATGCCCCAACACCACCAACTCCACCTAAAGGAATTCAACATTTGGCAGTTTTCGTAGATGCAATTGCTCTAGACTCCAATACATTTGAATTTAAAAACAAAAAAAATGGTACCACATTCATGGCAACAAGAGTCGCAAACGGAAGTGGGCCGAGCGGAAAACCGATGCAAATTAAAGTAGATTCTGTCTCATTTGTTTCCGTCCCAACAGACAAAATAAAACCACTCATTGTTGTGAATGGTACAATTATGAAAGATCTAGATTTGAACAAAATAAACCCAAATGCCATTGAATCCATCAATGTACTAAAGGGTGCGAAAGCGCTAGCTAAATATGCTGATCAAGGCGCGAACGGTGTAGTTGAAATTACAACTAAAAAATAAGGATAACACTTTAGTTTAATGAATGAATAAAACCCACTTGAACTTCAGGTGGGTTTTATCGTTCAAGCTAATCTTACTTTCCTATACAGAACTTCCCAAAGATATTCTTCAACAAGTCATCATTCGATATCTGCCCCGTAATCTCGCCTAAATCATGTAAGGCATAGCGAAGGTCTTGCGCAATCAAATCACCTGTCAATCCGGTTCGCAATCCGCGAAGTACAGATTCTAATGTTTCTTGCGTTTGTAAGAGATGTTGGTAATGACGCAAATTAGTCACCAAAGTTCCTCCCGTACTTACTTGATCCAAGCCTACCACATCGAGTAAAGCCTTCTCTAAGTCGGCCAGGCCATCTTTATTTTTTGCCGAAAGGCAAATCAACGAAGGTAATTCTTGTACGATTGCTTGTAATGATTCCGCGGTTACTTGATCTTTCTTATTCAATATCTGAATAATAGGAATAGCTAAATCCCCTAAAGCTTCTACCCCAGCCTGAATCGATGCGGGCGTTTCCGTCGTCGCATCCGCCATATAAATAACAACCTGCGCTTTCTTCACCCATGCTTGCGTTCGCTCCACACCCATCGCCTCAATCACATCTTCGGTTTCACGCAACCCTGCCGTATCGATCAAACGGAATTTTATTCCGCCCAATACCCACGAATCTTCCAAACTATCCCGCGTCGTTCCTGCAATGTCCGAAACAATCGCACGCTCCTCGTTTAACAAAGCATTTAATAGGGTGGATTTCCCAGCGTTTGGTTTACCCACAATCACTGTGGCGACACCATTTTTAATGGCATTTCCAGCTCGGAAACTGTCAACAAGCGGTCGGATCGCTACTAACAATTGATTCACCAAATCTTCCAGATCTTTACGATCCGCAAATTCCACATCCTCCTCACCGAAGTCCAATTCCAATTCAATCAAAGATGCAAAATGGATCAACTGCTCACGTAAAGCCGCTAATTCATTCGAAAATCCACCGCGTAACTGGTGCAATGCCGCCGCTTGCGCCGCCGCTGAATCGGCCGCAATCACATCCGCAACCGCTTCTGCTTGCGCCAAATCAAAGGCACCATGCATAAAAGCCCGTTGGGTAAACTCCCCAGCCCGCGCTAAACGCGCACCTTTCTCCACAAATAATTGAATAATACTCTCCTGAATAAACGGAGAACCATGACACGATATCTCCACCACATCCTCTTTAGTATAACTCTTTGGGGCAATGTATAAACTCACTACCACCTCGTCATATACCCGACCAGCATCCTCAATCCGACCATAATGAATCGTATGAGACGCCTGTTTCGTTAAGTCTTTGGGCTTGAATACAGCATTCACGAGGGGAATCGAATCAGGCCCGGATAAACGGATAACCCCAATCGCCCCCACCCCTGCGGGTGTCGCCAATGCCACAATCGTGTCGTGAAATAACATTAAAGTAGGTTTTGAAGCTTCATCGCTACCGACATATCGCCGGAGATCTTCACTTTACCCGTCATCACAGCCATCAATGGATTCAAATCGCCGGTCAATAATCCCGCAAAATTCTCTTCTGTCGTTGCAATAGTGCAATCCGCGTCTACATTCTCATTCGTTACCGTACCGTCCGAATTAACTACAATAATGCCTGAAGGAAAAGCAAATTTAAATGATACGCCTTGACCACCCTTTTGAGTAGCTAAAGCTGTAATACGCTCGTTGATTTCTTGAAATGTCATGTTTTTATTAGTTTAAAACACAAAACTACTACTTAAATCTCCCGATGACAAATTACCTTGAAGTCGCAAAATTGACAACTCGCAATATCTTTCGTTTTTTCAAATGGAATTAATGGGTCTAAAATTCGATGCACCCAACTGCGAATTAACTCAACTGAATCTGTTTGAAATGAAGCCAACGATTGACCTTCCTCGAACCACAATCCCTTTTCCTCATGTAACACGTGAGCATCCAAATTTCGAAAAGAAATAATTCCTGGCTGTATTTCAAGACCCTCTTTTGAAATACGTGCAAACATATCCACATTCTGCTCCGATGGATTACCCAACTCAGCAGCAAACAAAAACTTATAAAACCACAATTGGAATAACTTCGCTTTGAAATTCTCCGATGTCAACGTATCCATCAAGCCCAAATCACTAACCTTTAAATCTTTCTTCTCGACTTTCCCCGTCTTGTAATCGATAATCCGATAGGTATTTCCCACGCGGTCCAAACGGTCCACGCGTCCCGTTAATTTGACTTCAACATCCTCTTGACCATATTCTACAGACACACGCGTTTCAAACTTCTTCTCTGTGGCAATTAATTGAACACGTTCCGCTGCCCAAGCTGTTTCCGCCAAATAATATTGTTCTAAAATTGTCTTAGCAACTTCCTTTAAAATAAAATTAAAGCCCTTTTCCAACTCATATACCCCCTCACGCGCTTGAATGCTCAACATGGCATCGTCTAGATATTTATCCAGTTTAGCCAAACGTTCTGATACATTCGATTGATCATACCAACCATCCGCTTCATTTAAAATCTCCCCATCTACGATTTCCAATACCTTATGCACCCACGTGCCAAAGACATCCGCCCCCATCTCATCCTCTGCCTCCTGGTCTTTGCGCAAATTCAATATCTGACTGTAATAATACTTCAAACTGCAGGTCGAAAACATGGCAATACTTGAAGGCGACAATCCGCGCCCAGCCAAATTCGCTTTAACTTGCTTTAGGATATCTTCTGTTTTTTCAATCCGGGTGTCGCCAACAACCTCTCCAGCGGTTGATGTACTAAATTGAATCATCGGCTCATGCCAATCCAATGCAGGATTTTTAGACTTCCAATCAAATTGAAGCTGCTTAATGAACCGACTCATTTCTTTGACACTCGATTTTTCAGATGGCATCACATAGAGCAAATGTACTTCGCGTGGCCGCTGAAGGAGTCGGTGAAAGTGATACGACGCCACCGCATCCGCCTGCGTAAACGTAGGTAAATCAAACGTCGACATGGAGGCAATATCCAATGGAATTAAACTTTCCCGCTTTCTAGTTCCAGGTAAACTACCCTCATTCAACGACAAAATGATCACACGATCAAAATCTAAGGTTCGTGTTTCCAACAAGCCCATGACATGTAAACTGCGATTCTCAGCTCCCTCAAAAGTCAATTTCTGCAGCTGGACCATTTGCGTCAATAATAACGAACCACTCTTGAAGGAAATTGGGTCATGTCCTGAGAGTGATTTTTGAATCGTTTCCAGCACGGAAATTACCTGACTAATCGCCTGCGTATCTTCATCCCACTCTTTGGCAGGAATGGAACGCAACATTTTATCGGCAATGAATAGAAAATCGGCCAACAAACCATTAAAATCACCTTCTTGAAATATTCGTTTCCAAACAGGTTCTGAGGCAACTAACGTAGCTAAATCAGTGCTGGATGCATAGAGTTTATGTTGGCCACAGAATGTGATAAAATCTTTTTTCATCACATCCGTTTGTACATGTCGACTCAATGGATGCCTAATAAATTCTTGAAAAGCCGCCATGGAAATACGCCCATCAGCATGCATTTTTTTGATTTTAAACCATTTGGTCATCCACGAAAAAATAGCCGTTTTCTTCAGCGAATAACCCATGGTGATATTTAAGCGATCCTTAAATTCACCAATAAACAACAAAACTTGATCCAACAAACCCTCATCCGCTAACACCAAAGCCACCTGTTCCTCCGATCCATGTTCTGCTTGCCATTTTCGAATCGTATCCAAAGCAATGAATACCTGAGCACTCGGATTAGCGGTTCCAATGAGTTCAACCCGCTTGGGATTCTCCAATAAATCGCGCCCCATCCATTTGAACGGACCACGTGATAAAAACTTGGGAGACTCAGCTTTGGCATAATCACGAAGCCAATGACCAGCCCGATGATATCTATTTTCAATGTAATAGGCATCCGCATCCCAAATTGTTTCTGCCAAATTTTGACGAATCAACAAGCGAATAATTTCCTCTTCCGATTTGGATAAGGCATTAAAACCAATAAAATAGATTTTTTTATAGGATTTGGCTAATGCTCTACCAGCGACTAAGCGATTCACTAAGTCCCGATAGGCCATCCCACGATACGCCAAACCTAAATCTGTTAATCGCGTTTGCAGTCGGCCGTATACCTCCAACAAATGATCGTATAACTTAAAATAGGCCTTCGTATGCGTTGTAATGTACTTCTGCGTATCCTTTTCCCCATAGGTTTCACCCCAGCGTTCCAAGGTTTTCACCTCGGATAAGAAAGCAAACATTTGGCGTGGGTCAACTAAATACATGTCGATGGAATCAAAATCCTTCAACATCAGTTGGCCCCACGTAATAAATCGATCAAAATCTACTTGTGCATCCACTTCCTTGAAACATGAATATGCTTCAAGTAGCAATTGAATTGGGTCCACTAATTCCGACTGCGTCATCTGCAACGCAAACTCCTCAATGGTATGAAAATGTGGTGCCAAAAATGGCCGATCACCTAAATAGGCTAACTCTTTTTTAAGGTATAAAACACCACGCTGGGAGGGCATGACCACCGCAATATCTTGCAGCTCATCTATCCCATGTTCCGCCCACAAATGCTCAGCCGTCTTCCTTAAAAATGTCTTCATCAACCTACAAATTCCCTTTTTTCATTTCTTTTACCGCATAATCAACAGCACGTGCCGTAAGCGCCATGTAAGTCAGTGAAGGGTTCTGCGTCGAAGTTGAAGTCATACATGCCCCATCTGTTACGAACACATTTTTTACCGCATGCATTTGATTCCATTTATTCAACATCGATGTTTTCGGATCTGCGCCCATACGCACGCCACCCATCTCATGAATATCTAATCCGGGCGCTTGTTTTGAATCACGGGTACGAATGTTGGTAAATCCAGCTTTGGTATACATCTCCGTAAATTGCTCGATAAAATCCTTGACCATTTTATCATCATTATCGTCATAGGAAACATCCATGTGCATTAATGGCAAGCCATGTGCATCTTTCTTCGTAGGATCTAGGGTTATTTTATTCGTCTCTTTGGGAATCGTTTCTCCCATCATGTGCGATCCAGCATACCAATTGGTATTCAGCTTCGGATTCAATAACGAGTTCTTTAAGCTTTCACCGACAGATTCACGATCAGTATGCGTTCCTCTACCCGCACTCATTCCCGCCGCATAGCCTCGCAAGAAGTTTGTCTCTTGCTTGTACAAATTACGGAAACGTGGAATGTAACCAGATGTAGGACGAGAACCCGCTGTTTTTGTATCTGCATAGCCCTCAAATTCGGCCGATAAAGATGCACGGTAATTGTGAAATGCCACATATTTACCCAATACCCCACTGTCATTTCCGAGACCATCTGGAAAACGAACCGACTTAGAATTCAATAAAATCGCATTGGTATTTAGAGCTGCCGCTGTTACAAAAATCACTTTCGCGTAGTATTCAACCATCTCATTCGTATGCGCATCGATCACGCGAACACCAATCGCCTTCCCTTTTTTCGAATCATAAATAACCGAATCAACGATTGAATCCGGACGTAAAGTCATATTTCCCGTCTTCGCAGCCCATGGCAACGTAGAAGCATTCGAACTAAAATACCCGCCATACGGACAGCCGCGTTGGCATAAATTCCGACTCATGCACCGACCGCGACCTTGTTGGTAATGTATCTCCCTCGGCTCCGACAAATGGGCACAACGCGCCACAATTACATGGCGGTCTTGATACATCCTTTTAACTTCTTTTTGAAAGTGTTTTTCAACACATGTCAACTCGTAAGGAGGTAAAAAGTCGCCATCTGGCAAGGAATCTAAACCATCTTTATTTCCTGAAATACCCGCAAAATATTCTACATACGAATACCATGGATCAATATCTTTATAGTCAATTGGCCAAGGCGTTGCAAATCCATCCCGTGCCGGACCTTCAAAATCGAATTGAGACCAACGTTGTGTTTGGCGAGCCCAAAGCAAAGATTTACCTCCTACTTGGTAGCCACGAATCCAGTCAAATGGCTTGTCTTGTACATACGGATGCTCCGCATCCTTCACCATAAAATGCTTCGCATCTTCCTTGAACGCATAACATTTACTTACAACCGGGTTGGCTGCAATCTCCTCGTTGGTTAATCGGCCCCGATGCTCAAACTCCCATGGACTCATCAAGGTTGTTGGGTAGTCTTCGTTATGCGTCACTTTCCGACCACGTTCCAATACCAACGTTTTGATACCTTTATCACAAAACTCTTTGGCAGCCCATCCACCAGCTACTCCTGAACCAATGACAATTGCACCATAGGTTCGCTTTTCAGCATGCTTTAAAATCTCCATTATTTATTTTTTGACAGGTACGCACGGATTCCAAAAACCGGGTGCCATTTGATAATTTAAATGATTAACTAAAACGTATTCCGTGCTCGTATAGCCCTGAATCGTCAGTCCTTTCAAGGTAGCCATCGCTTTTTGCGCCTCTGTCCCAAACTGACCTTTCTCTAATAAAAATAAAAACTGCTCTTTTTCAGCGGCCGTTGCGGCTGCAAGCGCATGCCCATTTTCGGTTTGAAACCAAGCAGGTATTTGACCTAATACGTTTTGAAAAGTTGTTTGTGCAGCTGGTTCGTAACAATCTTTGAGCATCGTTTTGACAAACGCTGAAACACCTAGACTGACAGCTCCTGGAATTTTTGATTCTGGAATAATCGCTCCCATCCATAGGTTTAAGGATGCTTCATCAATAGCCGAAAGGGCTAGCGTTTTCCCAGAATTTTGTGCAGTTAATGAGTAGGAAACTACGGAACCTAAGGTGGCTAAGGCCATTCCTTTGATCCAATCCCGACGGGTAGTAAAATTCATGTTTAATAGGATAAAATTATACCTACAAACATATCAAAATTTAATCAAATAAAAGCCACTTAACCCCATAGGCAAAACTTCTTCGCATAGCAGGATATAAATAAGCTACATAATGGTTATCTGTAATTAAGCCCTGAGCGGCATTCGCATATTTGAAAAATAAGCGAACCCGATTGATACGTAAACTTAGATAGGGGTCAACCTGTACGAATGCGGGTAATTTAACTTGATTTTGTAAGTGAAATTGTTGGGTCCCCGGCATGTAGGCATCACCGTAATATGCCGACAAATAATGTGCGTCTAGCCCGATTTGAACATAAAGTAGTTTCTTGTATTGCACATTTACAGCCAGATTCGCATTTGCTGCCAAATTCGGCATACGCATCACATCAGGTCCCGTCAACGTGTTAGCAAAAACATTCGTATTCCATTCCACGCGCCCACGTTCTCCACCCCAAGCTAATCCCGTGCGAAATACACCGAGTCCCTTAGACTCTTGACGCACATTGGCTAGGCTATCAAAATACACCCAATTCCCAATTCGCTGAATCGTAACCGAGGGTTTAAAATACATTTTCGCATTTCCGATTGCGATCCCTCCTTCCAACTGATCAAATGAAATTTGATTCAAGCCTTTATCCCAGCGATAAGAAGAATTGTACATCCAAGTTTGGGCAATACTTGGACTCGACGAAGTCCGTTGGGCTTGCACATAAAACCAAGGCGACTCAAACTTAGCCTTTAATTGATAATCTGACCCGATCAAATATTCCCCCTCAGCGGTAAAATCAACAGTTTCGGTGAATTTTTGATGTAACCAAAGCCCTACATAATTTTCGAGTCTGCTTTTCGTCACTTCAGTTAGCGGATTACTGACAGACCAATAGCGCTGACGCACATGCGCGCGGTATGTAAACTTTCTAAACACGCCCTTCAATCCCGTTTGATGACTGAATGATTGCCAATTATTCTCGTTATACAACGAATCTGACGCGGGTGGCTGAATGTAGTTAATGTACGTTTTAGGGTAAAAACGTTTCCCTAAATTATTCTCAAAATCTAAATCTCTGAATTTGACTTGTCGGCTTTCCACATCCAAACGCTGAAACAACTGCAATCCCTTGAATCCAATAAACTCTTGATAGACATGGAATTTCAAAAACTTATCATTGGTCTGTGTCTTCGCAGCAGTCAAATACGCGGTATTGTCGACATACTTCAACGCCTGAATAGGCGTGAGTTCATTGATTAACATAATTCCACCCTGATCATTTACACCATGATCGTAGTAATTAATATGAGCTAAAATCCGATAGCGATCAGAACGGGAACGGTAATTCGTATGAACTAAAAATCCCCACTGGCCTGTCAAATTAATATTACGTGCCTTAAAAGCATCATCCGTAAATGCTTTGTCGGAAACGAGTCGTTGTAATTCAACACCGACATTCCATAGTGAATCGATGTTTCTCGAAAATGAAAAGTTTAGCCGTGTTTGGCCACCGGCACCGTCATTAAATTCCACGTCTGAATAAGGAGATTTGGTATTGTAATAACGAACTTTTTCAGGCGTGAAAGCATAGGAAGAATAGACATTATAGCCTAATTGTGTACCTAATGCAGCCGTAACAGGGGTAAAAATAGACCGAGTGGCGGTTCCATCTGAACCCAAATTCGTCTGCAAAAAGCCACTCCTTTCTTGAATTAAATAGCGATGAAATAAATGCAAAGTAGTATCGATACGGCGCTTAACGAGCCGACTATCCATCACGTCTTGTTCTAGAAAATAATGTAAAGACTCTGGACCGTAAATTTGTTTGGTGGAGTCATCTAAAGCGGCACGACCCGATTTCTGAGGTCCTTGTGCTTGCGTTGCTGTGGTAGGTGTTGTTGGAAATCCCCCATTCGTGTTAATTCCTCCATTCGTATTAATCCCCCCATTTCCCATGGGATTATTTGGGTTGGGAAATTGACCTATACTTTGAAAGGTAATGAGTCCAAAAATAAATACGAGGAATCGGATTTTCACGCCGTAAAGGTAGCTATTTTTTAAGATTAAGCGGAACCTGAGAAGTTAGCCAAGCCCAAAATTCCGTTTCCTGATCTATAAATTCCATTCGCATTGGCAAATAAAACAAACGTGAATTTAATGCGGGATAATGGTGCAGGTGTTCCTCCATCCGCACATAATCTTTGTGGGTTGTTAATATTGCTGCCGACTTATCTAAGTTGGCAGCAACGTGCTCCCAATACTGATAATCCGTTTCCTGAAATGCGTAATGATCCGCATAGGTTTGTTTTTCCAAGATCTCACCTAAATTATTGGCCTCATTAAAGAAGGGCAATGGATCTGCGATGCCAGCAAAAAGATGCCATTTTGAGATATTTTGTGCACTATTTCCAACCGGCACCCCATAGACAACGCGCGTAAAAAATACAGGTAAATTGAATCGTAAAAAAGGTTCTTTTTGAGCTTCTGACAATTCGTTCGGACAACGATTCACGATAATTGCCTGCGCACGCGTTAGCCCATCGATTGATTCACGCAAACTACCCAAAGGCATTAGTTGGTCTGCATAAAATGGCTTGGCAAACGTCGTACATACGATCGATAAATCAGCCTTCAAAGCCCGGTGCTGAAATGCATCATCTAAAATAATGGCATCTAAATCGTTCATTTGCTCGATGCCTTTCACGCGATTCTCACAAACTGCAATAGGCAAATCCGTAAATTGACGCTTATAAGCTAAGGGTTCATCACCAACCTCTGACGCGGTTGAATCAGCATCAACCCAACGAAAACCTGTCGTTTTGCGACCATATCCCCTACTCAGAATCCCAAACGTACCCGAAAACTTCCAATGTGAAATTAAGTAATTTACCAATGGGCTTTTGCCGGTACCACCTACGGCAAGATTACCGACGACGAGTGTAAAAGGCTTTGAAACATGTGTGGATGAGAGTAAGCCTCGATCATACCATGTATTTCGCAAGCGCGTAATTGCGCCAAAAATTCCTGCCAATAATCGAAATACCCACTTTTTCATAATCGGCCTAAAGCTAATAAATAATCTAGGGAGGGGCAAAAATGCCACAAAAATAATAAATTGCAACATGATTCAATTGCTCAGCCATCCCCTACAATTCCATTTCGAAGCAGGTACATCGCGTGGGGTACTGACACAAAAAACGAGCTATTTCATACAAATTGAACAAGATGGGAAAATTGGCCTAGGTGAAGCCGGACCCTTGCGTGGATTAAGTCCAGAATTTGAAAAGGATTGCCTACCTGCTTTTCAAAAAGCCATCTCGACAATCAAACACCTGCCAGAAAATCCTGAAGATATAGACGCCCTGGTGAAAACCATACCATTTGAACAGCCCTCCTTTCGGGCAGCATTTGAAATGGCCTTACTAGATTATTTTCACGCAAAAGATGGGGTTTACTTTGACAATTCATTCGCACGAGGCGTATCAAGTTTGCCGATTAATGGATTGATTTGGATGGGTAGTCCTGAGTTTATGCGCCAACAAATCGCCGAAAAACTCGCAGAAGGTTATTCGTGTCTTAAATTAAAAATCGGCGCGATTGATTTTGAACAAGAAATGGAGATTATCTCTGAGATTAGAACCCATTTCTCGTCAACTGAATTAACGATTCGGGTAGATGCTAACGGCGCATTTTCGCCACAAGATGCCCCGTCAAAACTGGAAAGACTCGCCCATTTGGACATTCATTCCATCGAACAACCGATTCAAGCAGGGCAATGGAAAGCGATGCGTGAATTATGCGCATTAAACATTTTACCTATAGCCCTAGATGAAGAACTAATTCAGGCTAAAGATCCTCAGGCCCTATTAGAATCTATACAAGCTCCCTATATAATTATAAAACCAAGTCTTTTAGGTGGTTTTGGAGCCAGTAATACCTGGATTCAGGCGGCCGAGACAGTAGGTACCCACTGGTGGATTACCTCCGCATTGGAATCTAATATTGGTCTGCAGGCAGTCGCGCAATTCACAGGCGAATACCGAAATCCACTCCCGCAAGGTTTAGGAACAGGGAAACTGTATACGAATAATTTTGATTGTGGGCTATCGATTCAAAAAGGGCATATTTATTCTAATCCACATACCAAAAGAACAAATCCTTTTGCCTAAATTTACGGCATCATTTTAAACATTGAATTAAATGAATACGATTGACGAGGCGATGATTGCCATTTTAGAACAACGCTTGAAATTAAGCAAATTGAGTTATTCAGACGACACCTACGACGATGTCGAAGAGTTATTACACGATTTGGAAGATGATTTCAACGAAAAATATGGAGATGAGCTTGAGGAAATTCTAGAGAAAGTACATATCAAACATTGCCCAGAATCTGATGTATTATTACCTACGGCGTATTTAGCTAAGAAATTTGTGGAAACGGCCGATGGTGAAATTGAAATAGGTAAAAAAGAAGGCGTTGAAGTTGAATGGATCGAAGATCCGGTAGCCGCAACCCGTTTAGTGTTATTACCCGCTCCTACCCGAATTCTATTGATGACCCCAAAAAGTCTCGAGATTGTTTGGGAAGCAGCCCAATAAAACAAAAAAGGTGAGCACGAAATGCTCACCTTTTTTATACCCAATCAATTCCCTTTTTTAGCAAATCTAAGGTTTGTTGGCCCGCCGGATACCCACGCGCATCATGCATATACTCCCACGATGCCAATGGCGGCAAACTCATTAAAATTGATTCGGTCCGACCGTTCGTTTCCAAACCAAATTTGGTACCCCGATCATGCACTAAGTTAAACTCTACATAACGTCCTCGGCGTAACAATTGAAAATCACGTTCTTGTTGGCTCACAGGTTTCCCCGCATTTACTTTCATTAAATGACTGTAAATGGGAACGAAAGATTCACCCACCGCCTTCACAAAGTCAAATGTTTTTGCTTTGTCTTCTTTTAAATAATCAAAGAAAATTCCCCCAATGCCACGCGTTTCATTTCGGTGCGTATTGAAGAAATAATCATCCGCCCAGGTTTTATAATGTGCATACACATCCTCCCCAAACCCATCACATGCTGCTTTTATTTGTAGGTGAAACCACTTCGCCTGTTCCGGAATAATAATATGGGGTGTTAAATCAATTCCGCCACCGAACCAACTTTGACCATTGCTCAGTTCAAAATAACGCACATTCATGTGAATGATGGGAACCCAAGCATTGAATGGGTGCATCACAATGGAAACACCCGTAGCGAAGAATTCAACTTCTTCCGTCACGTTTAAGCTGGTAACCATTTTGGGATGCAACGGGCCTGAAACCGCGGAGAAATTAACGCCCGCCTTTTCTAAAATTGAACCTCCTTCAATGAGACGCGTTCGCCCTCCACCGCCTTCCGGTCGCAGCCAAAGATCTTCCTTGAATGATCCAGTTCCATCTGCCTCTGCGATTCCTTGGCAAATACGATCTTGTAAATCGCGAAAATAAGCCTCTATCTGTTCTTTATTCATACTAATTGGGACTCTGACTACTTGAATCGGGTGATTCTGTCGGATTTTCCATCAAGGCATTTAATGAATCTAACTCCGCATCTGACACTTGAAGTGAATCTGGCAACGTACTAATCCCATTGCCGCAATCAAAATCTTTCTTGACAACACGCTTATCCAATCGATCAAATGGCGTAGGTTTATACATCGCTAAAGCAGGATCTTTGACCACCTTCAACATAAACCGTTTGTAGATAGGCATGGCAGTTTTTGATCCCTCACCCAGTGCACCGGAACGGAAGTGTATCGATCGATCATCTCCGCCGACCCAGACACCTGAAATTAAATTTTGAGTCATACCAATAAACCAACCATCGGAATGATTGGATGTCGTACCTGTTTTCCCTGCAAAATTGTGTGCATAGCGATTATTTCCTTCCGGCAATAAAGCGGCACCGTCACCCCAAAGCAACGAACTTGCTGTACCACCTTCGTGAATGACTCCCTCCAACATCGATCGCACTAATTGGGCAGATTCTTTACGAATTACACGTGTGGCAGTTGATTCAAACGTCGAGATAACCTTTCCATTTTGATCTTTTATTTCCGTGACGAGCATCGGCTCCACGTGAATTCCCTCATTCACAAAAGCAGAATATGCCCCAATCATTTCAAATAAGGAAACATCAAATGACCCTAAACCAATCGACGCCACAGGCTTCAATGGACTCTTTATACCCATTTTTTGGGCATAATAAACAACTGTATCCGGACCCACGATGTCGTTGGTGAGTCGGGCGGTAACTGTATTCACCGACTTCGCCAAGGCGCGCTTCAATGGCATCAAACTATAGGAGAAAGTACCATCGGCATTGTGCGGACTCCAAATTTTCTTCTCGCCCTTTTCCTCGATTTCCAACGAATAAGGTGCATCTTCCACAGCAAAACAAGGGGATAAATCACGAGGTCCGTCAATCGCAGCCGTGTACACAAAAGGCTTGAAAGTTGACCCTGCTTGTCGCTTACTTTGCTTTACGTGATCATACTTAAAATATTTAAAATCTAATCCACCTACCCAAGCTTTAATATGGCCCGTATATGGATCTAATGTCATCATTCCGGCTTGCAAGAAACGTTTGTAATATTGAATGGAATCGTAGGCACTCATCGTTTGCTGCTCCTCACCCAAGGTATTACGCGAATAAACCCACATTTTACGCTTCACGTTTTTCATTTGGTACAGCACTGAATCTGGATTATTCGGAAATCGCTTGACTAATGCCTTATAATATTCTGTCCGTTTCGCCACCGAATCAATAAACCCTGGAATCTCCTTCCCTGACTCATCCACCCATGGATTTTGCCCAGTCCAATGATTATCAAAAGATTTTTGTGTCGAACGCATACCCTCTTCGACCGCCTCTTCCGCATGTATTTGCAAACGGGAGTCAATCGTCGTCGTGATTTTCAAACCATCCCGATACAAATCAATCTCCATTTCATTGGCCTTCGCCCATTCTTGAATGTATTTCGCAACGGCAACCTTGAAATAATTACCCGTTCCATCATAGGGAGATTCCTCATTTTCATGTAAGACGATTGGTAGTGGTGCTAATGAATCATACGCTGTTTTCTTTAAATAACCAGCCTTAACCATCTGCGCTAAAACCACATTTCTACGCTTCCAAGCCTTATTTTCTGCCAAAGGCTTGCCATCGTACCGCTTGGGATTATAGGTTGTAGTTGCCTTTTGAAGACCGACCAAAATAGCGGCTTCTTGGATATTTAAACTATCAGCAGACGTATTAA
Organism: Aquirufa sp.; assembly: GCF_044377215.1. GTDB lineage: Bacteria > Bacteroidota > Bacteroidia > Cytophagales > Spirosomataceae > Aquirufa. The sequence goes on from NZ_JBILJM010000029.1 coordinate 29,206, forward strand.
AATAGGTTTTAGCTGCCACTTTAATTCCGTATGCATTATTCCCATAATCTACCGTATTCAAATACCAAAGAATGATTTCATCCTTCGTGTAAAAACGCTCTAATTTGATAGCTGTAACCCATTCTTTGGTCTTATAGATCAATTTATTTAAACCAGGGATATAGCCCAACAAACCAGTTTTGGTGAAACTTTTTTTAGTTCGTGTTTTGAATAAATTCTTAGCTAGTTGTTGGGAAATTGTACTCCCACCCCCACGATCGCCACCTTTAGCTATTCCAATCGCAACACCCGCCCACGCTTGAAAATCAATACCCGTATGCTCATAAAAACGAGCATCTTCTGTAGCTACTAAGGCTTGTACCAAATAGGGAGAAATCAAATTATAATCTCGAATCGGAGTTCTGTTTTCCGCAAAAAACTTACCTAATAGCACGCCATCCGCTGAATAAATCTCGGAAGCTTGCGATAATTTGGGGTTTTGAAGGTCGTCGACACTCGGCATTTGTCCTGTCAACCAAAAAATATTGGTCTCAATGATAAACAAATAAAGTAGGCTAAAGAGGAATACTTTTCCCGTAATACGCCACATACGAACGATGGGCTTATAATAAGGTGAGTTTTTATCTACGCGTGCATCGTAATAAGCTTGAATTGAATTTCGCTTTTCCTGGTAGAAGTCAATCGCTTGTTGGCCCACCCCCTCAGCCTTCCCATACAATTTTGCACCGATTACCTTTTTAATTCCCGCCAACAACACATGTACAAGCTTCGTGCAAGTTTGGACAATCAATGCGTTAATACGTGAAAAAAAGTGCTTTATCTGCTCAAGCATAGATTATTCCGTTTCTAATTTTTCTAAGATAGTCATTAAATCCGTGAAATCACGGAAGCCTGGACGATCCTCCTCACCGGCTACTAAACCAATTCCCTGAATCGAACTTTGTTCTACCCATTCATCTAAATCATCTTCAGGGATGTCCAAACCTAATATAATCGGATATTGCGCTGCCCAAATTTCAATAGATGCTTCCATGCCAATCAACGAATCTGCAGAATCACCTACCAATAAAAAATGACTTACATAGGGCGCAGAAGCAGCAAAAATGGCTGGTAAATTATCTGTGTCAATGTTAACACGAAGTATCTTGGATACGTCAATCGACTGGATGGCCACCAACGACACACTCGAATCAACTTCAATTACGTCTGGTTGATATATTGCAACCGCTTCTCGAACCTGATCAGCAGTTGCCTTTGTAAATTCCCCTACGATTTGAACGCCTGCTAACCAATTCCGAATTTCTGTGAATTTTTCTACTGTAATTTCCTGCAAAGGAAACCCTAACCACTCAACGCCCATTCCTGCACAATAACGTGCATCTGACAAATTAGCAATCGATGAAACTTTAACCTGGGTTTTTAACATGGTAGTCAAGGAAATAAACGAGGACAAAAGTACGTTTTCAATGGGTAAATACCAAGATAATTGGCCATTTGGCGAAATAAATCCTAACTTGCGGGAAATTTACAGCAGGCTTTGAACCTGTAAGGAAATATGGAATCAAAAGGACGCGTTTTAGTTGCCATGAGCGGCGGCATCGACAGCTCAGTCGCAGCTGTTTTATTACACGAACAAGGATATGAGGTCA
>NZ_JBILJM010000054.1:0-6672 GCF_044377215.1 Aquirufa sp.
TATCCAATCCTAAATGCTTTAGAACGCTGGTCGTTTTATGAGCGTTTGTCGCCCGCTGAATGTGCTTCAAAATTAAATCAAGTATATGGTGCGCAGTTTGAGGTGACCAAATTAGATGAATTTGCTCATCGATTCTTTCGTTTATGGGCTAGAAATCAATGGAAACGGGAGCGTTACGCCCCAGGTTTCCATGTGGATGATTACAGCCTTGATCCGAAATCATGGTTGCGTTTCCCGATTTTATCGGCTGGACTTGAAAAAGATTTACCTGCATGCATTTAGTAGTTGACATAGGAAATACAGACATCGTCTGTGGATTTTACACCGAAACGGAGTGGAAAGTGATTTTGCGTACCCCTACGCATCAGCCTTGGAGTGCGATTCGGATGGAGCATTGGATTCAGAAGGAGCTCACCGACAAAGGTTTCCCGGATCGTACGGTTGATTCCATTTTAATCAGTTCGGTGGTGCCGTCGGTGTTGACGCAAATCCAAAAAGGCCTAGAGCATTGGGTAAACTATCCCGTGAAGGTGATGGGGCCTAAATTATATGCCACATTGCCTATTGAAGTGATTAGCCCGGATGAGATAGGCGCTGATTTAGTTGCGAATTCAGTCTATGCGCACACAAATTATTCCTCCTCCGATGTGTTAATTGTTGATTTTGGAACTGCTTTAACGTTTACCTTAGTAGATGCGCAAGGGAAAATGCAGGGTGTTTCGATTGCTCCTGGATTAAAAACAGCCGTTAAATCCTTGTTTTCTGAGACAGCGCAATTGCCTGAAGTACCTTTAGAAATGCCAAATTCTGCCTTAGGTCATGATACCGTTTCTGCCATTCAATCAGGTATTTTATGGGGGTATGTGGGCATGGTTAAGGAAATGATTTCACGTGTAAAAGAGGAACGAGGACAGGGCGTTAAGGTTATTGCTACGGGAGGATTATCATCGATTTTAACCCCTTTAGAAGCTTATTTCGACGAAGTAAATAAATTGATCACGTTAGAAGGTTTGCGCATCGTCGCACAGCAATAATATGTCTACACCGCGCGAAGAGGGATTTTATTTTCCAGCTGAATGGCATCCACATGTAGCTACTTGGATCACATTTCCACATAATGATCATTCCTGGCAAGGGGATAAATTGGGTAACATGTATCCTGAGTATTTTGATTTAATCCGTGTGATTTCAACGGGTGAGTTGGTGAATATTCAGGTGAATGATTCGACTTTAGCTTCATTTATTCAAAGTCAATTGCCAATTTATGGGATTGATCCTGAACAGATTCGATTACATATTCGTCCCACGAATGATGCGTGGTGCCGAGATCATGGACCAGCATTTTTGGTTCATCATTCAAGCGATGCGCGCATGATTATTGATTGGGAATACAATGCGTGGGGTGGGAAATATCCTCCTTTTGGCGATGATAATGCCTCCCCGAAAGCCATTGCGCAATCGCTAGGTTTGCGCGTTAAAAGTCCAGGTATTGTCATGGAAGGTGGTTCTGTTGATTTTAATGGGGCTGGAACCGTATTGACTTCCCGTTCTTGTTTACTGAATCCAAACCGCAATCCGCATTTGAGTCAAGCGGAAATTGAACAATATCTTTGTGATTTTTATGGGGTCCAACAAGTCTTATGGGTGTCGGATGGAATTGTTGGGGATGACACGGATGGACATATTGATGATACGGTTCGTTTTGTTAATTCGAACACGGTGATTGCGATGGTGGAACCACGGGTGGACGACGAAAACCATGCTGTTTTGGCTCAAAACCTAGCTGAATTAAAGGAAATGCGTTTATTGGATGGCGAGCCATTGCATATTGTTGAAATACCGATGCCGGATCCGGTGGTAATCGATGATTTTCGGGCGCCGGGTTCGTATGCCAATTTCTACATTTGCAATGCAGGGGTAATCGTACCTACGTTTGATTGTCGGCAAGATACTTTTGCCTTGGAGACATTGACACAATTATTTCCAGATCGTACCGTTATTGGTCTTTCGGCTAAACATATTATTTGGGGGCAGGGTAGTTTTCATTGCTTAACTCAGCAAGAACCTCAAGCGAACGCATGCGTTTAATTCTCGTACTTTTATCGGTTGTTTTTCTTTGGTCTTGCGCTAAAATTGTAACACAATTACCTGTAAATCAAGCAATTGGTGTACCAATTCAGCCTGTCGCAAAGGAGGTTAAACTTAACTTAAAATCAATTACGGCGCATGATTTACAAGAAAATATCACCTTGCGCGATGAGTTAATGGTGCAAATAGCGATCGTCAGAATTGTGGGAGAGACGGTATTTCCTGAAAGATCGAAATGGGTTTATGTGGGTTCTGTGGCGCAGGGCCAACAAATATCTTTGGATACTGTCCAATTAAAATCAGTAGTAATTCGTCCGGGTGAGCGCGTGGGTGTTCAAGTTTCCCTCTGGGAATTAGATGATTATTCAAAAGATCAGGCATTTGTTCACCAATTAAACCAAGTTAGTGGTTTGGTTCAAATTCCAATTACCTTGATGGAATGGAGCAGTTTTTCCAATCCCTTGAGTTGGTTTATTTGGGGTGCCCGTCTTGGATCCGTGGGATTAGATTGGTGGGCAAAACGAGATGTAAAGGATTTGTTAGGTGTTTCGGAGGTGCAATGGGATTATTCAACTATGAACAAAGGGAACTCGGTACGTTTCAAACGGGGCACTTGGAAAGGCGGTAAGCGTGGTTTTGGGGCGTATCAATATGGATTTGCGTATGAGATTCGTGTGAATGATTCGCTCCGTTAGCTCTATTTATTGGTTAAATATGCGTAATTTTGTTGCCTTGAAAATTGGTTTGTCAAGACGTGTAATAATAAATATGATTCGAGGTATTATCTTCTTTTTATTGGTTTCCTTAACTGCGGTTGGTCAGGTCGAATTCCCCATCACCCTGGGTTCGAAGAAGATTTCATCTAAATCGTTTGTGAATGATTACCGAAAGCTGCTTGAAAGCGATAGCATCAAAGCGGATAATAAACAGAAGTTTTTGTCGGACTACATCGATTATCAACTTAAGTTGGTGGCCGCCGAGGAAGCAAAAATTGCCAATACACCTGGTTTTCAAGATGAGTATCAAAGTTTTCGAAAAGAATTAGCGAGTCCATATTTGATCGACAATGAAAAAACGGAAACCTTAGTTCGAGAGGCTTATTCCCGTTTGAAATTTGAAAAGCAGATTGCACATATTCTGGTCAAAGTTCCATCGAACCCATCTGCTGCGGACACTTTATTAGCTTATCAGAAAATTAACAATATTCGTACGAAGCTATTGGCTGGCGAAGCTTTTGATGCGTTAGCAAAGAAATTTTCAGAGGATGATTTGTCGGCTCTCAAGGGTGGATCACTTGGTTTTGTGACGAGTCTACAATTGCAATATGCCTTAGAAAATGCGGTATATGGGTTGGAGGTAGGTGGTGTATCGCCTATTGTTCGTACGGAAACGGGATATCATCTTGTCAAAGTAAATGCGATTCGCCCGAATCAGGGCAAAATCCGGTTGGCACATATCTTAGTTTCAATTCCTGTCAATGCGGCTACAAATTTGCAAGTTGAAGCAAAGAATCGGATTGAGCAGGTCCAGAAATATTTAGAGAAGGGTGATGATTCGTTTGAATTAATTTGTAAGAATTATTCGGAGGATCCGTATTCCAAGGGTCGCGGTGGCGAGTTGCGCCGGTGGTATTATTCGTCGGACTTGAGTGAGGAATTGCAGAATCAATTGTTTTCGATCCAGCGACTAGGTGATGTTACGATTCCAATTCGAACAAATTTAGGTTGGCAAATTTTCAAATTATTAGACAAAAAGCCTTTATTGAGTTATGAGGAAATGGCGGAATATATTCGTCAAAAAGTCATGACTGATCCGGAGCGTATTGCGATGATTCGTCGGTCCTTTATGACGCGTGTGCGGACGGAAAACCAGGTGGTCATTGTAGAGGCAGCGAAAAAGATAGCTTTGGAGCGTTTTGCACAGGATCGGGTAGGGGATGAATATTATTTAAAAATGCCTTTGGTGCAGATTGGGCAAAAGAGTTGGACCGTTCAAGATTTTTATACATTTATCATAGCTCAACAAAAAAGAAAGTTGAAGGCTTTGGGTTATTTGCCATCTGTACCTGAGCTTGTGTATTTAGAAGAATTTGTGGATAATCACACCATGACGGTTGAGGAGCAACATTTGGAGACAAAATATCCAGCATTTCAGGAGCAAATGAAGGAATTTTATGAGGGTTCTATGTTCAGTAAAATTGTAGAGCGCGAGATTTACGAGCCATCTTTAGATTCGTTGAATCAGCAAAAATACTTCATGGTGCATGCTCCGGAATATACATTACCTGTACGCGCGCAGGCTAAAATTGTTAGTGCAGATACTCCAAAGACCTTAGCGGATGCTTTAGATTTAGTGAAACAGGCGCCATATTTGATGAATAAACGATTGCCAGATGTTACTTTTGGGCTCGGAAAAGTAGAGATTTCGGATGGTATGAATAAGATTCAGCAGGAGTTATTTTTATTGTTGGCGAAGAATCGGGATTATATTGTCGAGATTTCAGGGCATCAGGATGCGAGTGAGTCAGATTCGTTATCGGATGCGCGCGTAAATGTGTTGGTTAAATACTTGATGAAAAAGGGTATTGCTTCGACTCGGATTATTGAGAAAATGGAGGGTAGTTTAAAGCCTTTATCAAAAACGGATAGGGTTAAAAATGCGCGCGTTTCGTTTCGGTTTTTTTCGCAATCAATGGAAGATGTCGTGAAGCGGTTTAATGCTGTAAAACCTATGACATTGGTGGCTGAGGAAGGGATGTATGTGAAGGGCCAACAGCCATTATTGGATTCGATGCCGTGGGAGGTGAGTAAAAAAACGTTGGAGGTAGAAGGCCGGCAGGTTTATATTGAAATTAGTCGGATAGAACCGGAACGTTTGAAGCGTTTTGACGAGTCGCGGAGTTCGGTGATTCGTGGGCTACAAGCGCAGTTAGAGCGTGATTGGTTGGCGGCTTTGAAGCAAAAATTCCCCGTTCAGCTAGATATGGAGGAGTTGAATCGTTTGATGAATTAAGTAAATATAAAAGATATGAAATTGAGAAGTTTAGTATGTTGTTTGGGTTTATTGGCTTTAGCGCAAATTTCTTTTGCGCAGGAGGTTACGGAACGGGGCCCGGTTTTGGATAAAATCATTGGCAAAGTAGACAATTACTACATTTTGCGTTCGGAGGTGGAACAGCAGTATGCGCAATACCAAACGAGTGGTCAGGCGAATACCCCCAATCGTTGCCAAATTTTGGAAGGTTTGGTTGTCAATAAATTAATGTTGGCCAAAGCTGAAATTGACTCAGTGATCGTGGATGATAAGCGAATTGAGATAGAGATGAACACGCGAATGGAGCAAATGGAGCAGCAATATGGTTCTGCAAAAAATATTGTTGAGGCTTTTGGTAAGCCAATTGTAACCTTGAAGGAAGATTTACGGATCTCCTTAAAGGAGCAATTGACAGGTCGTAAAATGCAAGAAAAGATCACGGATGATGTTCGGATTACGCCAAAAGAGGTAGAGAAGTTTTTTAAGCGTATCCCTTCGGATTCGTTGCCTTATTTGCCTTCAGAGGTAGAGATTGGTCATATTGTTCGATTAGCGCAGCCAAATAAATTTCAAAAGGATGAATTGGTGGGTAAATTATTGGATTACAAAAAGCGCGTGGAGAAAGGGGAGGCCTTCGAGGAATTGGCCAAATTATATTCGGAAGACTTAGGAAGTGGTAAGCGAGGGGGTGATTTAGGTTTTTCAAAACGTGGTCAGATGGTTGCTCCTTTTGAGGCGGCAGCCTTGAAGTTGAAACCCAATCAAATGTCGGATGTGGTAGAAAGTGAATTTGGTTTTCACTTGATTCAATTATTAGCTATTCGTGGACAGGAATATCAAGCGCGTCATATTTTGTTGCGTCCGGATTATCAAAAATTAGATGTGACGGAGCCAACTCGTTTTCTGGATAGTTTGCGCATTCTGATTCAACGTGATTCAATTTCGTTTGATAAAGCGGCTCGTAGTGTGTCCGAAGATAAGTTGACACAAGACGCTGGCGGACTTTTAATTGACATGGCTTCTCGCTCTACGCGCATGCCGTTTGATGGAACGATGGAACCTGGTTTGTATTTCTCAATTGATTCAATGTCGGTGGGCACCATTTCTAAGCCAATTCCTTACCGAACAGAAGATGGCCGCAGTGCTATGCGTGTTTTGTATTTTAAGGCGAAGTATCCGCCGCATTTTGCCAACTTAACGGATGATTATCAAAAAATTTCAGGCATTGCGTTAACGCAAAAGAAGAATGATGTCATTGAAAAGTGGTTTGTTAAAGCCAAAGATGATGTCTTTATTTTCATCGATGACGAGTACAAGGATTGTAAGGTGCTGGAGGGGAGCGTTATAGAGAGGTAAGAGGTTAGAGAGTAGAGACGCGATACTTCGCGTCTATTTTTTTTTGTAAATAGAAAAGACGCGAAGTATGAGGTGCACCCATTTTATTGGACAAAATTAAACAATAGATTTGACATAATGAGCTCGGTATCCCACTGGGCTCATTCCATTTAGATTCATTTTTATTCGTTCATGATTATAGTATTTAAGGTAGCT
>NZ_JBILJM010000030.1:0-30022 GCF_044377215.1 Aquirufa sp.
GTAAATTTTCTAAAAAGCAATTCAATATCCGAACCTCTTTCACGGAGTGGGGGTACATAAATAGGTACCGTACAAAGTCGATAGTATAAATCTTCTCTAAACTTACCTTTTTCTATCGCATCTTGAAGATTTAAATTCGTTGCCGCCACTACGCGCGCATTGCTTTTCTGAACTTTTGATGAACCAACTCGATAAAATTCCCCATTCTCTAATACACGCAATAATCTTGCTTGAGTACCTAGCGGCATTTCAGCTATTTCATCTAGAAAAATTGTCCCGCCATCTGTAACTTCAAAATATCCTTTCCTTGCTTCTATGGCTCCCGTAAATGAACCCTTTTCATGCCCAAATAACTCGGAATCTATTGTACCTTCTGGAATTGCACCACAATTAACAGCTATGAATTGACCGTGTTTCCGTTTTGATAATGCGTGTATTATTTTTGAAAATGATTCTTTACCCGAACCGCTTTCCCCGGTAATAAGTACTGTCATGTCCGTGGAAGCGACTTGTTCAGCTATCGATATAGCATGAAGTAATGCTGAGGAATTTCCAATTATTCCAAATCTTGCCTTGATACTTGCAATGTGTGAATTTTCCATATCAAGTATTTGTTATATTTAGATGGCCTAATAAAGTCCCAGTGGTACATGCAGTTATTTTAACATCTACGTAACTACCAACCTTTTCAGATCCTTTTTCAAAGACAACAATTTTGTTATTGTCTGTTTTACCAAAATGATGTTGATTAGATTTTTTTGAATTTCCTTCTACCAGAACTCTCTGAATTGAATTGATCATTTGCTCATTTCTAATTCCGGAATGTTTTCGCTGTAGATCAATAATTTCTTGTAAACGTTTAGATTTTACCTCTACTGGTACATTGTCCGTATATTTTTTTGCTGCCGGCGTTCCAGGTCTTTCTGAATATGTAAACATATAGCCAAAATCAAAAATAACTTCATTTAAAAGACTTAATGTATCTTGATGATCTTGATCATCTTCTGTACAAAAACCAGCAATTATATCGTGCGAAATACCGCAATCATTACCTAAAATTTCACGTATGGCGCTAATCCTATCTAAATACCATTCCCTAGTATAAGTTCGATTCATTTTATCTAGAATACGATTACTGCCACTTTGAGCGGGAAGGTGTATATTTTTGCAAATATTAGAATGTTTTTTCATTGCATACAAAACCTCATTAGTAATGTCTTTTGGATGAGAAGTTGAAAAACGTATACGTAAATCTGTATGTATTTGAGCGGTTAGACTTATAAGTTTATCAAATGTAATTAACTCCTTGGTTGATGGATTTTCCCATCGATAAGAATCAACATTTTGACCTAGTAAATTAATTTCTCTAAATCCTTTATCGTATAATTTTTGACATTCGTCAAGAATGGAATCCAAATCCCGAGAGCGTTCTCTACCTCGAGTGAATGGCACAACACAAAATGAACACATATTATCACAGCCACGCATGATGCTTACAAAAGCACTTACTCCGTTAGAATGAAGTCTGACGGGCTCAATGTCACCGTATGTTTCTTCCTTTGAAAGAAAAACATTAATGGCCTTTTGGCCATTTTCAATTTGTTCAAGCAAATTGGGTAGGTCACGATACGAATCTGGACCTGCAACTAAATCAACTAATTTTTCTTCTTCTATTAACTTGGTTTTTAAACGTTCTGCCATACATCCTAAAATTCCAATTACTACTTTAGGATTTTTTGATTTAATAGCTTTGAATGTCTGTAAACGATGACGAATTTTTTGTTCTGCATTATCTCTAATGGCACATGTATTTAATAAAATGGAATCTGCCTCTTGAATATTAGACGTAGTTCCGTAACCATTATTAATTAAAATAGCTGTAACAACTTCTGAATCAGCAAAATTCATTTGACAACCATAGCTTTCAATGTAAACTTTACCCAATAAAAAAGAATCATTTGTATCGGATGAAATACGAGGTAAGTCTAGATTATCGCTAGTTGATTTGGCTATTATATTTAATTCTTGCATGAATTAGGCTTAAATTATAGGTCAAATTTATGACATATTGTCAGTAAATACTATATAATTTTACCTGAATCTAAGAATATGACTTTATCTGATTGTTCTGTTAGTTTGTTGTTATGCGTAACCATAATAATCTGTTGGTTGCGTTCTTCTTTTATTTTAAGAAATAAATTATATAAATCTTCTGCATTTTTATTGTCAAGATTTCCTGTCGGTTCATCGGCTAATAACAATGTAGGTTCAGTTATTAGTGCTCTTGCTACTGCTACTCTTTGTTGTTCACCTCCAGAAAGGTTCGCAGGGTATTTTTTAAGCAATTGATTGATTCCCAATGATGTAGAAATCTCATTTACTAAATATTTTGCATTTTCCATGTTATATGCTTTGCGTAAATACAATGGCATCATAATATTTTCAAATGCTGAGAATTCATTCAGAAGGTTGTGAAATTGAAAAACAAATCCCAAATTTTCATTTCGAAATACATCTAAATTTTTTGTTTCTAAATTCAAATAAGAAATATCGTTTAATCGTATTTCTCCTGAATCTGCTTTTGTCAACAAGCCTATAATTTGTAATAATGTACTTTTTCCTGACCCAGAAGGACCTAGAATTGATACCAATGAATTATCATCAGCGCTAAATGAAATGTCATTTAGAATTAATTGGGTTCCATAACTTTTTGAAATATTTTTTAATTCTAACATTTTATTGGGTTATTCTATGAAAATGAACTTGTTAATTGAACAATTTAAAAGTTTGGCAAATAAATAGTAATTTCACGAAATTAAAATTTTTACTAAATGAATATTCACGAATACCAAGCAAAAGAAATTCTCAAAGGTTACGGAGTAAGAATTCAAGAAGGGATTGTTGTTGATAAAGTCGAAGATTCGATTTCAGCAGCAGAGGCGTTAAAAGCACAGACAGGAACTGGTTGGTTTGTTGTCAAGGCACAAATTCATGCCGGCGGTCGTGGTAAAGGTGGAGGAGTGAAGTTGGCCAAGAACCTAGATGAAGTTCAAGAACGTGTTTCTCAAATTCTAGGAATGCAATTGATTACACATCAAACAGGTCCAGAGGGCAAGAAGGTTAATAAGGTTTTGATCAGTGAAGATGTTTATTATCCAGGTGATTCTGAACCTAAAGAATTTTATATATCTATTTTACTAGACCGTGGTCGTTCATGTAATGTAATTATGGCTTCCACTGAAGGAGGAATGGATATTGAAGAAGTAGCTGAACACACTCCAGAGAAGATTATTAAAGAGTGGATTGATCCTCGCGTAGGTTTACAAGATTTTCAAGCACGAAAAGTTGCTTTTATGCTAGGTTTGAGTGGTCAAGCATTTAAAGAGATGGTTAAATTCATTCAGTCGCTTTATCGTGCTTATGTTGATACGGATTCATCAATGTTTGAGATTAACCCTGTCTTAAAGACATCTGATGATAAAATATTGGCAGTTGATGCAAAAGTAAACATTGATGATAATGCCTTGTATCGTCATAAAGAATTAGCTGTTCTACGAGATTTACAAGAAGAAGATCCACTAGAAGTCGAAGCTTCAGAGAATGATCTTAATTATGTAAAGTTAGATGGTAATGTTGGCTGCATGGTTAATGGCGCAGGTTTGGCAATGGCTACAATGGATATAATTAAGTTATCAGGTGGCGATCCCGCTAATTTTTTAGATGTAGGTGGTGGAGCTAATGCAAAAACTGTTGAGGCTGGTTTTCGCATAATTCTGCAAGATCCAAATGTCAAAGCAATTTTAATAAATATCTTTGGTGGTATTGTTCGTTGCGATCGTGTTGCTAATGGTGTTGTAGAAGCATATAAGAATATAGGAGAAATTAGTATTCCAATAATTGTTCGTCTTCAAGGTACAAATGCAGAAGAAGGAGCGGCTATAATTAATAACTCAGGCTTAAAGGTATTTTCTGCAGTTTTATTAAAAGATGCGGCCAGATTAGTTTCTGAAGTTTTAAAATAGATTGCAATGAAGATTATTTGCGTTGGGAGAAACTACGTTGATCATATAAAGGAGTTATCTAATGAAAAGCCAATTGATCCCGTTATTTTCATTAAACCTGATACTGCGTTAATAGATAATTCACAAGCTTTTTATTACCCATCTTTTTCATCAGACGTACATTATGAGCTAGAACTAGTTTATCGTGTAGGAAAAGTTGGAAAAAACATTGAGGCAAAATTTGCTCATAAATATATTGACGCAATAGGATTAGGTATTGATTTTACGGCACGAGATGTGCAAAGTAAGTTAAAAGAAAAAGGTTTGCCTTGGGAGAAAGCCAAAGCATTTAATGGTTCTGCATTTGTTTCCACACTACGTCCCATATGTGAATCAGATTTTTCAAATTCAATTGAATTTGAACTATTTAAAAATCAGCAGTCTGTACAAAAAGGTAATTCAGATTTAATGATTTGGAATGTTTCTGAATTAATAGCTGATATCTCAAAATACTTTACTTTGAAATCAGGTGATTATATATTTACAGGAACTCCTGCCGGTGTCGGACCTGTACAAATAGGGGATATCTTAAATGGATATTTACAAGGAGAGAATTTATTTGAACTAGCAATTAAATAAAATGGCTTTAACTATTGGTTCTTCTGTACCTATAACGGAAATGATTGATTCTGCTGGTGTTAAGCACAGTTTACTAGGTAGTAAAACAGTTTTGTATTTTTATCCCAAGGATAATACACCAGGATGTACAGCTCAGGCTTGCAATTTGAATGAAAATTTAGATTATTTAATGTCTAAAGGTTATAAGGTAATTGGAGCAAGTGTAGATTCTACTAAATCTCATGATAAATTTATTGCCAAATTTCAATTGAAATTCCCTTTGATATCAGATGAATCACATAATATCGTTGAGGCATTTGGTGTTTGGGTAGAAAAATCAATGTATGGTAAAAGTTATATGGGGATAGCTCGTACGACATTCCTTATTGATGAAATGGGAATTATAATAGATATCATAACGAAAGTGGATACCCAAAATCACACTCAACAAATCCACTGATCGAATTATTATGCAAACAACAGAATTACAAAAAGTCGCATCCCAAGTACGTCGGGATATTTTACGTCAGGTGCATGGTGTCCAGTCAGGTCATCCTGGAGGCTCTTTAGGATGCACTGATTTATTAGTTGAACTATTTTTCAATTCCATGAATTTGAAATTAGATAGTTCTGGTCAAGTGATTTTTCAGATGGATGGAAAAAATGAAGACGTATTTTTTCTTTCCAATGGCCATATCTCACCACTTTTGTACAGTGTATTAGCTCGTCGTGGTTATTTTAACGTATCAGAATTAGCTAGTTTTCGTAAGCTAAATACTAGGTTACAAGGTCATCCTACACCTCATGAACATTTAGAAGGCGTGCGTATTGCTTCAGGTTCGTTGGGTCAAGGATTAAGCGTAGCAATTGGTGTAGCTCAGGCTAAAAAACTAAATTCAGATAATTCAATAGTATATTGTTTGATGGGGGATGGGGAACAAAATGAAGGTCAAGTTTGGGAAGCTGCCATGTATGCACCCCATCATAACGTGAATAATTTAATAGCATTTATAGATGAAAACGGCCAACAAATTGATGGGCCAACTGAAAAAGTCATGAATAACCTAGACCTAGAGGCTAAGTATCAGGCTTTTGGTTGGCAAGTTTTACGAGTGGACGGCAATAATATGTCTGATTTGACAGCAGTAATTCAAGAGTCTAAAGCTCTTTTAGTAAATAATAAACCTGTTATAGTTATTATGAAAACGGAGATGGGAGCTGGCGTTGATTTTATGATGCACAGTCATAAATGGCATGGTGTGGCACCAAATGATGAGCAACTTGCCGCTGCTCTTGGGCAATTAGAAGAAACTTTGGGTGATTATTAATAAATAGAAATGGCATTATTTACATACGATACTAAAAAGGATACACGTTCTGGCTTCGGAGCAGGAATGGAATACTTGAGTCAAAATAACCCTAAAGTTGTCGCATTGTGCGCGGATTTGATTGGTTCTTTAAAGCTTGAAGCATTTATTAAAAATTCTCCTGAAAGATTTTTTCAGACAGGAATTGCAGAGGCTAATATGATTGGATTAGCTGCTGGACTATCAATTGGTGGATATATTCCTTATGCCACTACTTTTGCAAATTTTGGTACAGGGCGTGTTTACGATCAAATACGTCAGTCTGTAGCATATTCCGGTAAAAACGTTAAAATAGCTTGTTCTCATGCTGGGTTAACTTTAGGTGAAGATGGGGCTACGCATCAAATTTTAGAAGATATTGGATTAATGAAAATGCTTCCAGGTATGGTCGTAATTAATCCTTGTGATTATAATCAAACTAAAGCTGCAACTATAGCCATTGCTAGCTATGAAGGTCCGGTTTATCTTCGTTTTGGACGTCCATTAGTTCCTGTTTTTACCTCAGAGAATCAAGTTTTTGAGATTGGTAAAGCTGTGCGGCTTATAGAAGGAACCGATGTAAGTATTTTTGCGACTGGTCATTTGGTGTGGGAAGCAATTATTGCTGCAGAAATTTTATTAGAAAAAGGAATTCATGCTGAGATAATAAATATACACACGATTAAACCTTTAGATGTTGATGCTATTCATACCTCAGTTGCAAAAACTGGTTGTGTTGTTTCAGCAGAAGAACATCAAATTAATGGGGGTTTAGGTGACTCTATTGCACAGTATTTAGCGTTAAATTTACCTTCACCGCAAGAATTTGTGGGTGTCTATGATACTTTTGGCGAATCTGGGAAGCCGGCTGAATTGATGGAAAAATATGGTTTGAATGCGAATTCTATCGTTGAAAAAGCATTACTAGCTATATCAAGAAAAAAATTATAGTTTAAAAAGGGTAACCAATACCTATATTAAATTCTATTGGGTTTTCAACTGAACTAAATGATGTTTTGTTGAATACCCATTTTTCGTTTTTAGGCATAGCTGGATTTAACACTTTACTTGCTAAATCTAATCTTAAAAGAAAGTAATCGAAATCCCATCTTAATCCGATGCCTGTTCCAACTGCAATCTCATTTAAAAAACTATTAATTTTCCAATTTCCTACAGAAAGCTGTCCTGGATATGAAATATTCCAAATATTACCGGCATCTAAAAATAGGGCTCCATTCATAGTGCCAAGAAATTGAATAATTTTAAATCTATATTCCAATGAAGATTCTATTAAAACGCTTCCCGGTTGCTCAATTAAATTTGTAAATGAATTGTATGAACCTGGACCTAATCGTCTAGGTTTCCATGCTCTTAGACTGCTTGGGCCTCCAATAAAAAAGTTCTTTTCATAGGGTAATTGATAATCATTTTCACTTCCATATACATAAGCTAATCCACTAGCGAATTTATAGGCTAATTGTGACTGTTTTTTCGGTCCTAAAAGAATATACTTTCGATAATCTAAATTAAACCTTAAATATCTGTAGAATTGTAGTTCTTGGTTGGATTGAAATAAATTCTCAATAAAGGCAATTCGTTTGTTTCTAATTAAATTTAATGAAGTACCCCCTGATTCTAATCCAATTTGAAAACTTCTACCATCTACTAATTTATTCGAAGGGAGAAATGATCTGTAGTTATATTGAAATATAATACTAGAAACAAAACTAGGATTAAAGCTTCGATATAGATTATTTCCGCGTTCTCTCAAACTTTCCAAATAGGAAGTAAAACTAGTTGAAGTTTCTGTTAGAGGATAATTTGTATTTATTATGTTGACATCAAATAATGATAATTGAAAATATTTATTAACTGACTTTCTCCATTGATATCGTTGGAATAATTTAAAATTTGTTCTTAAATACTCAGGTCTGTTTATGTAATCATACCCCAAGCCAAATTGGGTTTGAGATCCTATGATATTAGACGACCATTTTGAAAAGTATGCAGGTATGTATAGTGTAGGTAGATTTAAAACCGCTGTCAGGTTTAGTTCTAAATTTTTTCTTGTTTGATCTGTATTTATAAATCCAGTCTGTGCTTCAAATCCAATTCTACTATTAAATTCTAGATTATCTAGAACTGAAAAAACACGACGAATTTTAAATGAATTAGTTATAAATGGCCCAGGAATTCCTCTAAACACACTTCCACCTAATTCCGATGAAATATTAAATTTATCATTCCGAATTAAATCGATCGTTGGATTGACTCGAGTTGCTCCGGTATCAAACTTTATAGCTACTGATTTATACTGATCTGTTGCGTAAATATTTTGAAGACTTTGCGTTATTCTATTGGCTGCATATATATCACCTTCTTTGAAGGTGACGATTCTTTTTAATTGATTTGTATTCAAAGATTGAGAAATCCATTTCTCTTCTTTTTCATTTAATTCTAAATGTAATTCATTGAATTTGACAAGACCAATACGAAAGAGTCGATCATATTGAATATTAGTAGTAGATATGTTTGAATTCGGAATCTTATAAGCCAATGATATTGATGTCAGTGTAGAATCTTTTGTATCGTTTAACTTAATTCCAATCTGATCTTCGCTAAAGTAATAATATCCTTGATTTCTTAGTGATTCACCTAGTTTTTTTTTCTCCTCTTTTAATAAAGAAATAGAAAGTCTAGTGTTCAATTTGATTAAACTTTCTTCACTTATGAATTTCTTTACAATATTTTCTAGTGCTGGATTATTAATTATAAGCGTGTCTTTTTTAGTAAATAAACTTGGTAGGCCCTCTGAAATTACATATTCAATTTTTACTTTATTGTTTATTGAGGTATCTATTTTAATAGCAATTTGAGAGTTTAAATAACCAATAGAACTGTAATAACGAGAAATCTTATCTCTTATTGAATTCACTAAAGAGGTATCCAGCACTTCAGGTTGGCGTTTAAAAAGTTGAAACTTAGCTTCTTTTATATTTAACGAATCCTTTTTTCTTCTTTTAATAGTTAAATAACCGTTTAATTTGATAAAAATATAAGGTTTATTTACTTCTTTTAAAGAACTAAGGTTTGTTTTGAAATCCTCAATTTTCACATGTTTATTGCCACTTATTGAAGTTTTTTCAATCGTATACAACGGAAGTTCATACATTTGCAAATTCGTACACGATAAGTGTAGAATTGAGATTATAATTAAAAAAGAATAATAGCTTATATTTTTCAAGTGATGTTAACCAATAAACAAATAAAGTTAATTAATTCCCTACATTCTAAAAAAGGACGTTCGGAGAATCGATTATTTTTAGTTGAAGGGGAGAAAGGTATAAATGAATTGTTAAATTCTAGTTTGAAAATTCATTCTATTATAGTTAATCGTGTTTTTGAAGCTGATAGTAGATTTATTAATACTAATTGTGCCGTTTATTACGTTGCAGATTTTTTAATTCATCAACTTTCAACTTTGGTTACTAATAACTATGGATTTGCTATTGTAGAGATGCCTAATGAATCTTTTATTTATAAGCCTGATGAATTTACTGTTATTTTAGATGGCATAAGAGATCCTGGTAATCTTGGTACAATTATACGTATTTGTGATTGGTATGGTATAAACCAAATTGTCTTATCTAATGATTGTACTGAATTCTACAATCCCAAAGTTATTAGTGCTTCTATGGGCTCTTTCTTGAGAATATCACATATGTATGTTCAATTGGAAACGTGGTTAAGTAAATATACTGACTCAAAAAAAATTGGAGCACTACTTAATGGGAAGAATATACACGAATATAAATTTCCTGATGCTGGCTTTATAATTTTTGGAAATGAATCAAATGGTATTTGTCAATCAGTTGTTGAATTAATTGATGATTCCGTAACCATTCCTAGTTTCGGTGGGGCCGAATCACTAAATGTTGGCATTTCGTGTGCGATATTTTTGGATAATTTAAGAAGAAGTTAAACTTTCATTTAATTCTTTTTTTAAATAGACTTCAATTAGATAATGAACTAAGTATAATAAGGGGGTTAATAGTATAGCAACAATGAATTTATATAAGTAGTTGTTCAAAGCCACATTGAACCACTGATTGACGCTCCAATTCCCGAAAATATAAAACGCAATACCAATAACTAGAAAACTATCGATTAATTGTGAAACTAAGGTAGATCCAGTCGCTCGTAGCCAAATGTGTTTTTTACCTGTTTTTGATTTGATTTTTTCAAAAATATAAGCATCCAATAATTGACTGACCAAAAAAGCTGTTAAGGATCCTGCAATTATTCCTAGACCCTGCCTAAATATTAATGAAAATGAATCATTTATATTACCTGTTTTTTCATTGACGGAAATCCAAAAATCAGCAGGGACTAATAAAGTTGCTAAATAAATAACAAAGAAGGAATATAATACAAATAGGGAAGTGGTGTATGAAATAAATTTTACTCCTCTTTTGCCAAAATAATCATTTATTAAATCTGATGTTATAAATACGATTGGCCAATTTAAAGCACCAGCGGTTTGATTAAATGACCATGTTTCTCCCCAAAATGTTTTCAATTCTAATGGGTTGAAACCAAGAGATTTTTCAATACTTACAATTTTAACTCCGATAATCTCTGCTATTATTGCATTCGTCAAAAAGACACCGAATAAAACAATAAAAAGCTTTTTTTTTCGTGAAAATTGACTAAAAATCATATTCTATGATTATTAAAATGAGATGCAATTTTATCTAAAGCTAAATTTAATTGTTCGACATGTTGAAGAAATACAATTCTAAAATGATCTTTTTTAGTAAAATTAAAACCTTGACCACCAACGACTAGGATTTTCTGTTCCTCAAGGAGTGTCATGACAAATTCATTATCGTCTTTAAACTTAAAAACGTCTAAGTCAAATTTGGGAAATAGGTATAGTGCCCCTTTGGGTTTTACGCAAGAAACACCAGGAATTGCATTTAATTTTGTATAGGCAAGATTCATTTGTTTAGCTAATCTACCATCAGTAGAAACTAGATCATTTATTGATTGATAACCGCCAAGTGCCGTTTGTATTCCGAGTTGTGTGATCACATTAGCACAAAGTCTAGTACTAAATAAAAAATTTAAACCCTCAATATAGGATTTGGCTTTATGCTTTGCTCCAGTTAATATCATCCAACCACCTCTAAATCCTGCTGCACGATAGTTTTTTGATAATCCGCCCATTGTGACAATTAGTATATCTTCACTTAATCCAGCAGCAGAATAGTGCTTTGCTGTGTCGTAAATTATTTTGTCGTAAATCTCATCTGAGAACAAAATTAATTGATATTTTTCAGCGAGTTTCACAACTTGTCTGACTGTTTCTTCTGTATAAACAGCACCAGTTGGATTATTCGGATTTATTAAAACAATAGCTTTTGTCTTGGAATTTATTTTATTTTCAATGTCTTGAATATTTGGATTCCAATCATTTGATTCATCACATTCGTAATGAACAGCCTTACCTCCTTGTAGGCCGACAACTGTAGTCCACAGTGGATAGTCGGGTGATGGAATTAAAACTTCATCGTCTGTATTTAGTAAAGCTGTCATAACTAGTGAAATTAATTCACTAACTCCATTACCAATATAGACATCTTCAATTAAACTATTTTTAACACCTTGATTTTGGTAATATTGCATAACAGCTTTTCTTGCCGCAAATAAACCACGTGAGTCTACATATCCTTGTGCAGACCGAATGTTTACAATAATATCATGTATAATTTCGTCGGGAGTTTCAAATCCAAATGCTGCAGGGTTACCAATGTTTAATGAAGTAATTTTATAACCCTGATTTTGTAATACAAGGGCTTTCTCATATACTGGACCACGAATTTCATATTTTAAATTGTCAAGGCGCTTACTTTTATAAATATCCATATGTTCCAAATGATAGAAATGTAAAATTAGTAAATTACTTTTGATTCTTTAATTCGGTAATTTGTATTTAAATGAGGTCATATTAGGCGCTATAATAGCTATATTCATTCTTTTGATGAATTTAGCTTTAAGGTATTATGTTGTTTTTCAAAAAGGAGCACGAATTTCTAACCTAGTAATAGTGAAAATGTTTTTACGTACGTTAATACTATTGTGTTTAATTTTGGTTGTATTGTCTAGTTCAGAGGACAGAAGTAGCTTAAAGGCAAGAAGTGAGAGTAATTTAATTTTATATTTAACAATTTTAGAAAATCAGAATAAACTTATTTTTACTGAATCAACTAGATTTAAATTAATTGAAATAGCAAATGCAGCTAAAATTGAAAAAATTGGATTAGTAATATTAAATACGAATAGAAATTTAGGCAACTTTATAATTCCTACAACGAATAAACGTAGATTTATTAATTTATTGCGTACTGAATATTTTAAAAATAGATCAGATTATAATCTTCAAAAAATTGATTTAAATAAAACCAATACCAAATATTTAGACGTAAATAATTCTGATTTCTCTGAAGGCTCTAGTTTTATTTCTGAAAGTAATGAACCAGTTAAGCTTATAAATTACTTTACTTATATTTTTGAGATATCGTCCTTTAAAATTTATTTACTAGTTTTGACTATAGTATTTGTATCGACTGATTTAATTTTTAAATTAAAGATTTTGAAAATATAATTTGTTCTCATCCCTCATTTATATTGCCATATTATTTTATCAGAGTATATACACTTTGT
This sequence comes from Aquirufa sp., assembly GCF_044377215.1. Taxonomy (GTDB): domain Bacteria; phylum Bacteroidota; class Bacteroidia; order Cytophagales; family Spirosomataceae; genus Aquirufa. The sequence goes on from NZ_JBILJM010000030.1 coordinate 12,692, forward strand.
CTAATGATACATATAATAAACAAGTATTAAAGCTAAACCAGAATCTAAGTTTATTAAAATTAGAAAGAGCTGAAAAATCTATTAAACAAATGAAGAAAAACACTATTTTCAATGATTTTGAGACGGAAAGTAGGCTAAAATTAATAAGTGTGAAATCTGGTTATCCTTCAAACTATCACAAAACAGTGAATTTCACACAATCAAGTAATACGAATGATTTAATTTTAAATTCTTTATTAATTGATAGGATATATAGTTCAGCATTAGCCCAAAAAATGTTAAAAAAGGGGATAATTGAAAATTCAAACTCTGATAGCTTGGTTTATGTTTTTGAATTATTAAAATCAAATACTTCAAAAATTTCTTTAAGACCAAATATATTTAATAAGACTACACTTACCCAACAATGGGACAAATCAGAGGCTTTGCAATTATTAGAAATAATGAAGAAAAATGAAAAGTTAATATTATAAATTTTTATATGAGTAATACTATTATTGAATTTCCTAATCAAACCTCTTTTTATAAAGGAAAAGTGCGTGATGTTTACTCTTTTGGAGACCATCTATTAATGATTACATCAGATAGAATTTCTGCATTTGATGTAGTATTGCCACGATTAATTCCATTTAAAGGTCAAGTTTTAAATCAAATAGCTTCCTATTTCCTTAATGCGACTGCAGATATAGTTCCTAACTGGTTAATCAGTACACCGGCTCCTAATGCTGCTTTTGGAATCAAGTGCAAGGCTATACCAATTGAAATGGTTGTAAGAGGATATTTGGTTGGTCATTTATGGAGAGAATATAAATCGGGTAAAAGAATTATTTGTGGTGTAAAATTACCAGATGGATTAGTTGAAAATCAAATTTTACAATCACCAATTATTACACCTACGACAAAAGCAAATCATGGTCATGATGTAGATATTTCAATAGATGAAATTGTTAAACAGGGAATATTAAGTGAGAAATTAATTACAGAGATAAGTCAAATTTCACTCGCATTGTTTCAACGAGGTCAGGAGATGGCTGATTCTAAGAATTTAATATTAGTTGACACAAAATATGAGTTTGGTATTCGTGATAATCAAATTATCCTAATGGATGAGATACATACGCCAGATTCGTCTCGATACTTTTATAAAAATTTATACAAAGATCTTTTTAAAAAAGGTTTGCCACAAAAACAGCTATCAAAAGAATTCGTTAGAGAATGGCTGATTGTAAATAATTTTCAAGGCAAAGAAGGGCAGAAAATTCCCTTATTAACAGATGAATTTGTTCATCAAATATCGGAGCGATACATACTTTTGTATGAGGAGATAACAGGTAGTAAATTTGAAAAATCCGATTTGGAAGAAGATTACATATCTAATATTTATAATCAAATATCACACCATATTTAACATGTCATCTCAAGTTTATCAATTAGAAAAAAATGAAAGCTATGCAGTTATTGATTGGCTTTCAACAGAGTTAATTCAAGCAAACTCCGAGGAATTAGAATATGCAGTTAGAATATTATTTAAAAATGAATACACGAATATTATTTTAAATGGCTTAAAACTAACTAGTATTGATGGTTTCGGAGTTGCAGCAATTAGAAAAGCTACCAAAATTTGTATAAATGAGATGGGCTTATTTGTACTAATATTAAAATCCGATGAAGTCATTGATCGCATTGATCAAGCAAAAATTGAGGACTTAACTATCTTGAATTCAGTAAAAGAAGGTGTAGATGCTATATATCTCAATGATTTAGCAAATGATTTTGAAGATGAATCTGATGCAAATGCAGATGAATATGGCCTAGATGGATCTGATTTAGGTGAAGATTATTAAATATATTGTACTTTTTTTAGAAATTTTATTTTAGTTCTTCGAATTAACTTTATTCGAAAGAATATTTTGTAAAATACATATTTGCCAAATCTATTTTGTGTTAAATTTGGTTTACACTTACATTTTATATTGTCCCGTAATAAATTAAAAGTTTTTTTTATTATATTTTTTTTATAATATAAAATTTGAAAAATCTAATTTCTATATGAATAACGTTACCGAAAATGGACTTTACAGAAAAGAATTTGAACATGATGCTTGCGGTATTGGCTTTGTAGCTAGTTTAAAAGGTATTAAATCCCACCGTATTGTTCAAGACTCCATTAAGATGCTAATTCGTATGGATCACCGTGGAGCTTGTGGGTGTGACCCTAATTCAGGTGATGGAGCAGGTGTTCTTGTGCAATTACCTCATGAATTCTTTTTAGAAGAAACTAGTTTACTTGGATTTACTTTACCGTCTTTGGGCCATTATGGTGTAGGAATGGTTTTCTTTCCGAATGATGAAACTTTAATAAAGGAATGCAAAGAGGTTATTGAACGCAAAACAAAGAAGTTAGGATTACGTGTATTGGGTTATCGAGTAGTTCCTGTAGATAATTCGGAAATCACGGGAGCAGATTCAGGAAATACGGAACCTTCTATTCAGCAATTATTTATAGAAAGACCGGTTGATTGTGCCACTGAGATTGATTTTGAACGAAAACTGTATGTTTTCAGACAATACGTAGCTAAGTTATTAAATGAAACAATTTCTGGCTTAGATAATAACTTTTACTTCGCCTCTTTATCATGCCGTACGATTATTTACAAGGGTATGTTAACGACTATGCAAGTTCCTGGTTATTTCTTAGATCTATTTCAAGAGAATTTCACTTCAGCTTTAGCCATTGTTCATTCTCGCTTTTCGACTAATACGTTTCCAGAGTGGAAATTGGCTCAGCCTTTTCGTTTCATTGCACACAATGGCGAGATTAATACGGTAAAAGGTAATTCATCTTGGATGCAGGCTCAATCAGCTTTATTCTCCAGTAAATATTTTACACAAGAAGAATTAGACATGATTCTTCCTGTGTGTAGTCTTGGACAATCCGATTCAGCCATATTAGACAATGCCATTGAGTTATTGTATTTAACGGGTCGTTCGTTACCACATGTTATGATGATGCTTATCCCTGAAGCTTGGGATGGTAATGAAAGCATGGAAAAATACAAAAAAGATTTCTATGAATACCATGCTGCTATGATGGAACCGTGGGATGGCCCAGCTAGTATCTCATTTACAGATGGTAAACTGATAGGTGCTACTTTAGATCGGAATGGACTTCGTCCGTCTCGTTATTGGGTAACATCTGATGATCACGTGATAATGGCTTCAGAAGCAGGTGTACTAGATTTAGATCCAGCCACTATAGTTTCTAAGGGCCGTTTACAACCTGGAAAAATGTTTGTGGTTGATATGGAACAAGGGCGTATTATTCCTGATGAAGAATTAAAAGAAAAGATTTGTCAACAACAGCCTTATGGGGAATGGTTGTTAAATAATAAGATTAGAGTAGAGGATTTACCAGAGGCTGGAAGTGAATTCAGGGAGCCAAAACCTATTCAATTAGTCTCTAGACAACAGATATTTGGCTTTACTACGGAAGATATTCGTATTGTTTTAGCTCAAATGGCAGAGACGGGAAAAGAGGCTCTTGGTTCTATGGGTATCGATACCCCATTAGCTGTATTGTCTGAGAAGGCTCAGCATCTATCTTCTTATTTCAAGCAGCTATTTGCACAAGTTACGAATCCGCCAATAGATCCAATTCGTGAGCGAATGGTAATGTCGCTACTTTCTGATATTGGTGGTTTATCTAATTTATTAGAAGAAAGTCCTACTCATTGTCGTCAAATCGAAATTCAACAACCCGTATTACGTAATAAAGAGGTAGAGAAAATCCGTTGGATTGATCATGAGAATTTCCAAACAAAAACCATTCACATGACTTTCCGTGCGTCAGAAGAAGAAGGTGTTTTGAAGAAAGCTTTAGATCGCATTAATCAATATGCGGAAGATGCAGTGGATGATGGTTATTCCATCATTTTATTAACGGATAGAGGAATCGATAGTTCTCATGCACCCATTCCGTCCTTATTAGCTTTAGCCTCAGTACATAACCACTTGAATCGTACGAAAAAACGCGCCAAAGTGGGTATTATTATTGAAGCAGGGGATGTGTGGGAAACCCACCACTTTGCTACTTTGATTGGATATGGCGCGAGTGCAATTAATCCATATATGGCTTTTGAAACAATCAAAGCCATGAAAGATCAGGGTTTTGTTAATCAAGATTTAAGCTATGATAAATTGGAGTATAATTATATCAAAGCAGTTAATGGTGAACTTCTAAAGATTTTTTCTAAAATGGGTATTTCCACTTTGCAATCTTATCAAGGAGCTCAAATTTTTGAAATTTTAGGTATAGGGAAGGATGTGGTTGATACTTATTTCACGGGTTCAATTTCTCGAGTTGGTGGTATTAGTTTAGATATCATTGCCAAGGAAGCGCTGATAAAGCACGCGTCTGGATATCAATTATTAAAGCAAGATTCTCCAAAATTAGAAGTAGGCGGTATCTACCAATGGAAACAAAGAGGCGAAGAACATTTATTTAATCCAGCTACTATCCATTTATTACAACAAGCTACGAAGCAAAATGACTATGCTGTTTATAAAAAGTATGCTCAATTAATTGATGACCAAAGCAAGAAAACTATTACGCTTCGTGGTTTACTTAAGTTTAAATCTAGTACTGCCATTTCTATTGATGAAGTAGAACCAATAGAAAGTTTATTAGCTCGTTTTGCAACTGGAGCTATGTCATTTGGTTCTATTTCTTTTGAAGCTCATACGACATTAGCCATCGCTATGAACCGTATCGGAGGTAAATCTAATACAGGTGAAGGCGGAGAAGATCCTATTCGTTTTGAAAAAATGGCAAATGGGGATTCAATGAATTCAGCTATTAAGCAAGTAGCCTCAGGTCGGTTCGGTGTTACTGCACATTATTTAACGAATGCGAAGGAACTTCAAATTAAAATGGCTCAAGGTGCTAAGCCAGGAGAAGGTGGCCAGTTGCCTGGACATAAAGTGGATGATTGGATTGGAAAAACGCGTCATAGTACGCCAGGCGTTGGTTTAATATCTCCTCCTCCACATCATGATATTTATTCTATTGAAGATTTAGCTCAGTTAATTTTTGATTTAAAAAACGCCAACAGAGCAGCCAGAATTTCTGTTAAATTGGTCTCTGAAGCTGGCGTAGGAACTATCGCTGCAGGTGTTGCTAAAGCACATGCGGATCATATTTTGATTGCTGGTTATGATGGCGGTACTGGAGCGTCTCCATTATCATCAATTCGCCACGCAGGTTTACCTTGGGAACTTGGTTTAGCTGAAACCCACCAAACCTTAGTTAAAAATAAGTTACGTGGTCGTGTGACGATTCAAGCAGATGGGCAAATAAAGACAGGAAAAGATATAGCCGTAGCTGCTTTATTAGGAGCGGAAGAATTCGGTGTGGCAACGGCAGCTCTAGTAACGGCTGGATGTATTATGATGCGTAAATGTCATTTAAATACATGTCCGGTAGGAGTTGCAACAACAAATCCAGAATTAAGAGCATTATATACAGGCCAAGCAGACCATGTGGTCAATTTATTCCATTTCTTAGCGCAAGAATTGCGGGAGATTATGGCTGAATTAGGTTTTCGCAAGCTTGAAGAGATGGTAGGCCGTGTTGATCTATTAGAGATGAAAGATCTTTCAAGTCATTGGAAATTTAAGAATTTAGATTTAAGTCCTATTTTAGCACCCTCGGTTTTATCAGAAGGGGTTGCAGTATTTAAATCGGAAGAACAAGATCATGGTTTGTCAGAACAAATTGATTGGGAGTTGTTAAAAATAGCTCAGCCAGCTTTGGATAAATCCCAAAAAGTTAGCGTGGAACTTAATATTATCAATGTAAATCGTTCTGTAGGCACAATTTTATCTAATGAGATAACTAAAATTTATGGCGCTAAAGGTCTTCCAGCTGATACCATAAATATTAAATTTAAAGGTACAGCAGGTCAATCTTTTGGAGCATTTGCAGTGAAGGGTATTAAATTTGAAATAGAAGGGGATGCTAATGATTACGTAGGTAAAGGATTATGTGGAGCTACATTAGTAGCTTATCCATCTCCTGAAGCACCATTTAAAGCCTCTGAGAACTCTATTATAGGTAATGTGTCCTTTTATGGTGCAACATCGGGAGAAGCTTATCTAGCTGGAATGGCTGGAGAGCGTTTTTGTGTTAGAAACTCAGGCGCTAAAGTTGTTGTAGAGGGAATCGGAGATCACGGTTGCGAGTATATGACAGGTGGCTTGGTTATTATTTTAGGTAATACTGGTCGAAATTTTGGTGCAGGTATGTCAGGTGGGGTAGCGTATATTCTGGATGAACAGAATAAGTTCGATGCCAAAGTGAATCGCGAAATGGTAGAAATCACAGAATTAACACCGGAAGATAAAACTATCATCCTGATGTTTTTAGAAAAGCACGTTGCTTTAACCGCTTCTGTTAAAGGTAAACAAGTCTATGATAATTTTTATGCATTAGCTAGTCAATTTAAGAAGGTATTGCCTGTTGATTATAAGAATGCCTTAAGCTCTCGGAAATTAACTATTTCTGATGTATTAGCTGACAAAGATAGAGTGTATCAAGATATTCAAGTAGATTTAAAATAATATAGAATGGGTAAGCCTACCGGATTTTTGGAAATTGACCGCAAATTAGCTCCTAAAAGAGCAGTTTCTGAGCGTGTTAATGATTACAAAGAAATAGAACAATTAAATACTACGGCGGATACGGAAGCCCAAGCTAGTCGTTGTATGGACTGCGGTACGCCATTTTGTCATAATGGTTGCCCACTTGGAAATATTATACCTGAATTTAATGATGCTGTTTATGAGCAAAATTGGAAATATGCCTATGATATTCTAACTACTACTAATAATTTCCCTGAATTTACAGGACGAATTTGTCCGGCTCCTTGTGAATCATCTTGTGTTCTTGGTATTAATAAACCGGCTGTTGCGATTGAGTTAATTGAGAAATCAATTATAGAGAAAGCTTTTTCAGAGGGTTGGGTAATTCCTATCGTTCCTAAAATACGTAGTGGTAAAAAAATTGCTGTTATTGGTTCTGGTCCAGCAGGTTTAGCTGCTGCTGCTCAATTGAATAAGGCAGGTCACTTAGTTAACGTTTATGAACGCGCTGACCAAATTGGAGGTTTGTTACGCTATGGAATTCCTGATTTTAAATTAGATAAGTTAGTTGTTTCACGCCGGGTGGATTTGATGAAGAAAGAGGGTATTACCTTTATAACAAATGCTAATATCGGAACAACCGAAAAATTAACTAATTTAACTAATATCTTTGATGCGGTTTTGATAGCTACTGGAAGTACGGTACCTCGTTTTATTTCTGCAAAAGGAGACGATGCAAAAGGTATTTATCCAGCTATGGAATTTTTATCTCAACAGAATAAGCGTAACGCTACAATACCTCTAGAGGTTAACCATAAAGGTGAAGTCTATGGAAATAATAATATTTATGCTAGAGGAAAGCATGTGGTTATAATTGGTGGTGGAGATACAGGTTCTGATTGTGTAGGTACTTCTAATCGGCATAAAGCGGCCTCTATAACGCAGATTGAAGTAATGCCTAAACCTCCAATAGATAGAGCTTCAACAACTCCTTGGCCTAATTGGCCTTCTATGTTACGTACATCTACTTCGCATGATGAAGGTGTTGAGCGTTTATGGTCGATTGCCTTACAAGAATATGTTAAAAATGATAAAGGTGAATTAGAAGCTCTGATCATAGGTGATATAGTTTACCAAATGAAAGATGGTAAAATGGAGCAAGAGATTATTAATAGCAGAAAGATTCCTTGTGATTTAGCACTAATTGCTGCAGGTTTTTTACACACGGACCATAATGACTTATTTGAGCAGTTAATGGCTGTAGGGGTGAAGTCAGATGAGCGTGGCAATTTAGTTGCAAGTGCAACATATCAATCTGATAATGAGAAAGTTTTCATCGCAGGTGATGCCAGACGTGGTCAATCTTTAGTGGTTTGGGCGATCTCTGAAGGTCGTGAGGCCGCTAGAAATATGGACTTGTTTTTAATGGGAAAAACTAATTTAGAAGGTAAATCTATCTCTAGTTTTGACCTAATAGCCAAATAATTTTTCAGCATAAATTTCATTTACTAAATATATTTACTACATTTGTCCTCTCTTAAATGCTAGGAGAGATGCCTGAGAGGCCGAAAGGACATGTTTGCTAAACATGCGTACTGGTAACGGTACCGAGGGTTCGAATCCCTCTCTCTCCGCAGTCAATTTTCGGGGTGTAGCGTAGCCCGGTATCGCGCTTGGTTTGGGACCAAGAGGTCGTAGGTTCGAATCCTGCCACCCCGACAAAAGTCAATTTATGAGCGAGTGTTTTACACTGTACATAAGTTGGCTTTTTATTTTATTTCAGGTTCCGTAGCTCAGTTGGATAGAGCAACTGCCTTCTAAGCAGTAGGTCTTTGGTTCGAATCCAAACGGAATCACTAGTAAATTGGCTTATTTAATTTGCATTAATTGCTATAATATCTACCATTTTGTTAGGGAGAAAGTTGACTTTACTGAAGAATTCATTTGGAATCCTACTTCTCTGGATTTTACCCCCATTTATTTATTTCTTGAAGGCTTATGTAGGTTTGGGAGGAGGGTCTATTTTTACTGGTATAGTTTATTGTTTAGGTATTCTTTTTTTGTATACTTCTATTAATATTAAACTTGGTTTTAAGCCAAACATCATTTTACTACAAGTAGGGGGTGCTTTTTTTTGTCAAGCATTATTATATTTTTTTATCTATAATATGGAACGTCGTTCCTTTACCACAGATAGCATAAATTTTTTAATACTTTTTTTCTTTTTTTTGTTTTTACTTCGAGTTGACAACGAAGTTCAGAAGTATTTACCTACTCTACTTTTATTTACTACTTTTATTACAAGTATAGCCTTATTATATTCAATATATACGAATCCCGAGTTTGTTCTGGGTTCTAGAGCTACGGTTCAATATAAGAGCAATTCAGGAGAGTTTACAGGTAATCCGCATATATATAGTAGAAACGGTTTGGCTGGATTCATTATTTCAGTTTTGCTAATTATTTATAATAGTAAAAATATATTCTTAGGTGATAAATATTATATAAGAATATTATCTCATTTTAACATGCTAATTAGTTTATTAGTTATCATTTTAACTCAAACGAGGGCAACTATTTTATCACTTGGTTTAATATCATTATTAATGGTTGTTTATGTTCTTAAGTTAAGAGATTTTTTTATTAATATTCGTACTTACGTTTTTATTTATTATAGTTTTTTAATTGTTACAATAATTTATTTAGAAGAAAAATACAAATTTTGGAAATTGGTTGTTAATTATTATAACTCTTTTCTAACCTTATTTTCAAATGCAGTTTTAACTGGTGTTAGTCTTGGAAAGTCTAGTGAACTAGATGCGTCAGCTATGGGAAGAGTATCAAATATAAATTATTTTGTAGATTTATTTAAGGTCGATCCTTGGGGATTTATTTTAGGTCATGGATATAAAAAGAGATACATAGATATCCCTATTTTAGAATCCTTTATCAATTTCGGTTTTCTTGGCTTTTTCACTTTTGTTTTATTTAATTCATTGATATTCTATTTTTGCATTAAGGCCCTTAGTTCTCGCAATGTTTTTCAAGTATTTATTGGTTTATTTTATATTCATACATTGGTGGCTACTTTTGTCGCCGGGCGGCCTGTAGATTTTTCATTTTGGGTTACTTACATTGTTCTAATTCGTTTTTTAGGAATCGAGTATATTGACAAGAAACTTTTATGAAATTATTAATTCTACACAATCAACTTTGGACCCAATATAAATCAGTTATTTTTCAAGGGATATATGAAGATTTCGAAAAATCCTCCGATGAATTATTAGTACTTCAATCTTCAATTTGCGAAAGAAGTAGATTAAATATTATTGATTTTAATCTTTCCAATTTCAATTACACTTACCCGTATGTTTTGCTTAATGAAACTAGTCTAGAGGACTCTAATCCATTAAGAACTACTCTTCTTTGGATAAAATTTATATTTAAATTCAAACCAGATGTTATTAATTTAACAGGTTATGCGGAAATTGGGACTATTGTAGTTCTCGTGTTAGCAAAAGTATTAGGAATAAGAACATTAATGACAAATGAATCTATTCATTCAGACAGACTTCATTCATTTAGTTTAATTCAACTAATATATAATGCATATAAGAATGTATTAATTAGTTTAACTGATGGCTTTTTGTCTTATGGATTAAAATCAAATGATTATCTATATAGGTTGGGAGTAAAGAAGAGGCAAATACACTCGTATTTGAATACGTTTGACCGATCTAAATTCCATTTGTATTCAAATAGTACCTATTCAAATAATGTGCCCTATATATTGTTTGTGGGAAGGCTTTCTGAGGAAAAAAATATTGAAAGTTTAATAAATTTAGGTCGACTATTTAAAAACGATAATTTTAATTGTCAAATTAAAATAGTGGGTGACGGAAGTCAACTAGAATTTTTTAAAAAAATAGTTTTTAAGGAAAAGTTACCTTTAGTATTGGAGGGAGCGAAAAAATGGGATCAATTAGGCCCAATTTATGAGTCGGCAACTGCTTTTATATTACCTTCATTAAATGAAACTTGGGGGATGGTGGCAAATGAAGCTTTAGAATATGGTTTGCCTGTAATTTGCTCAAGTGCCTGTGGCTGCGCAGATGATTTAATAATAAATGGATTTAATGGTTTAGTAATAGATGAGTTTAAATTTACCCCTGATAGTCCTAACGTAACTTATTTTCGAATTAAGGATTACATTGCTTCATTATTATTAAATGATTCATTGATAGATTTAAATAAAAAAATTTCATCTATATATGATGAATCCAAACTTATTAAAGAGTTTGTTGGTGCCTTTAGATGTGTTAACTAAATGAAAAGAATTTTGCATTTATGTAATTATACATGGGAAACTGGTGGTCCCCCCAGTGTCATATATTCTCATTCTAAAATACAAAATGAACACAACATAGAACAACATATATATTCTACTCCTTCAATTAGCCAAAACAATTATTATTTATCTAGTAACCAACGATTATTTATTTTCAAAAGATCTTTTTTTGCTAAACTATTACCTGATTTTTCATGGAAACTTTTTTACACTTTTTTGAAAAATAGATTAGCATTTGATTTTATAATATCTCATGGATTATGGAATTTTGGTTCTATACTTCCATATATTATACCTAATAAAGCAAAGAAAATTATAACACTTCATGGTTTTTTGGATGATTATGTATTGGGTAAATCAATCATTTCAAAAAAAATATTTTGGATTATAATTCAAAAATGGTGCCTTAGTAAAGCCGATTTTATACACATTATTAGTAAAAATGAATTAGAATTTGTTAAATCAAACTTTCCATTTTTATCTTCTAAATTAGTATATATTCCAAATGGACTGGCTATAGAAAAAAGTGTAAAAATCATTGACAAGATTTTTAAAGCAAAAATTGATAAGATCTTATTTGATTCTGATTTGGTGTTTTTGTATTTGGGGAGGTTAAATAAGAAGAAAGGTCTGGACTTATTAATTCCGGCGTTTACTGAATTTCATAGCAAATATAATCTTAAGGCTAAGCTTTTATTAGTGGGTCCTGATGATGGGTACAAAGCATTCATAAAAAAAATATTAATCAGAATGGAAGGTGATGGTAATACAAATTCAATTCATTTACTTGATCCAGTAAAAAATACGGAAAAAGCTTACTTATTAGAAAAATGTAATGTATTTATTCTTCCATCATATTCAGAAGGTTTCTCCATAGCAGCATTGGAAGCAATTGGATATGGAATTCCAGGAATCTATAGTAATACAATTGGTTTTTCAGACGATATTAAAGAGTATGAGGCTGGGCTCATATGTGATCTTAATATACAATCAATTGTAGATAAAATGACTCTAATTGCTTCTGATTTAGAATTAAGAGAGTCTATTAAGAAAAATGGAATAAAATTATTTAACGATAAATTTAAAATAGAAACTGTTGCTAATCAGTATATTCATCAGATTTTAACTTAAAATATGATTCCTAATCTGTCAATAATAGTATTAACATTTAATGAAGAAATTCATTTGAAACGTTTAATTGAAAATATTTCGCAGATTACAAATAAAATTTATGTTGTTGATTCTTTTTCAACAGATTTGACTGTGACAATTTTGAATGAGAATAATATAAATTTCAAGCAAAATAAATTTATAAATCATTCCAAACAATTAAATTTCGCGATTGATACAAATCCTTTTAATACTACTTGGATGATGCGTATTGATGCGGATGAAATTATTACTGATTCACTTATAGATGAATTAAATAATACTTTATTAGTACATGAAAATAGTCAAGTTAATGGTTTTTATGTTAACCGAAAAGTTATTTTTTTAGGAAAAGAATTAAGTTTTGGAAGTTTAAATCCAATGTGGCTTTTAAGAATTTGGAGAAAAGGAGAGGGTTATTCCAATGAAAAATGGATGGATGAAAAGGTCGTACTAAAACACCCCAATACACTGAAATTAAATGGAGTATTTTTTGATAAAAATTTAAATAATTTAACTTGGTGGACTCAGAAGCATAATTTATATGCAAATAGAGAAGCAATTGAGATCTTAAAAGAAAAATATCTTTTTGCTTATAAAAATGTTGAAAAGGCTTCTAATAGAGATATTATTTTATTTAATCTTAAAAGTATTTATAACAGGTTGCCTAAATTTTTACGCCCTATTTTGTTATTTTTATATTCATATATATTCAGATTAGGTATACTTGACGGGTATCCTGGACTAATGTGGAATATATTACAAGTTTTCTGGTATAGATTTTTAGTTGACTGCAAAGTTCATGAAATAGAATTTAATTTTAACTTTAATGATAGCGAGATTGTTAATTTTTTAAATAAGATTGATGAATAAAGTAGATTTTTCACGTTACAACCATGTATTATTTATTAGTTTTTCCTTAAAGCTTAAATATGTTTTATGGTTAATATGTTCGAATATCATTTTCCTTACTAATATACCTTATCCAAATAATCTAAAAGTATTTATTTTAAGGTGTTTTGGGGCGAAAATTGGAAAGGTAGCAATAATTAAACCTTGGGTTAAAATCAAATTTCCTTGGCTATTATCAATTGGTGATCATGTTTGGTTAGGCGAATCATGTTGGATTGATAATATTTCATCAGTAAACATTGGTAATAATGTATGCATATCTCAAGGAGCTCTATTGTTAACAGGTAATCATGATTATACTCAAATTGATTTCCCTTTAAATTCGAAGAGTATAATTATTGAAGACGGTGTTTGGATTGGAGCTAAGTGCATTGTAGTCGGGGGGGTACTCATTGAAACCCATGCAGTATTAAATACACATTCAGTAGCTAGTCGTAACTTAGAACCTTATACTATTAATCAAGGACATCCTGCTATTAAAATTAAATGCAGGGTTGTTATAGATAAAGCCATATGAAAGAATACATATTGTTATTTGAGAATAAAGAATTTCAAATAATTTCATCACTAATTATATCATTAATAATTTCAATTGCTTCAATACCCGTCATTATTAATATTTCAAAGTTAAAAGATTTAATGGCTGAAATTGAGCTTAGAAGTTCTCATGAAAAATTAACGCCAACACTTGGAGGAGTAGCCATATTTGCTGCCACATTAATTAGTTATTTTATTTGGGACAATCCATATGAAGGACATGAAATACATTTAGCCGTGGCTGATTTAATTATTCTATTTTTTCTTGGAATTAAAGATGACATATTAATTCTATCTCCAAAGAAAAAACTATTAATTCAGATCGCTGCTTCTATTCTATTGATTACACTAGGAGATTTGAGAATTAATTCTCTTTATGGTTTATTAGGAATAAGTAATATACCTTATTTTTTAAGTATAATATTTACAACATTCATATTCATTTCATTAATAAACGCAATTAATTTATTAGACGGAATAGATGGTTTAGCAGGAACTGTGGGAGTAATGGCCTCCATTTGTTTTGGATATTTATTTTTCAATTTAGGTCTTTTTGCACATGCAACATTAGCTTTTTCTTTAGCGGGGTCATTAATTGGCTTCTTAAGATATAATTGGTCTACAAAAAATAAAATATTTATGGGAGATACTGGCTCATTAATTGTTGGTTTTCTTCTATCATTTTTTGCTGTAAAATATATTATTTTAAACAGTGACTATTTATATAATCCACAATTGGGTAATGATGCACCTATTTTGGCCATGTTAATTCTTGTTTTGCCATTATTTGATACATTGAGAATGTTTATAATACGCCTATTAGCTTTTAAATCTCCATTTGAAGGTGATAGAAATCACTTGCATCATATTTTAATTGACCAGGGAATATCGCACATGGCAGCTACCATAATATTAGTTGGAGGTAATTGTCTACTTTTATTTGTATATTTTTTATTTCGCCCAAAATTTACAAATTATGAATTCATTGTAACTACCATATTGTTATTCAGTACATATTGTGCAGTCGCCTTCTTTCTTGCTAAAAGAATAAGAAATGTTGATAGAGTAAAATTTACTAAAATTGATAAAATTAAAAGATTACAATTAATGGATGAGAAAAAAATTAAAGAGCAACTTTCTTCAGAAGATTCTGCCAATTATTAAATTCTCTTAAATGATTATATTTATCAAAAACACTATGATTTAAACTAGAATTGAACGATTCCAATTTATTTTGAATAAAATCATCTAATTTAAGTGAAATTGAGTTTATATTAGATGAGTTTATTAACAAGCCATTTGTATTATCAATTAACAGTGAAGCTCCCCCTGAGTTTAAAGCAATAACAGGTTTGCCTAAGTAAATAGCCTCTAGCATTGTTAGACCGAGAGATTCTTCTCGTGAAGTAGAAAAATAAACACTAGATCTTTTAATTAATGTATAATATTCTTTTTGATTTTTGGGGATAATAAACTCTACATTTGAATTAGTTATACTTTTGTGAGTTTTTTCAATCCACGATGAGTAACCTGTATTTGATAATTGACCTACCCATATAAATTTAATTTTTTTATCAATAAGTTTATTTGCTACTTGGATAAATATATCTGTACCTTTTCTATAGGAAACAGATCCTGCACATAATATAATAATCTCATCATTATTTGTTGTTAGATTACTACTAAAATTAAATTTATCAATAAAATCTATATCGATTGTCGAATTTACTATTTCTAAATGTCCATTATGTACTCTACTAATTTCTTCATGTACTAATTGAGAACAAGCAATGATTAAATTTGAATTCAGAATAAGTTCAAAAACCTCACTAGTTATATATGAATAATTAGATGCTAGTTCATGAATATGACAAATAGTTTTTAAATTAAAATTACGTGCATATTTAAGAATGTAAGCAGGGGATAAGCTATTTATATACCATACAGAATATCTATTTTCCTTTTGTATTATTTTCAGTTGTGAAAATAGTAAATCCTCACCAAAATAATGTTGTACTTTATTAAGTAGAGTATATTTAGTTTTTAAATGGTGGTAAGTTATATGAGAAGGTAATTCATTAATTAATTCACCTTCTTCGTTTAAAACAATAATACCAATTTGAAATAATGCTGAATCTAATTTAGATATCAGATTAAATAAAACTACCTCTGAACCAGTTCTCTTTAAATTATTTGTAAAAAATAAGATTCTAATTTTTGACATTTTAAAGCTGTAAGTATTGGGAATAATTTCAAATAAAATACGCTATTCAATCAAAATTACTAAATTTATACTGATATACTAAACGTAATTAGATGATTACAATTAATGAGTTAAGAAAGGGGATTGATAATATTGATGACAATATTATGCAGCTTTTATGTGAACGAATGGAAATCGTTGATCAAATAGGTGTAATTAAGCGCGAATCTAAAAGTTTAATTTATCATCCTGATCGAGAAAAAGAAATAATTGATAGATTGATTAAAAATAATCGAGGAAAATTAAGTAATGGAGCTATTGAAGCAATATTTCTTGAAATTTTTGGTGTTTCACGAAATCTTGAATTACCTGAATTAATTTCTTTTTTAGGACCTGAGGGAAGTTTTACTCATCAGGCAGCAGAATCAAGATTCGGTGCGGTAGCAGATTATATTCCACTGCCAAGTATAAAATCTATTTTTGATTCTGTAGAAACAGGGAGAGCAAAATATGGCATTGTACCTATTGAAAATAATCAGGAAGGAATGGTAAAAGAAAGTCTGGACCTATTAAGTGAAAGAAAATTATTTATTATTTCTGAAATTATTATTCCAGTTAATTTTTGTTTGGCTACCAAAGAGGAATCTATTCAATCGATAAACAAAATCTTTTCTAAAGATATAGCA
This sequence comes from Aquirufa sp., assembly GCF_044377215.1. GTDB lineage: Bacteria > Bacteroidota > Bacteroidia > Cytophagales > Spirosomataceae > Aquirufa. The sequence continues at coordinate 29,166 of NZ_JBILJM010000030.1, forward strand.
TTTAACCAATGTCAGGGATTTCTTCAAGATTACTTCGGCAATAAACAGGATGATTTTTTTGTACATGTAGATTCAACGTCAAAAGCAGCAAAACTTGGAACGGAGACTAAGTCTTCAGCTGCACTATGTTCTCATATTGCCGCAAAGTTATATGGCTTACCAATATTATTTGATAATATTCAAGATAATGATACTAATCAAACACGTTTCATTATCCTTTCTAAATTAGAAAATTTAAAAAAAACAAACAGAGATAAAACGAGCCTAGCTATAAAATTAAAAAATGATAATAAACCAGGCACATTATTGAAATTATTGCAGGAATTTGAAGAGGCTAATATAAATCTATTGAAGATAGAATCTAGACCACAAAAAGACACAAATGAATTTAAATTTTGGTTTTTTATTGATGTTGAAGGAAATAAGTTAGATACAAACATTCAAAAGTTAATTGATAAAAAAACAGACGAAATAACATTCTTAGGTAGCTACATGAATCTTTGTTAATTTATCCAAAGCAAATTTTTTATCCAGCATTATTTGCTTCTTTAACTCATCTATTGAATTAAATTTTTTTTCTGGTCTAATTCGGTAAATAAATTGCGACTCTATTTTGTAGCCATATATGTCTTCATCAAAATCAAATAAATGTGTTTCTATTGATAAAATTGTACTACTCGTAACAGTTGGCTTATAGCCTACATTAGTTAATCCAATTATATTTTTGATTCCATCAGGAGTCTCTAAAATATTATATGTCAGATATACACCTGGGCAAGGTAAAACCTTTGTATTTTTTCTCAAATCAAAATTAGCTGTAGGAAATCCAATTGTTCTTCCTAATTTATTCCCGTGTA
>NZ_JBILJM010000031.1:0-29974 GCF_044377215.1 Aquirufa sp.
ATTACCACTTGCAATCGTGGAAACGCTTTAACGCTATCATGAAAGACTAAAATACATCCAGGTTTAATTGACTGCTTCGCTGACCGTAATATATCACTAGGAGATAAATCCTTATTATAATCTCCAGATAAATATGTCCACATATATACGGGCTCCAGTTGACTGATTTGGTGATAAATGTAATTAGTTATTCTTCCATAAGGTGGACGAAAACCTACACAATTAACACCGAAACTTTGAATTACATCTAGACAACTTTGGTAATCGTGAATGTAAGATTGATGTTTATACTTCCAAGCATTCGCATGATTCATGGTATGATTTCCAATACTATGGCCTTTATCAATAATTACTTGAACGAGCTCAGGATAAGCCAACATATTTTTTCCAATACAAAAAAAAGTAGCTTTGAATGAGTAAGTATCTAAACAATCCAATACAAAATTGGTAATTTCAGGTGTAGGACCGTCGTCAAAAGTAAAATATACCTCGCGAGAATCATCTCTAGTCTGATATTGCCACGTTAATTTAGGCAAGACCTTTGGAATGATAGCAGGTATTTGATGAATGAACATACGCGAAATTATCATGCAAAATACAAACCTTAGTGCAGAAAAAATAATATTAGGCATTGACCCTGGTACTCGGTATTTAGGTTATGGTCTTATAAGAACGCACAAAGATCAAGTGACCATTTTGCAGTATGGTGTTCTTAATTTAACTAAGTACACTACCCAGGGCGCCAAGTTTCTAAAAATACATGAACGCGTTTTGCATCTATTAGAAGAATTTATGCCAGACGAAATAGCGATTGAATCGCCATTTTTTGGCAAAAATGTCCAATCAATGTTAAAATTAGGACGTGTTCAAGGTATGGTCATGTCACTTTCATATTCTAAACAAATTCCCATAACAGAATACGAACCTAAAAAAGTGAAACAATCAGTTACCGGAAATGGAAATGCATCCAAAGAACAAGTTTCCAAGATGGTTGAAATCATTAGTGGTATTAAACTAGAAAGCAAACTTCATGATGCAACAGATGCACTAGGCATTGCTATTTGCCATCACTTTCATTCAAAGAATTTAACTTCTTCTGTTAAAGGTACGCAGAAGGGTTGGGGCGCTTTTGTCAATGAAAATCCTGATCGAATTAAATAGATTTGAATTGAGCCAATAAATCATCTATACTTTCACACGGAGACAAACAACGATCCCCAATGCAAAGCAAAAATGAATGAGATTGATCTAAAATAGGAACCCAAGTAACGCGTAAATCTGGCAAATCATTTTTTGCAAACTTAATTGGATTATATTTCACCATAGCTCGCGGATTTTCACTCCATTCAGCATATACTCGAAGCCAGTTGGCATGATAAAGTGGATTAGCTGCTGCTTGTTCAAGAACAGCGGCCAACATATCTTTTGCTCGTAAAGTATATGTGACATCGTTTAACAAAATACCAGACCAAAAGAATAATTCACAAAGCATCGAATTAGAAGCAGGCATGACCGAATCTGTAATCTCGTACTTATTAGAAATCAATGCTGCATTCAAATTAGATTGAAAACTAAATAAACTATTCAATTGGTCATGATTTTGGTATACACCATTAACTATTTTTCGTAGTTTTTCTAAATAGATTACTTTAGCAGTTTCATTATACAAATGAATTAAAAACAATCCATAAGCACCATAATCATCTAAAAATGCATAAATCGGTTGATTTGAATATGAGATTTGATGTAATAATAGATTGCTTTTTATATCCCAAAAGCCAATCATTGATTCCTCTAATGCAATAGCATTTTCTAGGAATTCTTGATTATTCAAACCTTTACTCGCCTGCACTAAACCAGATCCTAACATGGCGTTCCATGCCAATAATAATTTTGTATCTGTTTGCGGCCTAATTCTTTTAGCTCTGATGGTTGCCAATGTTTGTAGTTCCTTCTCGTAAACTACATTTAAAACAGAATGATTCTTGAATAATATATTTTTATTTTCTTCCCAATTACCCGTACGCTTAATTTGAAAAACTTGATAGAAAGGAGCATGCTTTTCATAGGGTAAAATAGAATTTAATTCGTCAAATTCCCATACATAAAATTGTCCTTCAATACCTTCACTATCAGCATCTAGAGATGCAAAATATAAACCAGAACTATCCCTTAATTCTCGATTTAAAAACCCAATCGTATTTTTAACTACTTCTTCAAATATCAGATTTGAAGTTCTTTCATAAGCTTTGGAATAGACGAAGACTAATTGTGCATTATCATATAACATCTTCTCAAAATGTGGGCAGAACCATTCAGAATCAACGGAATATCTAGAAAATCCACCACCAACTTGATCATATATACCTCCTTGAGCCATTTTTTCCAATTGTCTATCCGAATGAATATATATACCAAGATTTGTGGCTAATTTTTCTGGTATTGACTCTAAAAATAAGCCTAAGGAAGGAAGTGGAAACTTGGGAGCTTTTTGAATACCCCCATAAATAGGATCTAAATATTTACTTATTTTCGTTAGTACATCAGGAATAATTGGTGTTAAATCATTCAATTCGATGGGATACAAACCAATGGATTTATCTTCTAAATTAGCCGCAAAGCCATCAGCAGATTGCTGTAACTCTTCTTTGTGATTTTGAAAGGCAGATTGAATAGAGTTTAACAATTGAAGCCAATTCGACTTAGGAAAATAGGTTCCTCCATAAAAAGGTTTTTGATCAGGCATTAAAAAAACATTCAATGGCCAGCCTCCAGAAACACCCATTTGATGCAGCGCATCCATGTAAATATGATCAATATCTGGTCGTTCTTCGCGATCTACTTTAATACAAATAAAATGTTCGTTCATTAGATCAGCCACTTGTTGATTTTCAAATGACTCATGCTCCATGACGTGACACCAATGACATGCTGCATATCCAATACTTAATATAATTGGTTTATCTAATCTAGTCGCTAAATCTAATGCTTCCTTTCCCCACGGTAGCCAATGAACTGGATTATCTTTGTGTTGCAATAAATAAGGACTTACTTGGTTTTGTAATTGATTCATCACGTAGATTGAAATAGATTAGTACTTTTGTGGAAACATTATTTATGCCTGAATATAAATCATTTATTCTAAATCCTGAAACGGCACATTCCCCAGAATTGCTTCACCAATTTTTATTGGTAGAAGTAGGAGCAAAGCTATTAAATACATGTCAGTATCGTATTGAAAAAAAATCTATTGATGCGCGTAGCCGACAATTAAAAACAAATGTAAAAATTGGATTTTATCCAATAGAACATGATTTTTCATTTGATTTAAATTCACGCCAAGTAACAAACAAACTAAAATCAAATGCACCAACCGTACTAATCATAGGTAGTGGACCGGCTGGCTTGTTTGCCGCATTAACTTTAATCAAATCAGGAATCAAACCTATTATAATTGAACGAGGAAATAATGTACGTGATAGAAGAAGAGATTTAGCTGCAATCAACAAACATAATGTGGTTAATTCTGAAAGTAATTATTGCTTTGGCGAAGGTGGCGCTGGAACGTATTCTGATGGTAAACTTTATACACGTAGTACGAAGAGGGGGGATATAGACGCTGTATTAGAGACATTTGTAGCTTATGGGGCTAATAAGAATATACTTTATGAAGCGCATCCCCACATCGGAACAAACAAACTACCAGGAATCATCTCTGCCATGCGAGAAGCAATTATCGAATGTGGCGGCGAAGTCCATTTCAAAGAAAAAGTAGTTGACATATTGATCGATAATTTTAAGGTGAAGGGAATAGTTACTGAAAGTGGTAAAGAATTTCAAGCCGACCAACTAATCTTAGCAACTGGTCATTCCGCCAGAGATATTTTCCAGCATTTAGTTGACAAAAAAATTAAAGTTGAACAAAAACCCTTTGCAATGGGTGTGCGCATTGAACATACGCAATCATTAATAGACACGTGTCAATACAAATTAACTTCTCGTCCAGAATATTTACCACCAGCTTCATTTAGTTTAGTAACACAAACTAAATATAATGGTATTCAACGAGGTGTCTTTTCATTTTGCATGTGTCCGGGTGGATTTATAGTACCTTCAGCGACCGCACAAAATCAGGTTGTTGTCAATGGTATGTCACCTTCGCGGCGAGATTCAAAATATGCGAATTCAGGTATTGTTGTCAGTATCGCACCAGAGGATTACAAAGATTACCGAGATTATGGTGTGTTGGCAGGAATGTACTTACAAGAAAACCTAGAACAAAAGGCAAATAAATTAGCTGGAGGAACCCAACAAGCAATTTCTCAATTAACTGGAGATTTTATTAAAGGAAAAGTTAGCCAAACTACAAATCAAACATCGTATATACCGGGGTTGATACCAGGGGATATAAGAACATTTTTACCTGATTTTATTGCAGAACCGCTTGCACAAGGTTTACAGGATTTTGATCGAAAAATAAAGGGCTTTGGTGGTAATTTAGGTCAATTGATTGGCCTAGAAAGTAGAACTTCATCTCCCGTAAAAATACCTCGTGACCCAATAACTTTGGAACATACGGAAATAACTGGTTTATACCCATGTGGTGAAGGTGCAGGCTATGCAGGAGGAATTATGTCTGCCGCAATAGATGGAATAAGATGTGCTGAAGCCATCAGAATTAAACTAAAATATGCATAATCGATTTGAGAAAATTATAGGACTAATTAATCAAATTCCCGAGGCTACTAGTATAAAGGAAAATGCTAATCTAGCCTCAGTTGTACTAATTAAATTAAAGAATGATGAATTAGGCGATCGAATTATTTTTATAAAACGCTCAAAATATGATGGACATCATAGTGAACAAATGGCTTTCCCAGGAGGAAAGAAAGATCAATCAGATCCTGATCTTCTTTACACTGCTCAAAGAGAAATTAAAGAGGAGTTAGGTATTGAAATTGAAATATCTAGATTAAAATCTTTGAATCCACATTGGATTCCAATTTCAAATTATTGGATACAACCTTATTATATTGAAATAGATAAAAAGCTAAATTTTACTATTAATAAAAGAGAAATAAATCGTATTTTTGAAATACCTGTATCCTTTTTCAAGGACCCAGCCCAATTAAATTTTCATGAAATACATTATAATGGAGAGCCAGTTGATTCCCCACGATATGCATTTGAAGGTCAAGATATTTGGGGTGCTACAGCATTAATCATTTATCAGTATATTAAATTAGTTGATTAGAAATTTATATGAGCGAGCAAATAGAAGGCGAATTACAGAATCAAATTGCAGTAGCAGGAATGTATGAAAATTGGTTCTTAGAATATGCCTCTTATGTTATTCTTGAACGTGCAGTGCCAGCAGTAGGTGATGGTTTAAAGCCAGTACAAAGACGTATACTTCATGCATTAAAGGAAATGGATGATGGCCGTTTCAATAAAGTGGCAAATGTTATTGGTCAAACCATGCAGTATCACCCACATGGAGATGCCTCAATTAACGACGCATTAGTTAATCTAGGACAAAAAGAATTGTTGTTCGATTGCCAAGGAAACTGGGGAGACAATCGTACTGGTGACAGTGCTGCTGCAGCTCGTTACATCGAAGTTAGATTATCAAAATTTGCAAATGATGTTGTTTTCAATGATCAAACCACAAATTGGCAATTATCATATGATGGTCGAAAAAAGGAGCCCATAACGCTGCCTATAAAATTTCCATTATTATTAGCCCAAGGAGTAGAAGGTATTGCTGTTGGTTTAGCAACAAAAATCATGCCTCATAATTTTTGTGAAATCCTACAGGCTTCAATTGATTTATTAAATAATAAGAAAGTTGAATTGCTGCCAGATTTTCAATTTGGTGGACTTATGGATGCTTCAAACTATAACGATGGATTACGTGGAGGAAGAATTCGTGTACGAGCTCGTATTGAGGAATTGGATAAAAAAACGCTTATAATCAAAGAAATACCTTACACTACTACGACAACTTCCTTAATTGATTCAATCATTAAGGCCAATGATACAGGAAAAATAAAAATAAAAAAGGTTATCGATAACACAGCAAAAGAGGTTGAAATTCAAATACAATTAGCACCAGGAATTTCTCCAGATGTTACTATTGATGCGCTATATGCATTTACTGATTGTGAAGTTTCCATTTCGCCAAATGCCTGTGTAATTGTTGAAGATAAACCTCATTTCATCGGTATAGCTGAAATACTAAAAGTTAGTACATCACAAACAGTAGACTTACTTAAACAAGAACTAGAAATTCGTAAAAACGAATTAATGGAGCGCTTGTTATTTAGCTCATTAGAGAAAATATTTATTGAAAATCGGATTTATCGTCAAATTGAAGAATGTGAAACATTTGAATTAGTCATTGAAACAGTTGACAAAGGATTAGATCCATTTAAGAAGGATTTTTACCGTGAAATAACGGAAGAAGATATATTGCGTCTACTTGAAATTAGAATCAAAAGGATCTCAAAATTCGACAGTTTCAAGGCTGATGAATTAATGAAGCGACTTCTTGAAGAATTAGCTGAAGTAGAAGACAACTTAGCTAATTTGGTTAGGTACGCTATTAATTACTTCAAAAACTTGCTTCAGAAATATGGTAAGGGGAGAGAACGTAAAACAGAAATTCAAGGTTTTAACACTATTTCGGCTACTGTCGTTGCAGCTGCTAATCAAAAACTTTATGTAAATAGAGCTGATGGTTTTATTGGTTATAGCCTCAAAAAAGACGAGTACGTGATGGATTGTTCTGATATTGACGATATCATTGTATTTAGACAAAATGGCACATGTGTTGTCACAAAAATTCAAGAAAAAGTATTTGTTGGCAAAGATGTACTCTATGTTTCCGTATTTAAAAAGAATGATGACCGAAAGGTTTATAATTTAGTTTATGCCGACGGCAAATCTGGAGTTTCCTACATCAAAAGATTTAAGGTAACGTCAGTTACCCGCGATCGCGAATATCGCGTAGTTGGTGCTGATGCTAAATCTAAAATCACCTATTTTTCTGCCAATGAAAATGGTGAGGCTGAAGTTATCAGCATCAGTTTAACGGCTAATTGTACTGCTAAAATCAAACAATTTGATTATGATTTTGCCAAATTAGCCATCAAAGGACGAGAGTCTTTAGGAAACGTTTTAACTAAATATCCAGTAAGAAAAATTATACAAAAAAGTGCTGGAGTTTCTACTTTGGGCGGTGTAGATATTTGGTATGACCCAACTATAGGTAGATTAAACAGAGACCAGCATGGTGATTACATAGGTAATTTCCAGCCTACCGACTTAATACTTAGTATATATAAATCAGGAAATTACGAGCTTACAAATTTTGAATTGACTAATCGTTATCCAGCAGAAGAAATTCTATATTTAAAGTTATTTAATCCAAATGGCATCATTTCAGCTATATATTATGATGGTTCAAACAAGTCCCATTTCATAAAGAGATTTAAGATTGAAACTTCAACGATTGATAAAAAATTCCTTTTCATCTCTGATCATAAAGCATCAAATTTATTGGCAGCTTCTGATAATTATTCGCCTAATGTTCAAATCAAACATAAGCCAGACGGAAAAACCAATGAAATTTTACTAGTTCCAATTGATGAATTAGTAGAATTAAGAGGATGGAAGGCAATCGGGAGTAAATTAAATTATACTAAATTAGTTGACATAGAATTTATTGAAACAGAGGCCCAATCACCTGAACCGGTAGCTATTCAAATTGTAGAACATGTTGCAGTAATTGAGCCAGAAACTATTATTGAGGTTACCATGGAAGAGGGATCTGATTCGGACATAACTAATGAGTTAGAAGTTATACCTACTGTTGATGTTGAAGATATTCCTTTAACCATAAAAGGTGAAGTTCTTACGAATGAAATCGAGGATATTCCTTTAGAAATTAAAAACTATTCAACTGATTCGATACCCAAAGAAGCTAATAAAGGTGAACAATTAGGTTTATTTTAATTTAAAACGTTGAACATGAATAACCCCAAGGTATTACGCGCATGGGCATTTTATGATTGGGCTAATTCAGTTCATTCGTTGACAATAACTTCTGCGATTTTCCCAATTTATTTTCCGATTGCTGCAGTTATGGTCAATAATTCCAAGGAGATTAATTTCTTTGGATTGGAACTAGTCAACACTGCCGTATTTTCATATACCATTTCAGCTGCATTTCTAATATTGGCTCTATTAATGCCTCTTTTATCTGGTATTGCCGACTATCAAGGCACACGAAAAGGGTTTATGAAATTCTTTTGTTATTTAGGCTCTATAAGCTGCATGATGCTTTTTTTCTTTGAAAAAGGCAACTACTACATTGGCACCTTTGGATTCCTTTTTTCAATTATTGGCTGGGGCGGAAGTATGGTTTTTTACAATTCCTTTTTACCGCAAATCGCAACTCCTGATCGATTTGATGAATTAAGCGCGCGTGGATTTACGTATGGTTACATTGGCAGTGTTATTCTACTACTGCAAAATTTATCTATGGTTCTAATGCCTCAATGGTATGGGAATATCTCTGGAGATTTAGCTTCAAGAATATCTTTTCTTAGCGTAGGGTTGTGGTGGTTCATATTTTCACAAATACCATTTCATTATTTACCAAAAAGTAATACCAATAATAAGAAAGAGAGTTTTTGGTTAGGTGGTTGGAAAGAATTGTCCCATGTTTATGATGAAATAAAACAAAATGAAACAATACGTTCCTTTTTGTCTAGTTTCTTTTTATTTAACCTTGGTGCTCAAACGGTCATGTATTTAGGAGCCTTATTTGGTTCAGAAGAATTGCATTTGCCAACGGATGCATTAATTATAACCATTTTGCTGATTCAATTAATTGCTATACCTGGCGCTTATTTTTGCGCAAAACTGTCATCAAAAATTGGAAACATTCAAGGGCTATTTTTGATTGTTTGCGTTTGGATTTTAATATGCGGTTTTGCCTATACGGTAAAGAACCAAATGAACTTTTATCTACTTGCCAGTGGTATTGGTTTCGTCATGGGTGGAATTCAATCCATGAGCCGAGCAACATTTGCCAAGTTATGCCCAGCAGGAGAGAAAGACACAGCCTCATATTTTAGTTTTTATGATGTCTGTGATCGCCTATCCACTGTATTGGGAACTTTTATTTTTGGGTTAATTATTCAATTAACTGGAAATATGCGTAATGGTATTCTGGTACTAGGTGTTGTATTTATGCTAAGCCTCTATTTCCTTGTTAAAATAATCAGATCAAAATCTAATTCGCTTATATTGGGATAATTGAACGGTTATTTGCCGATTTCCATGAGATAGGAATATGACCCAGTATCTCTAATTGCAAAGCTTTAATAATCGCTTTTCTAGAATATGATTTAGCATGAACTAGTGATACTTCTCGAACTGGAATGGGAGAGGGTAAGTTGTGGACCTTTTCTTTCAATTTATTATCTATATAATCTAAAAACATCTGTGGAATTATCGTTTGGCCAAATCCTAAATCGGCCAAGCGAACTATCGTTTCTAAACTACCTGTTTGATACGTTAAATTTGCGCCCATGTGTGAGCCGGCCTTTATATTACAAATTGAATTGACTTGATTACTTAAACAATGTCCTTCTTCTAATAGCCATAATTTTGTAGGATCTAATTCAGATTTAAGTTTTGATCCATCATCTTCCCAAACATTTGAATAAAGAAATAATTCCTCATAATATAGAGGCAACTCGACAAGATCACTTTGTAGTGGGGTAACCAAAATTCCAATATCCAATTTACCTGAAGCAATATCACGTTTAATATTTTCTGTTGTCGTTTCAGAAATACTAATATCTAAATCAGGATGTTTAATTTGAAAATCAGCTAAGAATTTAGGCATTAAATAAGGTGCAATAGTTGGAATTACACCTATAGCCAAATGACCGTTAACTGAATTAGACCACTCTTTAGTCAAAGAGAGAATAGATTTACTTTCAGCTAGAATAATTCTAGCTTTACTAATTATATCTAGCGCCTCAACAGTAGGCTCCAGAGGTTTGGCTCGCCTAATAAACAAAGTCAAATTTAACTCATCCTCCAGTTTTTGTACCTGCATACTTAAACTAGGTTGTGAAACACAACAAAAGTCAGCTGCTTTCGAAAAACTTTTCAGATCAGCGAGAGCAACAATGTACTCTAGTTGCGTAATAGTCATATTATAATTTTTACTTATACAAATATAAAAAATATAGATTTGATTGATAATATTAGAACCTGCATATTTGCACCATTATTTTAAGAAATTTATAAACAAACATAAAAATGGCAAATTACATGTTAGGCTTAGGAAGCCAATTTCCTACATTTTCAAAAACTGCAGTTGTTTCCTTAGAGCAAGGAAAAGAGTTTGCAACCATTACTTCTGAAGATCACAAAAAAAACGGAAAGTGGTTAGTGATGTTCTGGTGGCCAAAAGATTTTACTTTTGTATGCCCTACAGAAATTGCTGAGTTCAATCGTCGTGCAGGAGATTTTGCTGATCGTGATGCTTCGTTAATCGGTGCTTCTACAGATTCAGAATTCGTTCATGCGGCATGGAGAAGGGATCACGATGATTTACGTGGACTAAAATTCCCAATGTTAGCTGATACATCAAAAAGCTTAGCTGAAGAATTAGGAATCTTAACAGAAGGCGAGAAGGTAGCATACCGTGTAACTTATATTGCTGACCAAGATGGTATTATCCGTTGGGCTTCTGCCAATGACTTATCAGTTGGACGTAACGTAGACGAAGTATTGCGTGTTTTAGATGCTTTACAAACTGATGAGCTTTGCCCATGTAACTGGAAAGCTGGAGACGCTACTCTTTAATTATTCTTATGGCCCCAGGATCCCCTGGGGCTATTTAATTCAACAACCATGAGTGAGACAAAAGACAACTTATTGGCAGAGATAAATATCCCTGCCACAGAATCTTTCGCCCTTTTAGATGCGTTAGATGAGGCTGATCACCGTTATATTAAAGATCTTAAAATTAATGTTTCCAATGCATTACGCGCGCAAACATTAAATGAGAAGGAAGCTATCTTGTTGGCCTTAGCTGTTTCTGTTAATCAAAAACATGAAAGAACTATTAATTCCTTAACGGAATTGGCTACGAGTAAAGGTGCAACAGAAGCAGAAATCAATGAGATTCATGCGTTAGTTTCTCTACTTAATGCGAATAACATATTTTACCGATTTAAACATTTTGTAGATAAGGAGTATTATAACACTGCCCCAGCTGGAATTCGCATGTCTATTATGATGAATCCTGTTTTAGGGAAGGAATTTTTCGAATTAGCTAGCTTAACTGTTTCAGCCATAAATGGATGTGAAATGTGTGTGAAATCACATGAAGTTTCAGTGAAAAATCACGGAGCTACAGAAGCGAGAATTTTAGATGCGATTCGATTAACGGCAATTATTAAAAGCTTAATCGTATTGTTGTAATTTACTTTTACGAACGCAAAAAGGCTAATTCAGAAATGAATTAGCCTTTTTTTATTGTTTTGACTAAATTATTTAACTGAAGGCGAAATTGAGTTAGTTCTTTGAAAGATTGCCAACAAACCTTCAATAATTTCATATGCCGAATCGAAACTTCACCTGTCCCGCGTTCTTTATGTAGAACAGGAATATTAAATAGTTTATGACCTGATTTCTTTGCTAAAACAGATAAAAATATATTGGGAGCAAAAGGTGTTTGCTCTGGTAATGCTTTTAATAACTTGATTAAAAAAGTAGTCCGAATTAATCTAAAAGGAATATTGGCATCATGAATATAAGTTCCATAAATGAACAACAATGAATATTTCAAAATTCGAGTAATCAGGAGTCGAAACGGGTCATCGTTACGAACCTCGCGAAAACCTAACACAAAATCCGACTCATTTCGTTTATCCCAGAAATTTTTAAAATCACTTGGCACAAATTGATCGTCCGAATCTGTTTGGAAAACAAAATTTGGGTTCATTTGAACAGCCATTTTATAGCCATTGAAAATCGCATTTCCGTGGCCACCATTTAATTGATGTTTAGCTATCAAATTAGGATATTGACCTGTTAATTCATCCAGAATAACTCCCGTTTTGTCCCGAGAACCATCATTAATAACTAGCAATTTAAATTGATCCTTAGGTATCACTTCAGCAATTCCATTAATCCAATGAGGTACCACTTCATGAATACATGCTTCCTCATTATAGGCTGGAATTACAATAACCAATTCTAAAGGACTTTCCATTAAATACGATTTTTAAAACGATTGATAGGCTTTTCAATAAAAAACCAAGAAAAACTAGCTAGGATTATCACTATAATCAAACTCAAAATAAACTTTATAAGAATAAAATTAGGCAATTCTACATTAAGATTTGGCAGGAATGAAGCTAAATAGCCAATAATAGTATTTCCCTTTTCATGATAATAATTGTACACCACATTATGATACAGGTATATACCATAGGAAATCTGACCAATATAAGAAACCCAAGAAAACGTTAAAAAACGACCTAGCATCCAAGATCTTGATCCGATTGCTTGAGCAATCAAAAAGAAAGAAAACAATCCGGCAAAAAATCGTTCAAATACAATTGCCCAAATGTTATCATGATCGTATTTTGAGTACTTTGAAAGAATAAGAACAAAGAAGTAAAAAAAGATACTTGACAATAAATAGTAAGAATTAGAGAAAAATCTTTCATAAAAATCTTTTTTGTACGTATGTAAATAGGCTAATAATCCACCTAAACCAAATGAATCTAACGCCGAAATTGTATTCACGTGAGCAACAAACCATAAATTCTCTTTAAAATCATGACTATTAGTAAGAAAAAAAAAGAACCTAAATGCCAAACCAACCAAAATCATACCAACTAATATTTTGAAGTAATTTCTAGCATAAGAAAATAAGATTAACATAGGAAAAAACAGATAATACTGTTCTTCAACAGCCAGTGTCCATAAATGATCCCAGGTACCGATCCAAGTATTGTTTACGATTATATAAATGTTTGGGGTGTATGTTATGAGCCAATAGACTAATTGATTAAAATTAGAAATTGAGAAAATTGCTCCCATTGCTAGTAAAAGGAAATAGATAGGAAAAATACGTAACGAACGACGATAAATAAATCGTGCCATTTTGACAATAGGCGAAGAGTGATTAGCCCGACAACTTTCAGCATTTTCAAAAAGAATTCTAGTGATCAAAAAGCCACTTAGCACAAAGAAAATAACAACACCTAAGTGTCCTAAAAATGAAAATGGATTAATCGGAATAAGCCAGTGATCAATTAATACAAGAAACACTGCAATGAAACGAATCCCATTCAATTGTTCAAAATATACGGGCTTACTTGAAATCATTCGTTAACAAATAATGTAAATTCAACACGTCTATTCAGTCGACGCTTATCCTCCAATACACTAGAAGAAACTGGCTTCGTTCCGCCCCAACCTTTCGTCTGAATGCGCGAACTTTCAATTCCTTTAGAAATCAGATACTCTTTAACTTTAATAGCACGGTCAACAGACAATTGTAAATTTTCATTCCAATCACCTTGTAAATCCGTATGGCCTTCAATCAAGATATGATATACAGGATTATCCTTTAAAATTAAGACTATTCCGTCTAAAGCTTCAAATGAATCTTTTTGTATGTCAGCTTTACTTTGTGCAAAATTCAACGTTGGTAATTTAAATTGCTTATTTACCTCTAATGGCATCAATGAAATTACACGATTTAATTCTAGATACTTCGATTCCTTACGAAAATCGAATTTTTCTCTTTTGGTTAAATAACCTTTTGATTTAATCTCTATTTGAAATGGCTTTTTCGTTGGCCACATAAATGAAAAATCTCCTAAATAAGGATCATATTCTACAGCCATTGTGTCTGAACTAATCGTTGACCTAACCACAACTTTAGCATTCAACGGTTTTTTAGATGTTACATCGACAACCATACCTGCAAATTGTACCAAGGTCTGAGGTTTTACCTTTTCTGGAATTTTAATCCGATATATATCCTCAGCTCCCATCGAATTCTCAACCGAACTAAAATAGGCATAATCACCTTGCGCTGAGACAGAAAAATAACCATCCCATTGATTTGTATTAACCATTGGACCTACATTTTCAGGGATAGACCAATTTAACCACGTATCATCTAATCTACGCGTTAAAAAAATGTCATTATTCCCATAGCCAACATGCCCGCTAGAAGAAAAATACATAGTAACTCCATCAGGAGCTATAAATGGCGTAGATTCAGATTCGCCAGAATTAACATTGGGACCAATATTTTTAGGCTCAGTCCATGTATCATCCGACTTTAAAAATGACACATATATATCTTTACCTCCATAAGAATCTTTGGTCTCCGTTGTCATCAAAAGAATTTTACCATTAGGTGCTAAAGTGTATTCCGAGTATTCTGATTTGTTTTTGAAATTTTGGATTCTAATTGGCTTTGGAAAACTCCAGTCACCTGTTCGCAGTTTAAAGGATAAAGAAACCCCTTTTTCCATTTGACCATCTTTCCCATAGACATTATTTAATAACATCGTTTTCCCATTTGGTGAAATTCCACAAACGGCATTATTTTCATCATTATTAATGGGCGCAGGGAATAAACTAGCTTTCATCCATTTTTTATCATCACCCAACTGCGATACCCAAATATCTTGGTTTTTAGCACTACCTAAGTTTTCAGGATGCTTCCATCGAGTAAAATAGAGTGATTTCCCATCCGGACTGACTACTGGACATATTTCATTAAACTTGGAATTAATCGCCAGACCTAAATTTTCCTTGACCATATAAGCATTGGGATCTTTTTCTAACGCGATACTTGCCTCAATAGGTTTATCATCATCTGAAATAGCTATAGCATCTATTTGACTAAATCCTTTAACACGTTCCGAATTCAAGGTGATTTTAATCGATTTAACTTTAAATGGTGTTAATGAATTTAGCTTAATACGTGTAATCTGACCATTCGACTGCGCATAATTTGGTGGAAATTCTCTTAACATATAAAGCTTATTATTTTCATCAAAAGCTTCAATTCGCGTTAATGAACCAGCTCCAAAGTTCTCGAAAACAACAACTTGTTTGATTTGCTTTAAACTATCAAAAGAAACAATTAAGTATTCCCCTTTAGGATTATCAGGAGTCAACGACTGCCAAGCGCTGGCTGTATTACCAAACTTTGGGTATTTACTTGGTCTTCCCAATGCATGTAGAGCTCTAAATTCTTTACCTAATAATTGATCAGAATACTCACTAGAAAAAGCAACAACTTTGCTTGCCCAAAGTACAGATTGTCCCTGGGAGTAAAACTGCACAAATAGCAATGCGCCTAAAAAGAATGCTTTGCGAAGAAACATATATCTATTTAGCCAACTGTACTAAGTTTGAAATTGTTTCTAATGGATTGGGAGATGAAAAAACAAAACTACCAGCCACTAGAACATTGGCTCCAGCATCAATTAAAGATTCTGCGTTTTGCATTGAAACACCACCATCAACTTCCAAATAAATAGGACGACCAGTTAACTGAATAAGTTCTTTGGCTTCGCGAACTTTATCAACTGAATAAGGGATGAATTTTTGCCCGCCAAACCCTGGGTTAACTGACATGATTAAAACTAAATCAATGTCATTAATCACATCCTTTAGTAAAGAAACAGGAGTTCCTGGATTTAAAGCTATACCAGCAAGACAGCCAAGATCTTTAATCTCTTGAATAGTCCGATGAATATGTGGACAAGCTTCTAAATGAACAGTAATCATTTTAGCACCTGCATCTGCAAATTGCTTTAAATAGCGCTCTGGCTTTTCAATCATTAAATGAACATCCAAAAACTTAGAAGTATGTTTTTGAATTGCATGAAGAACAGGAAAACCAAATGATATATTCGGAACAAAAACACCATCCATGATATCTATATGAATCCATGCAGCTTTTGATGAATTTAACATCAAAGTTTCATTTTGCAGATTGGCAAAATCCGCTGCCAATACAGAAGGTGCAATAATCAGTTTTTCCATTTTGCAAAGGTATGAAATTTATTTACTAAGGTTTATTTCTCCCACGAAACGAGTTAACTTTACCTCATTAAATTAAGGCTATGGATATTCAGTCGCGCATGCAGGAGTTGGTATTACGCATAAACCAATATAATGAAGCCTACTATCAAAATAATGAGAGTTTAATTTCAGATCAGGCATTTGATGAACTAATGCATGAACTCCATCAATTAGAACTTCAAAATCCACTTTTTGCTTTACCAGATAGTCCAACTCAACGCGTTGGAGGAACAATCACTAAAGAATTCAAATCAGTCATACATCAGTTTCCAATGCTATCCTTAGGAAATACCTATAATGAAACAGATTTACGAGAGTTTGACGAAAGAGTTAAAAAAGTTTTGGGTGATGAACCTTATGAATATATATGTGAATTGAAATTCGATGGGGTAGCATTATCATTTTGGTACGAAAATGGCCAATTAGTTAAAGGAGTAACACGCGGAGATGGCACGCGAGGAGATGATATCACTGCAAATGTTAAGACAATACGTCGTATTCCACTTAATGTAAGCTTACACAAATTCCCATCAACCTTCGAAGTTCGTGGTGAGGGTTTTATGCCTTTAAGCTCCTTTGAGAGAATTAATGAGGAAAAAGTAGCGAAAGGAGATGCTCCACTAGCTAATCCTAGAAACGCAGCTTCTGGCACTTTCAAAATGCAAGACTCTGCCGAGGTAGCTAGACGAAATATGGATTGCTTTATATATTCTTTTGTCGGAAATGAAATACCGTTTCAAACCCATGAAGAGGGATTGAATTTATTGAGCCAACAAGGTTTTCCGGTATCGCCAACTTGGAGAAAATGTACTTCGGTCGATGAAATACTCGCTTACATCCATGAATGGGATGAAAAACGGAATGATTTACCCTTGAATACGGATGGTATTGTCATAAAAATTAATGATTTAGGCCAACAAGAACGCTTAGGATACACGGCCAAATCACCTCGCTGGGCCATTTCATTTAAATATCCATCAGAGATTGCTCAGACCAAAATAGAGAGCTTATCGTATCAAGTAGGACGTACTGGAAACATTACTCCCGTAGCAAATTTGCATCCAGTATATCTAGCCGGAACAGTCATTAAACGCGCGTCCGTTCATAATGCAAATGAAATTCAGCGTTTAGATTTGCATGAAGGAGATCACGTATTTATCGAAAAAGGTGGTGAAATAATACCTAAAATTACTGGGGTAGATTTGACGAAAAGAGGCAAAGGGGCTATACCTTTTATCTTTCCAACGCACTGCCCAGAATGTCATGGGGAATTAATACGCTTACAAGGTGAGGCAAATCATTATTGTGTTAATGAAACAGCTTGTCCTCCTCAGATAAAAGGAAAAATTGAGCATTTTATTCAGCGAAAAGCTTTAAATATTGAAAATATTGGAGTTGAAACGATTGAATTATTATTCGAAAAAGGAATTATAAAACACGTGGCAGATTTATATTCATTAAATGAATTAAGTTTTTGGGGCTTGGAAGGATTTCAAAAGAAATCAATCTCAAATATTTTACAATCGATAGAAAATTCAAAGCTTATTCCATTTAGACAAGTATTATTTGGATTAGGTATTCGACATGTGGGTGCCACAATTGCTGAAAAATTAGTTATTGCATTTCATAGTTTAGATAACCTAGCTTCCGCAAGTTATGACGAACTAATTGCTATACCTGAAATAGGCGATCGTATCGCGATTAGCATCTTAGATTATTTTAAAAATCCAATTAATCTAGCTATCATATCAAAATTACGAGAAGCAAAGATTCAATTAGCTGAAGATATCCAAGAAATAGTCTTAGAAGGGGAGGCCTTAGTCGGAAAAAGTTTTGTAATTTCGGGGGTCTTTGAAAATTTTGAAAGAGAAGAATTAAAAGACAAAATAATTGCAAATGGGGGGAAAGTAGTATCTAGTATTTCATCAAAATTAGATTTTCTACTCGCAGGAAATAATATGG
This sequence comes from Aquirufa sp., assembly GCF_044377215.1. GTDB lineage: Bacteria > Bacteroidota > Bacteroidia > Cytophagales > Spirosomataceae > Aquirufa. The sequence continues at coordinate 18,118 of NZ_JBILJM010000031.1, forward strand.
GACCTGCAAAACTTGAGAAAGCAAACCAACTGAATATAAAAATTTTAAGCGAAGAGGGGTTTTTAACGCTACTCTCATAATATATGCAAGTTAATAAATTACCTAAATTTCATGGAGTTGCACCAGCACTCGTAACGCCGATGTTGGCTGACCGTTCTATCGATTGGAACAGCTTGAAAAATTTGATAAACCACGTCAGTCAAGGGGGCGTAGATTACCTTGTTGTACAGGGTACAACAGGTGAATCCGCAACAACAACAGCTGATGAAAAGAAAAAGATTGTTTCAACCATAAAAGAAAGCAATTCTAAGAATTTACCTATCGTATACGGTTTAGGCGGAAATAATACGGAAAACTTAATCAATCAAATTAAATCAACTGATTTCGAAGGTATAGATGCCATACTTTCTGTATGCCCTTATTATAACAAACCAAGTGCACGTGGCGTTATCGCTCATTATCAAGCTATTGCCGATGTATGTCCAGTTCCTGTAATCATGTACAACATTCCAGGGAGAACAGGAATAAATATGTCAGCTGAAACAGTTTTAACATTAGCAGAACATAAAAATATCATAGGAATAAAAGAAGCTTCGTGTATCATTGAACAATGCATGGAAATAGCTTTTCATAAACCAAACGACTTTCTTTTGATTTCAGGTGATGACGTGCAAGCTATCCCAATAATTTCTATTGGTGGCGTTGGTGTAATGTCGGTCATAGCAAATGCATTTCCAAATCAATTCACTGCAATGATTCACGAAGCATTAGCAGGAAATTTTGCCAAAGCTGCGCTAGCATTAAAAGGATTTTTAACTATTGACCCTTACTTATATGAAGAAGGAAATCCGGTTGGTGTTAAGAAAATATTAGCCTTGCAAAACCTAATTACAGATCAGGTTCGAATGCCTTTAGCTTCAGCATCTGACAAATTGGGAGACAAATTAGCTCAAATTATAAAACAAGAAAACTTAATAAACTAATGTTCGTACACGTAGTAAATTTTTGGTTAAAAAAGGGATTATCTGAAGCAGATATTCTTAAATTCGAAACTGGAGTAAGCACACTAGCTGAAGTTGACACAGTAGATGTATTTAGTGTAGGGAAACCTGCTGATACGGACCGACCAGTCATTGATCGTTCTTATGATTATTGCTTGGTAACTACGTTTGAAGATATTTCAGGTCATGATATTTATCAGACGCATCCAATCCATTTGAAATTTATTGAAGACTGTGCATCACTTTGGGATAAGGTTCTAATATATGATTCAGAATCCATCTAAGTGGGCTTTAGGCCTACTCGTTTTTTCTATTTTATCGTGTTCCAAAAACATTAAACCAAATACGTATTACAGCCCCGACTTTAAAAACGGAGGTGTGGAGCGGCATGATGGTTTAGGTTTTGAAATACCCGTAAAATATGCAATAGACGTGTTTTATTTTAATGAAACACCAAAACAAGCGTTCGAATTAATCGAATCAATTTCATTTGCTTCTGAGGTGCCATTAAATGCAGATCAAACGCAAAATGGAAAAATGCTTTATCGTGGCATGCACCAAAACAAGAAAAAAGAGCTTATGGAGATGATGGTCTCCAAAGCAGAAGAACTTGGGGCGTCAGCTTTAGTTGATGTAAAGTATTCAGTATATAGCACAAAAGAAGCGAACGGCTACCAATTTACCGGTAAAGCGGTTCGTTACGTTGTGAAGTAATCCGTAAGACTTCAAAATTAGAAATCAAAACTTGACCTCGAGCATCCAAGAATTTAACTTGGATGCTTTTTATTTTTCGCTCTTTAAAAGGCAAAATACGTTTATTCCCTATCGTCTTGCCTTTTACTTCTTCAACTAATCCTGTATCATCCGTTAGTAACACTGAAAACTGTTTTACCCGTTGGCCTAACGAAATAGGTTCTTGCACTAAAATCGCATTCAGTTTAACAACATTTTTGGGGATAAAAGTTATTGTTGGCATGGCATCTTTAGTATCAGCCGCCCAAAATGAACGTTTATTTACATCCCGCACAAATGAAATCGGATGCCCATTAACGCGAGAAGAAGACTTAATTTCATCTATAGGTTTAATCAGATTAATCAAACTTTGATCTCGTAACTGTTTAAATCCCATCATAGATGCTGAGTCATTCGGGTGAATTAGTCCGCGTGTGTCCACGGGAATATTTAATAGTAAATTGGCATTTCGGCCAACGGAAGCTATATAAATCTTCATTAATGAATCAGGACTTTTGACCTTATCATCTTGTTCAGGATGATAGTACCAGCCTGGACGAATGCTTACATCAACCTCAGGAGCTACCCAATATTTTCCATTTTCTTGTCCCTGCCGATAATCATCAAATTTAGGATAACCAGGATAAATTTCATGCCGATTAAAAGGTGACCAGGTCATATCATACGCATATCCACGTTCATTACCCACCCAACGAATATCTGGACCGTTATCTGAAAATTGAACTGCCTGTGGTTGATACTTGGTAACCATGGAGTGGAATAATGTCCAATCATATACTTGCTTCTTTCCATTCGGGCCTTCACCATTGGCACCATCATACCAAAACTCGAAAATGGGTCCATACTGCGTAAGTAATTCTTTCTGCATATTAGCATAAACCAGATTGTAGGAATCCGTTCCATAATTAGGATGGAATCGATCCCAAGGAGAAAGATATATTCCAAGTTTTATACCATAACGTTTACACGCTTCGGCTAATTCTCTGACAACATCTCCCTTGCCATTCTTCCATGGAGATCTGACAACCGAGTGGCTTGTATATTTTGACGGATATAAAGAAAATCCATCATGATGCTTAGCTGTTAATATCAAGCCCTTCATACCAGCAGCTCGCGCAATTCGAGCCCATTGATTACAATCAAGTTGTGTTGGATTAAACAATTTAGGATCTTCTTTTCCCTCTCCCCATTCCACATTCGTGAACGTATTCATATTAAAATGAATGAATCCATAGTATTCCAATTCTTGCCAAGCCAATTGCTTAGCTGATGGAATAGGGTAGACTGGCTTGATTTTTTGGCCATATAAACGAACTACACAAAGCAATAAAACTAGAAAAAGAATTCGCTTAGTTACCATGATATAATATAGAATTTTCAAATAAAACCATTGATTGATTTGGGATGGCTCTAAATAATGGGTTAAATCCAAACCAAATATAATTGCCAGAACCCATTGAATAGCTCGCCAACAGTAAGCTTTTAGAAACTTTTGGCTTAATCTTGCTTCCCATAAAACCAAAATAAACAGGCTTTTCACTTGTTTGAAGAATCGCTTTCCATTTTACATTCGGAATGAATAATTGATCAGCCTGATTAATAAGAAGCATGTTTACTTGATTAACACGAAATCCCAATGGATGTGACTTTTCAACTTGAACTTCTAGCAAATTACCAGGTAAGGTCTTCGAAATATTATTGCGTTCAGAATCCTCATACGCTACCTGAACTTCTGTAGAATCAGTTAAGTCTTTCTCTTTTAACACTAAATTTTTAGCTACAAGACTTCCAGAGTTCTCAAAAAGAATTACTTGTCCTCCTTTACGAACATAATCGTCCAATAAAATTTGTTGCGATTTTGACAGTTCAACCGACTTTGAATTAGGGAAAATAAGGTGCGAATAAGCCGACAAATTTGCCTTGAATACCTGATTCATAGGAATAAAACTTGGATTCAATTGCATTTGCTTCGTTAAATAATAAGCCAATTCTCCTTGTTGGCCCACATCAAAAGTACCATCCACCACCACAGCTATGTGACTACTTTTAACATGCACAAAATGTTCTGATCCTAAGTCTGCTCCTTCTTGTGACCGATACGTATTAATTCCTAATAATTTCACTTGAGCCAAATTGGCTAACTGATTCATGCGTTCCCAACTACCGCGTTTCTTTAAAACCCAAAGGTGTCCAGGTTCGAAAGACTGACCTTCAAAACCTACTTTCTTATCATTAAATACAACTAAATATCCAGCTTTTACTAACGAATTTAAAAAGGATGAACTTTCTTTTGAAGGCTTAAACACATAAGCTACGTGATTTTCATGTACCTGATTTTCTACAAAAAATGATTCACTGTAGGTTACCGAAGAAGCTTTATCTTTTAACCCATAAGCGCGTATACCATGAATTTGAAATAAATTCCAAGCCGTAATATCATAGGTTAATGAATCCTCTAAAAAAGGAGTTGGATCCAATAAAGCTTGAATCATTGGTGCTGCCGATTGGTACGCAGATATCAATAAATCGCCAGCAGATGCCTTTATCGGTACAATTTTTTGTTCCAGATATGAGAATGCATTAGACTGAAAGTCTTTATCTACTTGGCCTACGCGAATGCGATTACGTTTCAATAAGCGAATAAGGTCAGAAGATTTAGCGATCTCATCTTTGGGAATTAAATAGCTTTTATACAAGTTGGTGGGATTAGTACGGGCAGTAGCATGATTCTGATAAAAAGAGGATTTGACAGATTCGCTGTTTGTTAAAGACCAACCCACTAAGTTCACAGCTAGTTGGCGATGATGATTCACTCGGTCAACAAATCTTATTGTATCAGCATTTGATTTTTGAGCCTGCAATCCACCTCTAATTCCACCTTGCTCGAGTGTCATTCCTAAAGCACCATTTAACATAGGATAGGTATCACCATAACCAGGATAAAACAAATCATACACCTCAGACGTAAAAAATGGCCATTTTTGTTGATCAAATAGTGCGGCAAATGATTTGCCAACACTCTGTTGCAATTCCTTTGTGCTTGACGAAATAAAGTTCAAATAAGGTTTTGCAGCAGGAGGGAAGTAATATGAATTCTGGTAACCCTGCTCATGAAAATCCGCATGAACCATAGGCAACCACGACTGAAAAAAAGCCATGCGTTGCTGCGTTTCAATTTGAGTTTGCCATACCCAATCACGATTTAAATCAAAGGAGAAGTGATTATGTCGACCAGAAACACTTCCCTCGAAGTGTTCTTGATCATTGGGATCCGCATTTCCTCCTGAGGTGAAATTTCGACGATTGTATTGCGTAACATACGCATCGCGTCCATCAGGATTAATACATGGATCCATAAGAACTACAAAATCTTTTGTAGAACTAGTCAGTAATCCACCATCTTTTACCAAATCGTAAATAGCTCCTAACGCAGCTTCTGATCCTGAAGCTTCATTTCCATGCACATTAAAAGATAAATTGATGATGACCGGCAAATCATTAGATGGCGATTTTTGACCCTGAATAACCTGTTGGTGCTGCTCCTTAATCGCACTCAACTTCCCTTTCAATTCTGGTTTAGTCAAAATCAACATCCCTAATTCGCGATGTTCATTTGTTTGACCGTATGAAATCCATTCAGCTACAGAAGGCTTCTGTGCAGCCACGTACTTGCAGTAATTAACTAATTGATAATGATAGGTAAAACGAGAACCTAATGGATAACCTAAAAATTCATCTGGACTTTTTAATTGGCCCAGCGAACAAAAAACAAGAATGGAAAATAAAAAGCTAAGTAGAAATCTCATATTATTTAGTTCACTGAAAAAATTAAAATTAAAGAAAAAAGAAGGTAAATTGAAAGAACTTTTGACTTTCACTTAAAACAAATTATAATGGCATTACCTCAAACCGAAAACGAATCAATTCAGATAAATTCATCAGAAAAAACCAATTATACGCTTCCATTAATTCTAGTAACTAGTTTATTCTTTTTGTGGGGATTAGCAAATAGTTTGAATGGAACACTAGTAAAACAATTTCAAACGGCATTAGACTTACAAAGGTGGCAAGCCAATATTGTAGAAACTGCCTTTTATGCCGGATATTTCGTTATGGCTTTGCCCGCTGGCGTCGTTATGCGCAGATACGGTTATAAGGCTGGAATTTTACTTGGATTAATCCTTTATGCAGCCGGGGCCTTTTTGTTTTATCCTGCAGCAGATGTTCGCTCTTATTCTTTCTTTTTGATTGCATTATTCATGATTGCAAGTGGTATTGCTTTTTTAGAAACTGCCGCAAATTTATATGTAACTGTTTTAGGTGATCCAGCCAAAGGTGATTATCGATTAAATTTCGCCCAATCATTTAATGGTATGAGCATTATTCTAGGACCGGTAATTGGCGGATTTTTCATATTTTCTGATAAAGAATATAGCCAGGAGGCACTAGCGGCTATGCCCATCATTGAATCAGAAGCGATAAGGGCTTCCCACGCCGCATCCGTTCAAACACCTTATTTATTAATTGGTTGCATTGTGGCTGTCGTAGCTGTATTATTTGCACTGACAAAAATGCCTGAATTAAAATCCACAGAAAAAGTAGAATCAAATGTGACAATTCGCGAATTATTGAAGCACAAGCACCTCGTTTTAGGAATTATTGCTCAATTTTTAAACTTAGGAGCTCAGGTAACGCTATGGGGAAATTTTGTTGATTTAAAATTAGATTATGCTCCAGAAACTAACTTATGGATTGTAGAGCAAATTTACCAGATCACTTCAGATATGTCGGCGACCCAAACAGCTAGTTTTCACGCTTCATTCGCATTTGTTTTATTCTTGCTAGGCAGGTTTTTAGGTACATTTTTAATGGGGAAATTTAAATCAAGCCATATTCTTGGTATTTATGCCATTGGGGCGGTAGTTTCTTTAATCATAGCGATGTTGGGCGGTGGCATTATTGCCGTTGTTTCTTTAATGTTGGTGTATTTTTTCCAATCCGTCATGTTCCCAACAATCTTTGCGCTGTCTTGCAAAAATTTAGGGGAAGGTTCTAAATTAGCATCCTCTTTAATAATCATGTCAATCGTAGGTGGCTCAATAATTCCTCCTGTAGCTGCATCATTGTTTAAAATCAATACAAATATGGCGCTGGCGATTCCTTTATTTTGTTTCAGCTATATTGTTTTTTATGCTTACCGAGGATGTCGAATATCAACACATGAATAAATATTTGTTAATCTTGGATTTGGTCAATGAGGAAGCGTCAATTAAACAATATGAGGCGTATCATAACTCCATTCCTAAGGAAATCGAACAACTAATTCGGGAGTCTGGAATTACGTCGATGGAAATTTATCGCTATGCAAATCGATTAGTCATGGAAATGATTACCGATGATTCATTTTCATTTGAAGCAAAATCGAAAGCTGATCAAGAAAATGAAGTAGTTCAAGCATGGGAAAACCTAATGAATCAATATCAACAACGAATTCCGGGATCACAACCCAATGAAAAATGGGTTTTAACCAAACGTATATTTAGCTTAAATTAATTCTATGTCACGTACTTATTTACAAATCAATCCATCAGACAATTTACTTGTCGCATTGCAGGACCTAAAAGCAGGGACTATTATTAACCATGGAGGGAATGAAATTATCCTTCAGGATGATATTGCGGCCAAACACAAGTTTACAACTGAGGCCATACATAAAGATGGAAATGCCTATATGTATGGAGTATTAGTAGGACACGCCATTCAAGATATTGCCAAAGGTGGCCTAATTCACACATTCAATCTTCATCATGCATCACAAGATTTCATTGGTAAACAAAAAGACTATGCGTGGACTAGTCCTGATTTAACTAAATTCAAAGACCGGACTTTTAATGGATACCATCGTGCGGATGGCCAAATTGGCACACAAAACTATTGGTTGGTGATTCCGCTAGTATTCTGCGAAAATAGAAACATTGAATTACTGAAGAATGCATTTATTCAGGGATTGGGTTTTCAAAAAAATGACTCTGTGACGGATCAAGTAGTTCATCTTCGCCAACAATTCGAATCTGGAAAGACATTATCACTTGGTTCAAGTTCAAATGAAGCAATAATAGCTAAAAGTCCATTGTTCCCAAATGTAGATGGAATAAAATTTTTAACGCATGAAAATGGATGTGGTGAAAATAAGGATGAGTCGGAGAGTCTCTGCAAATTATTAGCTGGATACTGCGTAAATCCCAATGTAGGAGGCATCAGTATATTAAGTTTAGGTTGTCAGCATTCTCAAATAGAAGTTTTTAAGGAAAAATTGAAAGAGAAAGATTTAAATTTTGATAAACCAATTCACTTTTTCGAGCAACAACAAGATGAGGGGAGTGGTGTAGAAAATCTGTTAAATGATGTTGTGTTCAAAACCTTTAAAGGTTTAATTGAAATAAATAAAATTGAACGGAAACCTGCTCCACTATCAGCGTTACGATTAGGTGTGAAATGCGGTGGATCTGATGGTTTTTCAGGAATTTCAGCTAATCCGGCGATTGGCCATACGGCCGACTTGCTTGTGGGCCTAGGCGGAACGGTTATGATTGCCGAATTTCCTGAGTTGTGTGGTGTGGAACAAGAATTACAAAATCGTTCCGTTACGGCAGAAGTAGCAGATAATTTTGGAAAGATGATGCGGGAATATGCCAAACGTGCAGCAGCAGTTGGTGCAGGCTTCGACATGAACCCCTCACCCGGAAATATTAAAGATGGATTAATAACAGATGCCATCAAATCAGCTGGAGCCGCAAAAAAAGCTGGATCATCACCTATAGTAGATTCGATCGGATATGGTCAATATGCTATGAAAAAAGGATTGAATCTTGTTTGTACGCCTGGAAATGACGTTTTAGCAACTACAGGAATGGCGGGTGCAGGCGCAACAATTCAACTTTTTACGACGGGATTGGGAACACCCACTGGAAACCCAATTTGTCCTATGGTTAAGTTATCAACAAATACACGCCTAGCAGAAAAGCTTCCGGAAATCATTGATATCGATTGCGGACCAATTATTCGTGGCGAAAAAACGGTTGAAGAAATGGGCGAGGAAGTATTAGAATATGTTATTAAACTGGCTTCAGGTGAAATCACGACAAAAGCGATGGATTTAGGTCAGGATGATTTTATGTTTTGGAGAAGAGGGGTGTCATTATAGACGCTGGACGTTAGCCAGTAAAAATGTAGAGACGCGATACTTCGCGTCTACTTAAATATTAAACTATGCTATTTTCATTAAAAGGTAAAAAAGTAGTGGTGACAGGTGGATGTTCCGGTATCGGGAAATCGATTTCGCTAACATTTCTCGCCCAAGGGGCAGAGGTACACGTAATTGATTTACATAAACCAACAGATCCTTTACCTGATAAAATCATTTTCCACCAAGCAGATATAACTGACCTTGAAATGGTAGAGCAAATAGCCATGCGATTGCCTACAATCGACATATTGGTAAATAATGCGGGTATACCACAAATAGGGAATTTGGAGAAAACAAGTCCTGCCGACTTCCAGCGCATTTTTGACGTTAATGTAAAGGGCGCTTATCATTGCATGTATGCGTTTATCCCAAATATGGTTAAACAAAAATCAGGTGTTATTTTAAATATGGCTTCCGTAGCTGCGTCCGTGGGAATACCAGATCGTTTTGGGTATTCCATGACCAAAGGGGCAATTAAATCTATGACGCAATCCGTGGCTAAAGATTATATAAATCAAGGCATTCGTTGCAATTGCATATCACCAGGACGTGTACATACACCATTTGTTGATGGATTTATCGCCAAAAACTATCCAGACAATCAAGCAGAAATGTTTGAAAAATTATCGAAAACACAACCATTAGGTCGCATGGCTAAACCTGATGAAATTGCCAATTTAGCCTTATATTTATGCTCAGATGAAGCCGCATTCATCACAGGATGTGATTATCCAATCGACGGTGGATTCATATATCTAAACAATTAAAACCTATGAAAACGAAAATTTTAAGCATCATTTGCTTGATCAGCGTGAGCCTTAGCTCATACAAAACGCTTGAAACACCTACTCGTATTGTCTTTTTCGGTGATTCGATCACACAAGCAGGAGTAGGCAAAACTGGCTACATTACCAAAATGGCAGAAATGTTAGGTGCTCAAGGTCTAGCTAGTAAATATGAACTAATAGGTGCAGGCATTGGAGGTAATAAAATCTATGATTTATACCTTCGTCACGAAGAAGATGTCATTGCTAAAAAACCCAATATTGTAATCATCTATGTAGGAATTAATGACGTTTGGCATAAGACAACATCACGTACAGGAACTGATCCAGACAAATTCGAAAAGTTCTATAGTGCTTTAATTAAAAAGCTTCAAAAGTCTAATATTCAAGTAGTTATCTGCACACCAACAGTGATTGGAGAAAAGTTTGATGCGAGTAATGAGAATGATGGTGACCTAAATGCATATTCAAATATCATTCGCAAAATTGCCAAAGATAATCAATGTAAATTGATCGATTTACGTAAAGCATTTTTAAGCTATGAGGAAAAAAACAACATAGAAAATAAGGCTTCAGGCATATTAACAACAGATCGCGTACACCTAAATGAAGCAGGTAACCAGTTTTTAGCTGAGACCATGTGGGAAACAATCAAAAAATTATAGTCGATGCAATTAGTAAGAATAGGAGAATTTGAACAAGAAAAACCAGCGATTCTTATCGATGGCCGTTATTTAGACGTTTCAGCACATGTTCAAGATTATAATGAAGCATTTTTTGCAGCAGATGGTTTAACCAAACTAGCAAAAATAGTCGCTTCTACAGATTTACCTGAAATCAAATCACCTGAGCGAATTGGTTCATGTGTCGCCCGTCCATCCAAAATTATTTGCGTAGGATTGAACTATGCAGATCATGCGCGTGAAACAGGTGCTGATATACCAACAGAGCCAATACTTTTCTTTAAATCTACAACAGCTCTGAGTGGTCCATTCGATCCTGTAGTTATTCCAAAAGGATCAACCAAAACAGATTGGGAAGTTGAATTGGCTATCGTTATTGGCAAAAAAGCCCAATACGTTTCAGAAACAGAAGCTTATGATTATGTAGCTGGTTATTGTTTACATAATGATTATTCAGAGCGCGAATACCAATTAGAACGCGGTGGTAACTGGTCAAAAGGAAAAGGATGTGACACGTTTGCACCACTAGGACCTGTTTTGGTTACAAAAGATGAAATAAAAGATGTGCATAATTTATCCATGTGGCTCGATGTAAATGGGAAGCGTTTTCAAACATCGAATACAGACCAATTAATTTTCAACGTACCTCAAGTAGTTTCCTATATTTCACAATTTATGACGCTTTTGCCAGGTGATGTCATTTCTACTGGTACACCGCATGGAGTGGGATTAGGTTTCAAACCTCCCATCTATTTACAGGCAGGTGACGTAGTAACATTGGGTATGGAAGGTCTAGGAGAACAAAAACAGACAGTTATAGCTTATTCAAAATGATAGATTCCCATCAGCATTTCTGGAACTATGATGAAGAACGAGACGCCTGGATAACTCCAGAAATGTCCACAATTCGTGCTGATTTCTATCCTGATGAAGATACATTTCGATCCAAAGGAATTCAAAGTTGTGTCGCAGTCCAAGCCGCATCGTCAGAAGAAGAAACGTTATTTCTCCTGGCTTTAGCAGAGCAATCCGATTTTATTCGCGGAGTAGTAGGCTGGGTAGATTTGCAACAATCCAATATTGAAGACCGACTTGCCTATTTCTCACAATTTGAAACAATTAAGGGTTTTCGTCACATCGTTCAAGGAGAAAAGGATACTGATTTTCTAAAGAGACCCGCATTTTTAAAAGGTATTCGTGCACTCGATGCCTTCGATTATACCTATGATTTACTTATTTTACCTCATCAGTTGCAGTCAGGCATTGATTTTTGTCAAAGTCTTGAACAGAAAATCGTATTAGACCATTTGGCTAAACCACCGATTAAATCGGGTGATTTAGGCGCTTGGAAAAAAGAATTACAAGCCTTTAAATCTTTAGATCATGTGT
>NZ_JBILJM010000032.1:0-27836 GCF_044377215.1 Aquirufa sp.
TCCAACAAGCGGGAAATCGGCTTTGGGCGGCGCAAGCGGTCATTAAAGAAATCTTATTATCCCAAATGCGGGTCGAAAGTCCGTATTTATTTTAATGAAAAAGCAGGCCTTACATATCGTCAAAATTGGCGGGAACATCATCGATGCGCCCGAGGCCTTAGCTTCATTTTTAGCAAATTTTGCTTCGATGCAAGGACCTAAATTACTCGTTCATGGAGGTGGAAAAATTGCTACGTCTATGGCGGCCGATCTAGGCATTGAAAGCCACATGATAGATGGTCGGCGTGTCACTGATGCCGAAAGCCTACGCATCGTAACCATGGTTTATGCCGGCTGGATCAACAAATCCATCGTAGCATCTTTGCAAGCGTTGCATTGCAATGCGATTGGTTTAGCGGGTCCAGATGGCGGATTTGTGGTGTCAAAAAAAAGAAATCCGGTTCCTATCGATTATGGATTTGTGGGGGATATCGAACATGTCAAAGCCACAGGTTTAGCTGGATTATTAGCCGCTGGATTGAGTCCTGTTTTCGCACCAATCACAGCTGATGTTTCGGGACAATTATTAAATACCAATGCAGATACGATGGCGCAAGCTTTGGCGATTGCCTTGGGCGCACATTTCGCTGTGACGCTCACGTATTGCTTTGAAAAGCAAGGTGTTTTAATGGATCCCAATGATGATGATTCAGTAATTCCAAAGATTAATCAGGCAAATTTTACGCAATTAAAAGCAGATGGTATAGTTTCAGCGGGTATGATTCCTAAGCTCGAAAATGCATTAAAAGCCATTGCACAAGGCGTTCAAACCGTTCGTCTTTGCCATGCTGATTTTGTTTCACAGCCCGACAAAGGCACGTTAATTCAAGCCTAAATGTATACGGAACAACAATTTCTTGATGCAAAAGGCCTGTTGGCCCAACTACTTGCCTGCCCGTCTTTCAGTCGGGAAGAACAAGGAACCGCGGCCATTATTCACGAATTTTTAAACGCTAAAAATATTCCATTTCATACCCTTGGCCATAATGTGTGGGCAAAGAACTTGTTATTCGACGCAGCCAAGCCTAGCATATTATTAAATTCCCATCACGATACCGTAAAGCCGAATGCCTCTTGGTCCTACGAACCCTTTGCGGCTACTATCCAGGATGGCAAAATGTTCGGGCTCGGGAGCAATGATGCAGGAGCTAGTTTAGTGTGCTTAATCAGTGTTTTTTGCACCTTTTTCGACCGAGAGCTGCCATTTAACCTCGTTTTAGCGGCGACAGCTGAGGAAGAAATTTCTGGGAGTGGCGGAATTGAATCGGTTTTAAAATCAGCCAATTTTCCGGAGATTTCGTGGGCGATTGTGGGGGAACCGACGGATTGCCAACTGGCCATTGCGGAAAAAGGATTGATGGTAATAGACGCGGAAGTTCGCGGGGTGGCTGGGCATGCGGCGCGGAATGAAGGAGTGAATGCAATTTACTTGGCATTAGAAGATATCAGCAAGATTAAGGCATTTGAATTTCCAGAGGTCTCCAAGGTACTCGGACCCGTAAAATGCACCGTTTCGGTGATTACTGCAGGAAAACAACATAATGTGGTACCAGACGTATGTCACTATACGATAGACTGTCGGGTCAATGAATGTTATTCGCTCGAAGAAGTTTTAGAGATTTTGCGTGGCTTGGTACAAGCGGAATTAACGCCGCGGAGTACTCGTTTGCAATCGAGTAAAATACCTGATGGACATCCGGTTCTCGCGGCAGCGGCGGCTTTGGGGATGCCGACTTTTGGGTCTCCTACCCTTTCGGATCAAGCTTTGATGAGTTTCCCCTCGGTGAAAATCGGACCCGGTCATTCAGGAAGAAGCCATACGGCGGATGAATTTATTTATTTGGAGGAGCTGAAACAAGGAATCCAAACCTATCAAAATTTACTTTCACACTTAATCTAAGAAGATCGTGGCAAAACTTTGGCAAAAAGAAAATCAAAAAACGGACGCAATCATTGAGCAATTCACGATTGGGAATGACCCAGTTTATGATTTGCAGCTAGCGCGCTACGATGTCATGGGTTCGCTTGCGCACATTACCATGCTCGAGCATGTGGGCCTATTGCCTTCGGCAGAATTAGAGCCGCTTTGTGTGGAATTAAAAAATATTCTAGACACCATCGAGGCTGGCACCTTCGTCATCGAAGACGGCATGGAAGATGTCCATTCCCAAATCGAATTTTTACTGATACAAAAACTAGGCGATTTAGGAAAAAAAATTCACGCGGGCCGTTCGCGGAATGACCAAGTTTTAGTTGACCTAAAACTATTCATGCGGGCTGAAATCATGGAAATCGCTGACGCGGTGGAGGATTTATTTGATCTTTTAGTATCCAAAAGCGAAGCGCATAAAAACGATTTACTACCTGGTTACACGCACTTACAAATCGCCATGCCCTCGTCATTCGGATTATGGTTTGGCGCATACGCGGAGTGCTTGGTGGAAGACGCAGAATTGTTGGAGGCGGCATTTCGTTTGGCCAACAAAAATCCATTGGGTTCAGGAGCCGGCTATGGCTCTTCCTTTCCCTTAGACCGGAAATTAACGACCATTTTGTTAGGCTTTGAGGCGCCACATGTGAATGTGGTCAATGCGCAAATGTCCCGAGGTAAAACAGAATTGTACGTTTTAAATGCCATCAGCCAAATCGCGACGACGCTTAGTCGGCTTGCCATGGATGTCTGTTTATACAACTCCCAAAACTTTGGTTTCATCGAATTACCAAGTTCATTAACAACAGGCAGTTCGATCATGCCGCATAAAAAGAATCCGGATGTTGCGGAATTACTACGTGGCAAATCGAATAAATTAAAAGCCGCTCCGAACCAATTGCAATTACTGATGAGCAACCTGCCGTCTGGGTATCACCGGGAATTCCAATTGACCAAAGAAATCCTGATGCCAGCCATCGACGAAATCAAAGATTGCCTAGAAATCACGCAGTATATGGTTTCAAACATGCAGGTCAAAGCTGATCTATTGAAAGATTCGAAATATGACTTATTATTCTCCGTCGAAGAGGTAAACAAATTAGTCGTAGCAGGCATGACTTTTCGGGAAGCTTATGTACAAGTAGGCAAAATGATCGAGGCAGGAAAATTCAATGGCAGCTCACGCGAACTTAATCACACACACCTAGGAAGCATCGGAAATTTAGGACTGAACGAAATTCAAGCCCAAAAAGATGCAGTTTGGAGTCGCTTCGGATTTGAAAAAGTGGAGGACGCGATTGAAGATTTATTGAGCTAATTGCTGAGCCAATAATTTCTGCATATACTTTCCGAGAATATCGAATTCTAAATTCACGCGATCCCCTACGTTCAATTGGTGAAAAATCGTGTACTCATACGTATACGGAATAATCGCCACGGAGAACGTATCTACACCAGATTCAACAACAGTCAATGAAGTTCCATTCACGCAAATAGAGCCTTTTTCAACTGTCACATGGCCTGCAGGATATTGAAAATGGTATTCCCATGATCCGTCGTGCGTTTTAATCGAGGTACAAATTCCGGTCAAATCTACGTGTCCTTGCACGATATGGCCATCAAAACGACCGTTTGCGGGCATGCAGCGTTCGAGATTTACTTTTTGGCCAACAGCCAAGTCGCCCAAATTCGTTTTTTGTAAGGTCTCTTGAATCGCGGTTACGCGGTATTGCGGGGATTTAATTTCAACAACGGTTAGGCAAATGCCGTTGTGAGCCACCGATTGGTCAACTTTCAATTCGTGCGTGAATGGAGAAGAAAACCAAAAATCAACATTCGTTCCATGCGCTTGTTTACTTTCCAAAACGCCCATTGATTCCACAATACCTGTAAACATGTGATTAATTTTATATTTTTACGAACCCAAATTTACACGCATTCCTATGAAATTCAATCGTTGGTTCTTGATTCTCGTGCCGATTCTGGCTATCATCATCTACGTAAGCCTTCCGCAACAAAGCACCGCGCCATCCCAGTCCACGACCGATTCCCTAGCTATCCTTGAATCCCGCAAAGCCAAAGATGAAAATTTAAAGACAGCAGAAGACTCCCCAATTCCCAATAAAGCCCAGTTTTCCGGTTTACACTATTATGCATTCAATCCAGCCTGGTCGATACTTTTTGATGTGGTCCGCGCTGAAAAAGTAGAAAAAATAGGCTTAAAAATGACGGATGGAAATCTGGATTCCTTGATTTTATTTGGCAAAATTTCAGCAACTATTCAGGGGAAATTGATTTCATTGGTGCTATACCAACATGATTCCGGGGATTTTTTCATCCCATTTAAAGACAAAACCGCCCCCACAGAAACCTATGGAGGCGGTCGGTATTTGGAGTTACCCCTAACAAATTTGAAAGAGAACCAACTACGTGTTGATTTCAATCAAGCTTTTTTTCCTTTTTGTGCGTATAATAGCACCTTTGCGTGTCCGATCCCTCCGAAAGAGAATATGCTCGATATTCGCGTGGAAGCGGGTGAACGCAATCCTTAATTTGCTCGCCTTACAAACGAGGCACCCGATAAATCCTCACTAACAGCAGGATTTCCGAGATACGTAATTTTAGAAGCGCCGGAAGCTTCGACGCGCAAGGACTTTTGGACATTTAATTCCACATGGCTGGCTCCGCTTGCATCTACATCCGCATCCCGCGCAATCATTTCCGTTAAAACAAGGTGACTAGCACCTGAAAGATCAATGGATAATTTTAACACTTGGCCTTTCATTTCAATTTTAGATGCGCCTGATAAATCAAGCGTAAGCTTGTCGGCAACAAGCTTCGTAGACATCAATTTAACGGCTCCACTTCCGTGAAGCGTCATTTCTTCTTCGTCCACGAAACCCTCTAACATAACTTTTGAGGCTCCGCTAAATTCCGCATCCTTCAAACGTGGCATGGTGATGTTTAAGACAATCTTGCTGTTTCCGCTACTCCAGGTAATCCATTTAGACAATTTATAATCAATAGATACTTCTAAAGTTGAACCAACTACTTGGACTTCTAAATCTTCTATATTCGATTCAGTTCCCGTCGCTGAAATGGAATAGGTGCTCCCTTTAAAAATGTGTACTTCGAAGGCATTCCCGATTTCAAGGGAATTGAAATTGCCAACTTTATATTTTTTAGTGGTTAGGTCGGCAGAGGCCAACATGTTGATAGAGACTCCTAGTGCCGCAATCAGTAAGTAGATTGATTTTTTCATACGTTTTTTTTTACGGTTGGCAAGATGATCCCTCTTCCCAAAAGGTTGCATGTTACTTTAAAATAGTCCAAATTTCTTTCTTTCCTAGGTCATTCGCATTGTTGGCTGTAGCCGTGGCATATTTTTTTCCACGTAAAGATTCCGATACATTCAGATCCATCCGGGCTTTCTTATCAATCCAAACGGTGGCATTTTTGACTTTAAAACCAGAAGCATCTAATTCGGACCGATCGTAAGTAGAAGCGGCTAACGCATCCGAACGACCTTCCATTTTCAGACTATGAAAATCGTGTAGAATCACTTCCATTTTTGCTGCATCGAAACCAGAAATTTCTGTGCGACCATTACCGCCTAAATCTACTTTGCGTAAATCTGGCGTTTCAATCGTTACAATCACATTACTAGGTAAGGACTTAAATCGCAATAAGCTACCGTCGACAGCGGCGAGTTGACTCCAATTATCCACGGGTTCTGAAGATTCCATCGAAATTTTATACTCAGCAGCTTGTTTGATCGCAATCTTAGCCCCTTCTGTTTGACTAATTTCAATTTGGGTAAATGGATTAACCGTTTTTGAGATGGAGAAGTTGGACGACGTTGCCCCATCCTCTGTCTCATTATCGTTCGAATCAGATGAATCACTCGATTGATTTGGCTCGCGGTTTAAGCAGACAAGTCCTTTATCTCGGGAGAAGGTCCATTGGGAGCCCACAAATAAATCACCGCCATCCTCATTAAAATAACCTAAATCCAACATATTTTCCATGAAGTGACCAAATTCACGCGTCATACCAAACGTCACACCATATGGAATCAAGACCTTCACACGCATGCGCTGATTGCGGAATTTTAAATTTTTCAGTCCAAAATGGCTATCCAGTAGGACCTTTTTCCCTTGAATAGCATAGGCATATTTAATCGCGCGCGCATTGGTTTCTGCTTCTGCCCGCGTGCGGCCATTGGATTTAGCAAATTGAATAATTTGGATCGTTTTCCCGTCATAGCCCTCCAGCGTGATTTGAGCACGTGAAAATCCACCTCGGTTGAAATCATGTTCTTCATCTTCGTCCAACAACTCATCCGTGATGATGTTATTCCCGAGAAGCTTCTCCCACATATGCTCATTTGATTCCCGTTTCACATCGAACACATAGGCTGAATCCGCAGTGATTTCCTTCGTTTGATTCATTGTTGCAGTCCGCTGGAAGTTGCGACTGACTAAGCTAAACGCAGCGAATAAGCCAATCCAACCGAAAATAGCAATGGTCGTTGATGTATAAGAATAAATTTTATTGGTCAATTTACGATTCATCAATAAGGACAATCCGCCAATACCAATTCCTATAATCATAGGAATAATAGCTGCGTATACCGCCCAAATTGCCCAGGCTGGTAAGTCTTGTGCTAATAAATAAACAGGAATTCCGGTTTCTCCGAAATTAAGACCAACTAAACCATGATCCATACCTGAAATTCCAGATGTAGTGGTTACGACCAATGCCACGGCAAAGGCGATCGAAATGATGAGTAACAAAATACCTACTAGGTATTGCACAAACCATTTAACTCCCATCAATACGGGCTTGAATGCCGTGAAAATAGTGGCCAACGTACGGAATGGGAAAAGCAGAATACGCGTCAAAGGCTTTTCCTCACCCGAATCAGGTTGGATCGTTTCTTTGATATTTTTCTCAATATTCTCCAGCGTAATCGGTTCCCCAGTCATCGCCATTTTATCGGTCACTGATTTTGCCTTTGGCGTGATGGCCATAATGATGATGTACGCAACAGCTCCCGAGCCAAAAAAGAACAAAGAAATAACGGCTAACACACGCAATAAACCTACGTCCCAGCCAGTATATGCAGAGATTCCGGCCATGACACCACCGATTACTTCATTCTCCGGATCGCGGTAAAATTTACGGTATGATTTGTTGGCCTCAGCGGTATATTCACCCGGAATGGCGATCCAGCAAACTATATACACCCAGAAAACTAGATTTGCTGCATACAATATTGGAAATAGACCAAATAGGCCAACGATCAAAATCAATCGAACCCAGATGGGATCAATTTCAAAATAATTTGCAATGCCGGATGCAACGCCGCCAATTTGTGTATTAGTTAAATCGCGACGGAAAACTTTTTTTGCTCCCGACTCAGCTGAACTTGTATGCGTTTGCTCTTGTGTTCCTTCTTCCGATTCGATTTCCTTGAAATCAGCTACAGTTCCCAGCGAGGCAATTAACGCATCCACGTGCGCTTGGGTGATTGCCTCTGTTTTTTCGGTCTCGCGGATGTTCCAGAATTTTTCTGCGATACGCGCTTCGATATCATCTACGATGTCTTTGGCACCTTCGAAATTTTTAAAATAGGCATGGATGGATTTTAAATACGCATCCAATGTTGCGAAAGCATCTTCCTCGATGTGAAATACAATGCCTGCTATATTAATTGATAACGTCTTTTTCATGTCTGAAAAGTTTAAACTTGAGGAGTTTGTGGGTGAATAATTTGGGAAACAGAGGCATGTAAATCATCCCAAGTCCCGTGAAGCTCAGCTAAAAAGGAAACTCCCTTTTCAGTCAAAACGTAATACTTACGTGGCGGACCTGAAACAGACTCCACCCATTTGTAGTCGAGAAATCCCGCATTTTTTAGTCGGGTAAGCAAAGGATATAACGTCCCCTCCACGACCATGATTTGAGCGGATGTTAATTCAGTCAGCATTGTAGACGCATACACCTCACCCCTCGAAATAATTTGCAGAATACAGAATTCCAATATTCCCTTCCGCATCTGCACCTTGGTATTTTCAATATCCATCGGTTATTTATTTTTTTTGATGGGTCAAATGTATAAAAGGTACTATGTAATACAAAGTACCTTAGAAAAAATATTTTTGATTTATGGATAAACGGTGAGTAATTTGTGTCGAATGGCTTAATCAGCCGCACTCGAAATCGAACGCATGTTTAAAGAAGTCTCGTTGCCACTCGCCTTTTACAATCGGGATACCTGGTTGAAAGTCGCGTTTTTTGGTATTTGTGTCTTCATGGCCGGCTTCTCCCTTTATTTTACGGATGGCTTAGTAAGCAAACTCGAAGAGCGCGAAAAACAACAAATCGAATTATATGCGGAAACAATTCGGTATGTGATGACGAGTGATGAGAATGCCGACATTAATTTTTTCTTTGAGCGCATTAAAAAAATCAACGAAAACAATACGATTCCGGTGATTTGGAAAGATGGAAGTGGCCACTTGAATTCCATCAATATTGCGATGTCGGAGTCGCTTTCTATAGAGGAAAAGCAAACATTGCTCCAATCCAAACTCAAAGAGATCATCGCTGAAAACAATAAACCCATCGAAATGGACATGGGTTTTCAAAAGGAATATATCTATTACGGCAATTCAAAATTGCTAAAATTATTACGTTACTACCCACTTTCCCAGCTCTTGGTCGTCTTAATCATTGGGTTTTTGGGCTATATCTTTTTCTCCTATTCACGCCGAGCGGAACAAAATCGCGTTTGGGTAGGACTTGCCAAAGAAACAGCACACCAGCTCGGTACACCCTTGTCATCTCTGACAGCTTGGGTTGAAATTCTTCGGAATGAACCCACCATCAATCCGGAAATTGTGATTGAGTTATCGAAAGATATTCAGCGACTCGAAACGATTACCACCCGTTTTTCAAACATTGGTTCCATGCCAATTTTGAAGAAAGAAGATCTAGAAGAAGTTATAACCAGCTTTATCAGCTACCTGAAAATCCGTATTTCAACCAAAGTCCACATCGAGATTAAGTCGGCCTTAATCGCGAATCAAGTGGCGAATGTCAACAAATATCTATTTGAATGGGTGATTGAAAACATTTGTAAAAATGCGGTGGATGCCATGGGTGGAACGGGAGATATGTTGATTTACTTACATGAGGGAAAGAATAATCAACTTTACATAGACATTAGCGATACGGGAAAAGGAATTCCTACGGCTAATTTGTCGAAGGTATTCTCACCCGGATTTAGTACCAAAAAACGTGGTTGGGGCCTAGGCTTAACCTTAGCGAAACGGATCGTTGAAAATTACCATGAAGGAAAATTAAGCATTAAGTCTTCCGAGTTAAATAAGGGAACGACCTTCCGTATTTCGTTGCCTAAACCTGCGGTGTCATGAGTTCATCTAACGTCGTTTTTGGTTCAGCTTTGGTCGTTATTACCATTGGTTACCTATTAAAAAGTGCGGGATTTATTCAAGCGCATGACGCCAAATCAGTCTCTAAATTTCTCATGCACACGACTTTCCCGGCATTGGTATTTACAACAATGACGCACATAGATTTGTCGGCAGACCTCATGTGGCTCCCGCTAATCGCCATGAGTTTCGGGATGGTATCCTCTTACATCGGTTTTTTGATGTTCAAAAATGAGCCGAGTGAGTACCGAGGGATTCTTACTATGGGTTCAGCCGGATGGAATTTAGGCCTATTTGCCTATCCATTGATTGAAGGAATTTGGGGTTGGGCAGGTTTAACCTACGCCATCATGTTTGATTTAGGGAATTCGGTCATCAACTTCATGGTCAATTATGGTATGGGAACTTATTTGTCGGCAGAAAAACCCAAAGAAAATGTCTACAAACACATACTTAAGCGTATATTTTCTTTACCTCCCCTGCTGGCAATGCTTCTGGGCTTGGCCATGAATATGGGACACATTCAGATTCCAGTCTTGGCTTCGGAAATTATTGATACAATAGCCAAAGGAAATAAACCGATGGTTTTATTACTTATGGGTATCTATTTCAGCGTCCGACTACCTAAACGTAGTTATTTAAAAGTGTTTCAGGTATTGTCCTTTCGATATACATTCGGCTTAAGTATCGGACTCCTATTGTATTACACAACTCCATTTGGCTTTGAATACCGAAACATGATGCTAATCTGTTTGGTGCTACCCGCCGGGATGACCTTGATTACCTATGCAGATGAATTGCATTTTGATACGGGAATCGCTGCGGCTTTAGTGAACTTTTCCATGCTTATCAGCTTTGCGCTGATGTGGTTACTCGTGGGCATTTTCCAAATGACCACCCATTAAACCAAATAAAATTGGTATTTTTGCCTGAACAATTACGGCCCGAATCGGTTAGTAATTGGTAAATCAACACACTTTATGGTCGTACCTTATAAAAACCAGAACAAGGGCAAAAAAGAGCAAGTTGCCGACATGTTCAATTCGATTTCCCCTAAATACGATTTTCTGAATCATTTACTTAGTGGTGGAATTGATATTATTTGGCGCAAAAAGGCCATCAAATTACTGAAAGATAAGGGCATCAAAAGTGTACTCGACATCGCGACTGGAACTGGAGATTTCGCGATCGAGGCACTCAAAATCAACCCCGACAAGATTGTAGGCGTAGACATCTCTGCCGGTATGCTCGCATTCGGAAAAGAGAAAATCAAAAACCTAGGTTTAGAAGACAAGATTACCCTACAGATGGGGGACTCTGAAAAACTACCCTTTTCAGACAATAGTTTCGATGCCATCATCGTTAGTTTTGGTGTGCGTAATTATGAGAATTTAGAAAAAGGCTTAACGGATATGTTGCGGGTATTAAAACCAGATGGCTATTGTTTGATTTTGGAATTTTCAAATCCACGCAGCTTTCCGATGAAGCAATTATATTCGTTCTATTCAAATTACTGTTTACCGCTTTTAGGCAAGCTTATTTCAAAAGATCCAGCAGCGTATACCTATTTGCCTGAATCCGTTGAAGCATTTCCAGATGGACCAAATTTTATATCCATTTATGAAAAAGTTGGTTTTATCAAGACCAATTGGATTCCCATGACGGGTGGTATTTGTTCCATTTATTTGGGCAGAAAAGCCCCCAAAGTTAAACCAATCAAAACTCCAAAAATTGAAGCGGCATAAGCTTATTTTTAGCCTATTTTTTAGTTTAAGTATGTTTGCCAGCTTAGCGCAACAGAAAAAATACACGCGTGTTTTTCATGAATTTTATGATGAAAAACCACTGCATTTTGGGTTTTTGTTTGGCTTTGGCTCATCAAATTTTAACCTCAGTACACAAACAGAATTACCCAGCGGAACCTATTTATATTCCCCACGTAACTTTGGATTTCAGATAGGCGGACTCGCAAATTATGCATTAAGCCCACATTGGGAGGTAAAATCAGGAGTCAATATCGCCTTGTACGATCGGCAGTTAAGTTTAGATGCAGGCGGCGGCGTACCAGAAGTGCTAACGCGAGAGTCCACCTGGCTTGAAATTCCTGCACTCATCAAATACCGCTCCATCCGACGAAAAAATCACCGTGTTTACATGACAGGAGGACTAAAATTTGGGATTGAGGCAAATGTTAAGAAAAAAAGCTCTGCGTTAACAACGAACATAGCTGACCTATCTCTTGAATACGGATTTGGTCTTGAGCAATTCTTTCAGTTTTTTAAGTTTACGCCAGAAATTCGCTTTTCACATGGCTTGGTCAACATGTATTCTGCTCCAGGAAGATTGGGAACCCCATGGTATACGAATGTCAATAACCTAAAGACACATACGGTGGGTCTAATCATCAACTTTGAATAACTAAGGCAAATCCTTTCTCGCCTTAGCTGGGTCAATGACTGTTTCCAACGTAGAGACAGCTGAAACACCAAACCAACCAGATCCCTGAAGATTTGAGTTTTTGTTCGTGTTCACTAAGTTCGTAGGTATATTCGCTGCCGGACGTGCAAAAAGCCCTGCATTGTTTAATTCCAAACGCGCCTGTGAATAAAAACTGAATTGATCTAAGGAAATTGAATACAACTCTAATTTAAGTTTGTCATTGGCTACATATAATTCAGGGTTAATGGCCCGACGAATCGGAAGATTAAACATTAAGCCGTCTGTACCACTAACTTTTTGCAAAGCTGAGTCATAAAAAACCAATAAATCTGAAGTTCCGTTAAAGAGTTTACCGTTTTTGTAGAACTTCAAGCGGTAACAATTACCCTCCCCTTTCAAATCATTTCCAAAAAAACGAGCCTCAAAACCCTCTTTAGGCTTTCCTTCGCCCGTTTGACCCGGATTTGCAGTGGCTTTCTTATAAGCAATTGAATCAATGGGCGGTACGGGATTCATTTTAGCTGAGGCAATAAATGTATCGCTTCCTGTTTTGATTGTCAATTGATACGTCCGTCCCACTTGGCCTAATCGTCTCGTTGAATCAGCAGGAGCCCAAACGTAAAGACCTGGAGTTTGCGCACTTTCAACAAAGCGGTATTCATTCGACAAATCATCTTTCACAACGACATCTGCTGCTCTAATGGCTGGAGCAGGTCCATTATCGAAAAAATCTTGCGAGCGCGTTAATGTAATTTTCTGCGTGCCCGGAAGATTGGTCAGGGTCGACTCGACAACCAAAAAGCGATCAGATTTTGGACTATCTAAGGTCACAATATCCTCGCAAGAGAACAGCAATACGGATAGCAATAGAATGAGGTAGCGCATCTTAAAACGTAAAATTATAGGTGACAGCCGGAACAAATGATCCAATGATGGACAACTGAACAGCTTCTGTTTTCAAGGTATTTGTGTCATTAGGCTGCGTATAAATTGAAAAAGGATTTCTTTTGTTATACACATTATACACTGAAAAAACCCATTCGGAGGAACCTTTGCCAAATAAGGCTTTTTTGTTTTTCTTAGTTGCTGAAAAATCCAATCGGTGGTAATCTGGAACCCGAATATTACCGCGCGTACCCGGCAGCGTTTGCGGATAAGCAATTCCCTCATAAATGTATTTCTGTGAAGGAATTGAATAAGGCACACCCGTTATATAGGCAAAATTGGCACCAAAAGACCATTTGGGCGACAACGTATACTGTCCCACAACATTCAATGTATGCGTACGGTCATAGCGATTCACATACCATTCATTGTTGTTCAATCCTTCTATTAAACGCTCTGATTTAGCCAACGTATAACTGACCCAACCCGTTAGCTTACCGACATTCTTTTTCACATAGAACTCAGCTCCATAAGCGCGACCTTTTCCAAAAAGTAAATCTTTTTCAAACAGCGGATTCAAAAACAAATTCGCACGATCTGCGTAGTCAATCTGATTTTGCATTTCCTTATAATATACCTCAACCGAAGTCTCATAATCATTGCCGCTTTCTCCTAGATTCTTGAACAAGCCTAAGGCTACTTGATCCGCAATTTGAGGTTTTATGTTATTCGTTGACGAAGTCCAAACATCCAAAGGTGTAGATGCAGCCGTATTAGACATTAAATGCACATATTGCGCCAAGCGATTATAGGAGGCCTTGAAAGAAGAATTATCCCCCACTTTCAAGTTCATCGCAAAACGCGGCTCCCAATTTCCATAATTCGCCACTGAGGCAGTTGGCGCAATCTGAATAGGCTTCAACGTAAATGAAGTTGGATTCTCAATACTAGCAGGCACTGAAATTCGCTCATAATATACGCCATCATCGCTTCGGTAATCATAATTTGAATAGCGAATGCCGTATTGAACGGAAAGGCGAGGACTCAATCTCCATTCATCTCCAACATAAGCAGATAATTCCACACCACTTTTATTTGACTGACCAAACTCACGTCTATCCCCATTCGATGAAGCAACCGCTTTGCCTGGAGAAAATTGATATGTCAAAACCTGTGCCCCAAACGTTAAGGTATTATCTGGCGTTAGGTAATACGTGAAGTCAGGTTTGAAACTTAAGTTCTCAATATTCGAAGTCCAGCGAAATGCATCCGATGGACGCTTATTTTTTAAATCTGAATCCAATAAATAATCATAATTACTATAGAAAGCAGTTGCATTTAAGAACAGCTTATTCGAGAAGACGTGGTTCCAACGCGCCGAAATTGTGCTATTACCCCAATTGAATCCAAAGCCAGTGCCAAAAACATCCCTTCCAAAATAACCCGATAGAAACACCGTATTCTTTGAATTAATGTTGTAATTCACTTTGGCGGTTAAGTCATAAAAATTAAACGCCGCATCTGCATTGTTTCCAGTTAAAAACGGTTTAGCCAAAACATCGATATAGGAACGTCTCGCAGCCACGATAAATGAAGCCTTATCTTTAATCAACGGAGCCTCAATTGAAATTCGAGAAAAAATAACCCCTATTCCCCCATTTACCTCGAGTTTTTTGGCATTACCCTCCTTCATTTTAACATCTAAAATGGATGAAACGCGACCACCATACTGAGACGGAATACCTCCTTTAAACAACTTCACATCCTTAACTGCATCCGGATTAAATACGGAGAAAAAACCAAATAAATGAGAGGAATTATATACGGGAGCATCATCGAGTAAAACTAAGTTTTGATCCACCCCACCACCGCGCACGTTAAAGCCAGAAGCTCCTTCGCCTACGGTAGATACACCAGGAAGTAGTTGAATGGCACGAACTAAGTCAACCTCACCCAATAAAGCAGGAATTTTCCGAATGGTTTTGATGTCAATTTTATTCACTGACATTTCAATACCCTTGACATTCTCGTCCAAGGCATTCGCTAAAACTCGGACCTCAGCTAATTCGCTTGAAGCAGGAACTAATTCAATATTTAAGGTTTGATTCTTGGAGGAAAAAGTAACTTTTCGCTCTTCCTTCACATACCCAGACGAAGAAAAAACTAAGGTAAAATCACCCGGCTGCACCGACAAACTAAAGAAACCATACGTATTAGTTACGTTACCCGTCTTTAGTTCCTTAATATAAATGCTCGCTCCGATGATACCTTCACCACTTGTGGCATCTTTAATATAACCACTCAGCGTTGCCTTTTGGGCAAACGAGGTAAATCCGAAAAATAAAAACGTGAAAACAATAAAGTGGCGTGCCGACATACATATTTAAATAAACCGCAAAGATAACGCCAAAAACACGGATTTGTTTTATTTGCTAATTTTTTAAGTATATCGGTAACATAATTCCGTTATGTATTTTAAATTAGATTTTTTTGTAATTTGCGTTTACTAGCCAATAAACCTACGCATGGACCTGAAAATTTTTGGAAAAATCATACGCGAAAAAAGAAACAACCTCAATCTAAGGCAAGAAGAGTTAAGTGAAAAAAGTGGTGTAGCCATCAAAACAATCCATTCCATTGAACTTGGAAAAGGAAACCCTGCCATTAAAACCATTTTACGTCTATTTAATATACTCGAACTCGACTTCATCGTCGTATCAGCTAAAACAACTGAAAATCAATAAATTATGGAACAAGCCATTAGTTTCGAACGGGTACCTACCCACATTTACGGTGACTCAGAAAAAGCCTCCAAGGCTGTCGCACATGAAATCGGCGCACTGATTAGACAGCACAATCAGGAGAAAAAACCTACTGTACTGGGATTGGCCACTGGATCTTCTCCCAAGAAAGTCTATCAGGAATTAATTCGTCTCCATAAAGAGGAAGGTTTAAGTTTCAAGAACGTGCACACCTTTAATTTGGACGAATACTATCCGATGGAACCAGATTCCGTACAAAGTTATACCCGCTTTATGAAAGAGCAATTGTTTGATCACGTGGATATACCGGTAACAAATTACCATATTCCTGACGGGACACTTGCCTACGATAAAATTCCAGAGTTTTGTAGAGACTACGAGGAAAAAATCGAGAAACTAGGCGGGTTTGATTTCTATTTATTAGGTATTGGACGCAACGGACACATTGGTTTCAATGAACCAGGCTCCATCATTACCTCTAAAACTCGTTTAATGACGCTCGACATCCTAACGAAAATCGATGCCGCGATTGACTTTGGTGGATTAGAAAAAGTGCCCAAAAAAGCTATCACGCTTGGAATCGACAAAATCATGCATGCCAAACGTATCGTTTTGCTCGCATGGGGAGAGCATAAAGCGGAAAGCGTTGCTCGGGCTGTTGAAGGACCTGTTACCTCCGAAATCCCCGCTTCCTATTTACAGCAACATCCAAACACAACCTTCATTTTAGACGAAACGGCTGCCTCTTTATTGACACGAATTAAAACACCATGGGTCGTTGATTCTGTTACTTGGGATCGCAACATGATTAAAAAAGCCGTAACACACTTATCGTTAACGTTGAACAAACCCGTTCTTAAACTAACCACGAAGGATTATAATGAGCACGGAATGTCAGAACTTTTATCCCTTTACGGTCAGTCACACGAAATCAATATTGAAGTATTCAATTACTTGCAGCATACGATAACTGGTTGGCCCGGTGGAAAACCGAATGCAGACGATACCCATCGTCCAGAGCGCGCTTTTCCTGCGCGTAAAAAAGTAATCATTTTTAGCCCGCACCCGGATGATGACATCATTTCCATGGGTGGTACTTTTCAGCGTTTGCACGACCAAGGGCACGATGTTCATGTCGTTTATCAGACATCGGGAAACATCGCGGTGGCGGATGATGAGGCGCTCCGATTTGCTGAATTTGTGATAGATTTCAACGAAAAATTCGAAAGCAGCAATGCGAAGACAAATAAGATCTACAAGGAATCCGTTAAGTTTCTCAAAGGAAAACGTGACTCCGAAGTAGACATTGAATCCGTTCGCGAGATCAAAGGTCTCATTCGTCAAGGGGAAGCAAAAAATACCTGTCGCTTCGTAGGCATAAAAAGAGAGAATGCACATTTCTTAAATATGCCATTCTACGAAACCGGGACTATCCGTAAAAAGCCTTTGACCGAACCTGACATCCAGTTAATCATGGACATCATCGAGGAGATTCAGCCACACCAAATTTACGCAGCCGGCGATTTGGCAGATCCACACGGAACACACAAGGTATGTTTAGACGCAATTTTCGAAGCAATTACCCGCTTGAAACACCGGGAATACATGAAAAATTGTTGGGTTTGGCTTTACAAAGGAGCCTGGGCAGAATGGGATATCGACCAAATTGAAATGGCCGTACCTATGTCACCTGATCAAGTTTTCAAGAAACGTATGGGAATTTTTAAACATCAATCCCAAAAAGATGGAGTAGTTTTCCAAGGAGAAGATTCACGCGAATTTTGGCAACGTGCCGAAGAACGTAACCGGGGCACCGCAGAACTGTATAATAAATTAGGCCTCGCAGAATACGAAGCCATGGAGGCCTTTGTTCGTTGGCGTTTTTAAGCCAGCGCCTCAAATAATATCTCGGCGGTATGCTTCGCGTGGCGTTGCGTACCGTCGTGAATTTGATGTCGGCAACTTGTCCCAGACGCCACAATTTCAACCTCTGGCCCTTGCGCACGCACCGTTGGGAACAATACTAATTCCCCAATTTGCATCGACAAATCATAGTGCTCTTTCTCATATCCAAACGAACCTGCCATTCCACAACATCCCGAAGGGATCAATTGGACCTCAAAATTTGCCGGTAATGACAAGGCTTTTTTGGCAGCAACTAAGGAACTCATGGATTTTTGTTGGCAATGTCCATGCAACTTCAACAACCGCTTATCTCCCTTAAATAAAGTTTTATCAATCCGCTTCGCATCTGCTTCACGTGCAATAAACTCCTCTAATAAAAGTACATTTTTACTTAAATTGTTCGCTTTTTCCAACCACGCATCCGAAACTAAATCCGGATATTCATCTCGGAAGGTTAAAATTGCCGATGGCTCAATGCCTACCAACGGAATGTCTGCCGTAACAAGTGCCGACCATAACTCCACATTCGCCTGAGCCAATTTACGTGCCTCATCGAGCATGCCTTTCGACAAGAACGAGCGACCCGAAATCGGATGCGCCATCGTGCGGACTTCATAGCCTAAAGCTTCTAGCAATAGTACTGCTTTCCGCCCCACTTCCGCATCGTTGTAGTTCGTGAACTCATCTACAAACAAATAAACAGCCTTATTAGAATCGATTGATTTACGACCTTTCAGCCAAGACCAAAGCGTTTGCTTGGCCAATAAGGGCATGGTGCGATCCGGATGGAAGCCCACTAAACGATTCGAGATACGACGTAAAAATGGCGTACCCATCACCGCATTATAAAGTGAAGGAACATATGACGCTAAGGAAGAAATGGTCGCAAAATGGCCAACTAGCCAGCTGCGCAAAGGCGTGCCATTTTCTTTTTGATACTGGTAGAGAAATTCCATTTTCAGCTTGGCCACATCGACATTCGATGGACACTCCGCTTTACATCCCTTACAGGCTAAACACAAATCCATTACCTCTTTAATCTCCTGGTGATTAAAGCGATTAGGCTGCGAAGAGTGCGTTAAAAATTCACGAAGAATATTTGCCCGAGCACGCGTGGTCTCTTTTTCATTTCGTGTCGCCATGAACGATGGGCACATGGTACCCCCAGAAACAGGCGTTTTCCGGCAGTCACCTGATCCATTACACTGCTCTGCATGTTGCAAAACATCTTGATCTTTATATCGAAATGCAGTTGTAAACTCCGGGGTTTGTTGGCCAGCTTCATACCGCAAAAACGTATCCATCGGTGGCGTATCCACAATCTTGTTGGGATTAAATATCCCTTTCGGATCCCACCATGATTTCAACTCGCGCATCAACTGGTAATTCGCCTCACCCACCATCCACGGGATAAATTCCCCACGTAAACGACCATCTCCATGTTCACCTGAAAGCGAACCTTGATATTTTTTAACCAAACGCGCAATCTCTTCCGCGATATGGCGAAACTGTTTGTGGCCTTCTTCTGTCTTTAAATTAATGATTGGGCGCAAGTGTAATTCGCCTGAACCTGCATGTGCATAGTGCACACAGTATAAATTATTGGCCGTTAAAATCTCATTAAATTCGGCAATAAATGCCGGTAAATCATTTACATCGACGGCTGTATCTTCAATAACGGCAACCGCTTTTTCATCCCCTGGAAGATTAGAAAGTAAGCCTAAACCTGCCTTACGTAAATCCCATACCTTCTTCACATCACCTCCCGTAACATAGGGAAAATGATATCCCAAATCAGCCGCACGCATTGCTTGCTCAACTTGTTGAGCTTGTTTAGCTAAACTTTCAGCGTCGTCCGCACGTAGTTCAACAACTAATATGGCCCCGGGATCTCCCTCAACAAAGAACCGATTTTGACTTTGCTCGGCATTCGCTTTGGTACATTCTAAAATATAATGATCCATTAATTCCGAAGCGGACGGATTGAATTTCAATGCAATCAAGTTAGCTCGCAACGCCTCATCAATCGAATTAAAATGCGCGCAAACCAAACCCAAATGAGCCGGAGGCAATGGATCCACATGTAGTTTAATTCGCGTGGCAAAACACAGTGTACCTTCGGATCCAGCTAATAAATTACAAAAATTAAATGCAGGCTTATCGGCAATAAATGCATTGGAATTCAATAACATATCCACGGCATAACCCGTATTCCGGCGCTTAATACTTGGCTTTGGAAATTCTGATTGGATATTTTGTTGATTCGTTGGGTTACTCAACGCAGCTAACGTCTGCGTATATATCGTATGTAAACGACTCCCTTCCTTCAATTGCTTCACCGTTTCAAACGGATCTTCTGCATCAAAAGTAACGAAAGTGCCATCGGACAAATAACCTTCCACCGCGAGTACATGATCACGCGTAGATCCATAAACAACTGAATTAGATCCACAGGAGTTATTTCCCAACATCCCTCCCATCATCGCGCGATTCGCGGTAGATGTTTCAGGGCCAAAAAATAAGCCATGCTTTTTCAACTCCACATTCAACACATCGCGCACGACACCGGGCTCTACCCAAACATAGGATTCCTCCTTATTTACTTCCAGAATGCGATCGAAAAATTTTGAGACGTCTACGACTAATCCGGCACCCACTACCTGACCGGCTAATGACGTACCTGCCGTCCGGGGAATCAAGGGAATTTGATGTGTATCCGCAAACAAAATAAGGGTTTGAATATCTGCTTGGGTTTCAGGAATCGCAACACCAAGCGGCATTTCACGATAAGCTGATGCATCCGTCGCGTACAAGGTCCGCATAACGGTATCCGTAAAGAGACTCCCTTGTAATTTTTCTGATAATTCTGCTAAAACAGATGCAACTTCCTGCTTGATCATAAGAACCCCGAATTAATTCGTAAGCTGCAATTTACGCAAACGCGTGATGAGTAACAATTGTGCCAGTATATACGTACTCATGACCCAGAATGAATTCCCCGGAATAGGATAATAAAACTTGCCTAAAGCCAATAAACTGTCAGAAATTACAAATAATAATGCACCCCAAAAGATCAACTTATCACTCAATTTGACACCAAAATACAACATGGCCCCAAGTGCAACCGCATACACAACCACGGGAATACGTAAACCTTCAGCCAAATGTGGCCACAAGAATTGAAGTAAAGTCACCACATAGACCATAATAGCACCTAATGACCAGTGCCATATTTCTCTAGACCGGAGATGAAACAAGCGGATATACGCAATTTGCATCAGTAAAAAACTACCTAAGCCTAACTGGAAAAACAAGGGATTATCACCCGGGATAAGTAAAAAAACATCGCCCAACCAGGCAAAAAACAGAACAACCAATAATGATTTAGATTCTAAACCCACATACCCAGCCAAGAGTAGCATCAGTAAGGGTTTGGTCGCGTAGCGTAAATCAGGAAATACCCAAGGTGCCAAAAGCTCGAGGACTGCATCCACATAAAATAAGCGTAAACACAAGTCCGATAACCGCATCTTATTCATCTAGGTATTTGCCTGCACAAATTTCTTTTTCGATAATGAAGTTAGGCCGACTCTTTGACTGAAAGAAAATACGCAAAATATACTCTCCAAGTACCCCAATTGCCATTAATTGAATTCCACCAAACAAGATAATCACAAAAAGCAAAGCTGTAAAACCTTCAATAACCTGATCAAAAAACATTTTTTTCACCACAACGAAAATCAAATAAATCACCGAAGAAACAATCGCGAACCCTCCTAAAGAGGTTACAAACTTGATGGGAAATTCACTGAAATTATAGATGCCATTTAAAGCGAGCTGTACTAATTTACTGAATGAATATTTGGAATCTCCCGAAGCCCGCTCTTGCCGGTCATAGGCTATACCAATTTGCTTAAAGCCAATCCAGGTACGCATTCCACGGATAAAACGGCTCTCCTCAGGCATTTTATTGAGGACATTCACAACGCGCCGACTCATAAACGAGAAATCGCCACTGTCCAACGGAATGTCTATGTTGGCAATTTTCTTCAAAATTCGATAAAAAATAAAATAAGCAAAACGCTTATAAAACACCTCTTTCCGTTTCTCACGAACAGCATAAACAACATCATATCCCTCTTGAAATTTGGCATAAAACGTATCTAATAATTCAGGTGGATCTTGCAAATCCCCATCCAATACAAATACCCCTTCAGACCCCCGAGCAACCGAAAGTCCTGCCGTAAGGGCCAGTTGGTGACCATGATTACGCGACAACAAAACAACATGGAAACGTGGATCACTTAAGGCTAATTGCTGTAACATGGTGCGGGAGTTATCCCGACTGCCATCATCGATTAACACAGCCTCCAAGGTTATGGTTGATTGATCCATGATCTTCACAAGCCGGTCGGCCAACATCGGAAGATTACTTTCTTCGTTGTAGACAGGAATAACAAATGAAACTTGGGGCGTCGAATTGGGCATAAATTAATAGCGGTATTTACCTTGTTTAAAATCAAAAATCAGAACTTCTGTCCCATTTTTTCGCTTTAAAATTACGGAATCTTTTCGCAGCGTATCAATTCGTTGGATAAATTTATCTGAAGGCGATAAATACAAATTTACTAATTGCGCATCTGCGACATTGTAAGCTCCTCCTGCCAAATGCTTCGAATTCAAAAAATTAGTGACTTTCGATGGATAAAGTATCGTATCTCCTTCCGCATATTGGGCATGTAATTTATCAGCAATACGTATATAAGGATTCCCAATTCGCCCCACGGACGATGTGTATTTCTGAGGTTTGTCCTCATATAGTGGTAGAAATGCAAAAATTAAAAAATAGGCTTGAATAAAAACAAACAAGCCTGCTATAAATCGAATCCAAATGGGTTTTTGAAATACAAATTCCATAAAACCCACCGAGATGAAAATACCAAAGGGCAAACCAAACCCTGCATACCGGATAAAATACCCGGTAGTGGTACCCGCGTTTAGGGCCGTCGCAATCAATACACAAATAGGTAGCAAAATTTGAATCAAGCCGAAAATATAAAAACGACGTTTTTCAGGATTGAAATCTTTTAGCCAGGTATATATTCCATAACCGAATAAAACTAAAGCTACTCCACCGAAACGATAACCTTGTTTGGCATATAAATCATTTGTCCAAAAGAATAGATCGGACAAAATCATTACGGTGCGCTTAAGTAGATTACTAAAATTAGCGGCTTCGATCCAACCAGGAATCGGGCCGTTTACCTGTAAATATGCCAAATATTGCGCGCCAGCATCCGCTTGATAAGCTAAAAAATAACGCCCGGGCCCTAAGGTCATCCAGCCAAGAAAAGGAATGATAATTACGACTGCGCCTATACTTAGGCGCGTCCATATTTCCTTCGAACGTAAATTCAGGAGCGCATAAATTCCTTGCCCAACAAGCACCAGCGCGGTTAGATAGGTAGAAAAGAGTGCTAAAATACTCGTCAATATCCAACCCGTTAAATCTTTAGATTTGATCCCTTGCTCAGGTTTCGGGTGGATAAGTTTCCAGTAAAAGAAATTGGATGCCGTCGCAAAAAACATCGAAGTCGCATAATTACGGGCTTGTTGGCTATACACCACAAAAAACGGCTCAATCACCGCAAAAGCAAGCAACGCAATCTGCCAAGTGATTTTGGGATAGATTTTTCTTGACCAGAAAAACATGAGCCATACGGTCAACATGTTAAACAAGACGGATATACCTCGAACAGTTCCATCCCCTTTTCCGAAGAAAAATGCCACTATTTTAAGTAACAGGTCGTGAACTAGACTATTTCCACTGACGTCTCCACGGGCATCTACATCAAGCCATGCTTTTATCCCACGAGGTGCCCAAAAATCTGCTGGAGTAAATGTCTTTCCGGGTTGCATTAAGTCACTCATCCCGCCGATATTTATATTCCCCACGGCAATCATCATGCTTTGTTTCTCGTCGCCGAAAAGGCTGTAGGAACCAATGTGGTAAACCCTCAAAACGAATCCGAGAATCATCAGGCCAAAAAAAGCTGAAACAAGAATCGTTTTATTCCCCATGATTATGGTTAGGTGGTTAAACACAAAAATCACTTAACTAGGGCGCTAAGTGATTTTTGCTATTTTATTCAGTTGATTTTTTTATGATCCACATGCTTCACAAGCGTCTGGATTATCTAATGAACAGGTCATATCAGCTTTATTTTGATCATCATCTGTTGAGAACGAAGCCGCAGCCTGTGCCGCATGAGCCGCGTACTGCAACTCGGTTTCGTTCACTTCATTTGTTTGCTCAATGGAAACTTCAGCTTGTTTTTCAATTGTAAACTTGATTGCATCCGCAGCTGCTTTGGTACGTAAGTAATACATACCAGTCTTTAAGCCAAGTTTCCACGCGTGGAAGTGCATCGAAGTTAATTTTCCAAAATTGACATCCTGAATGTGAATATTCAAACTTTGTGATTGACAGATATAAGCGCCGCGGTCTGCAGCCATCTCCAAGATCGTTTTTTGCTTAATCTCCCAAACAGTCTTATAAAGCTCTTTTAAATTTTGAGGAATTTCTGGAATGCTTTGAACTGATCCATTTGCTGAAATCAATTTGTTTTTCATTGAATCATTCCAAAGATTTAACTTAATCAAATCTTTTAGTAAGTGCTTATTAACAATCGCAAATTCACCCGACAAAACACGACGTGCGTAGATGTTTGATGTATATGGCTCGAAACACTCGTTATTTCCAAGAATTTGACTTGTTGAGGCCGTTGGCATCGGAGCTACTAACAACGAGTTACGCACCCCATGCTCCACAACATCACGACGCAATGTTTCCCAATCCCAGTTTCCTGAACTTGGTGTTACATTCCACATATCGAATTGGAAAACACCCTTTGAGATAGGTGACCCTTCCCAAGTTGAGTATGGACCCTCTACTTTCGCTAATTCCATAGATGTTTCCATCGCAGCGTAATAGATTGTTTCAAAAATATCTTTATTTAATTGTTGCGCCTCCTCTGATTCAAACGGCATACGTAACATAATGAATACGTCTGCTAATCCTTGAACTCCTAAACCGATTGGGCGATGACGTAAGTTTGAATTACGCGCTTCTGGAACCGGGTAGTAGTTGACATCAATTACCTTATTCAAGTTGCGCGTCGCTACTTTTGTTACCTCGTAAAGACGCTTGTGATCAAATGCTGGTGTACCTTCTTCGGTCGTACGGATAAATTTAGGTAAAGCTAAGGAAGCTAAGTTACAAACTGCTACCTCATCTTTTGACGTATATTCCATGATCTCCGTACACAAGTTCGAAGATTTGATGGTTCCTAAATTCTTTTGATTAGACTTATTATTCGCGTGATCCTTGTACAACATGTACGGAGTACCTGTTTCCGTTTGCGACTCTAATACTTTAAACCAAAGCTCCTGCGCTTTCACAACAGAACGCGCTTTGCCTTCTAATTCATACTTGGTGTATAATGCCTCAAACTCGTCTCCATATACATCAGATAAACCTGGGCACTCATGTGGGCAGAAAAGAGACCACTCTTCGTTGCTCTCTACACGCTTCATAAATAAATCCGGAATCCAAAGTGCATAGAACAAATCACGCGCACGCATTTCTTCTTTCCCGTGGTTCTTTTTCAATTCCAAAAATTCGAATACATCCGCATGCCAAGGCTCTAAATAAATAGCAAATGAACCTTTACGCTTTCCACCACCCTGGTCTACATAACGTGCCGTATCATTAAATACGCGCAACATAGGAATAATACCATTGGAAGTTCCGTTGGTTCCCTTGATGTATGAGCCCGTTGCACGGATATTATGTATGCTTAAACCTATACCTCCTGCAGACTGTGAAATCTTGGCTGTTTGCTTCAATGTATCGTAGATTCCTTCGATGGAATCATCTTGCATTGTTAGCAAGAAACATGAAGACATTTGGGGCTTCGGAGTACCTGCATTAAACAAGGTTGGCGTTGCGTGAGTAAACCAGCGCTCCGACAATAAATTATAGGTCTCAATGGCAGCTGCAATGTCTTTGCCGTGAATACCTACAGCAACACGCATCAACATGTGTTGTGGGCGCTCAGCGATTGCACCTTCCAGTTTTAAAAGATACGATTTCTCCAATGTTTTGAAGCCGAAGTAATCATATCCGAAATCGCGGTCATAAATAATTGCTTCATCTAACTCAACCGCATTCTTCTTGATAATGTCGTAAATCTCTTTAGATAACAAGGCTGCGTTTTGTCCAGTCTTTGGATCAACGTATGTGAATAAACGTTTCATGGTCGCAGAAAACGACTTTAACGTATTCTTATGCAGATTTGATATTGCAATACGCGCTGCAAGAATGGCATAATCTGGGTGCTTTGTTGTCAAAGACGCCGCCGTTTCAGCTGCTAAATTATCCAATTCAGTCGTTTTTACCCCGTCATACAAACCCGAAATGACCTTTCGCGCAACCTCCAAAGGCTGAACGAAAAAGGGATCCAAGCTGTAGCAAAGCTTTTCAATTCTGGCTGTGATTTTGTCAAACTTGACAGATTCGCGACGACCGTCTCTTTTAATTACGTACATGTGTTTCTTATAAAATAATATTAAATAAATACTTCATTGGCCACCAACAAAACTAGGACAATAAAATTCCACCTGAGAAAAAAAATCTCTTTAAATCTAGTCAATTGAACTACTTCAATTTGACGTGTTGGCGGTTTTGTTTTATTGCTTTTGGTTTGCCAAAAATTGAATCATTTTTGGCTGCTTGGGCACTACGTAAAATTAGAAAAAATCACCTCCGCGTGCAAACTATTTTTTGGCTAAAAACAAAAATAAATAAGCCATATTTAAATTACCATATATAAGTATCGGCTAGTCAAATCATTACGCCCGATGCATCTTAGAAAAGTACTAGAAAAATATTTTTTACTTTTTTATTTACTCCCATGAAAACCAAAAACTGCAAAAATTTACTTATGAAAATATTTTGGTTTTAAAATCAAAAATGATAATTTTGCAACCCGATTAAAGAAGACTAATTCCCAAGAGTCTTTCACAGAACAAATAAACAGACGGCAGGGAATCGTCACGTATAAAGCCATGAAAAAAGACATACACCCAGAATACAAGCAAGTAGTATTCCACGATTTATCAGCTGATGATAAGTTTTTGACACGCTCTTGCGCACAAACAACTGAAACAACTGAATTTGAAGGTGCTACGTATCCGGTTTACAAACTAGAAGTTTCATCTCAATCACATCCATTCTACACAGGAAAGAATGTATTGTTAGACACAACGGGACGTGTAGACAAATTCAACAAGCGTTACGCAAAGAACTAATCCTTCTAAAAGTATAAAGAAAAGCCTCTTCCATTTTTTGGTCGAGGCTTTTTTCGTTTAATTTGCGGTATGTGGAATACGAGCCAACTAATCAATGATCCTCTAATTGTACAGCAATTGTTGCCGCTAACGTATACACGTGAGCTGAAAGACTTTTTGCTAGGCATCAGCACCATCGAATCAAAGTGGCAGGCTGTTGCTACGAAACTACCAATAGACTGTTGGATTCTTGGATCTTGTTTACCCACGCTCGAATTCGTAGAGTCGTTAGCAGAGCTTGAGCCAAACACATGCCTAATTTGGGAGGATCAATGGCTGGCATATCGATCCAATACCCCCCTAAATCCACGCATTTTACCCACAAAAAAGCTTGTAAAACAGCCTATTTTCATAGCCCACCCCGAAGACTTTCTGCAGGCCAACGACCACGCGCTACGAAACGAAATTCAACCCAATAACCGTTCGGTAACGGACTTTAAGGAATCCGGAACAACTTTAATTGCCCCCGAAAACTGTTACATAGACCCGAGTGCCACGCTAAACGGAAGCATACTAGACGCAAGTTTAGGTCCCATTTATATTGGCCAGGATGTTAACGTACAAATTGGGACACTTATCCAAGGACCTGCTGCCTTGTTAGCTGGATGCACAACTAATATTGGTGCAAAAATTCGCCCAAACACCACCATAGGTGAAAAATGTAAAGTTGGCGGCGAAATCAGTGCATCCATTATTTACCCATTTACCAATAAATCACATGATGGATTTTTAGGCAATTCCATACTCGGCTCCTACTGTAATTGGGGTGCCATGACCACCACGTCCAACGTACGAAATGACTTACAGAAAGTAAACGTATATGATTATACGAAAATGGGTATGCGTGCAACTACGATCAAATCATTCGGCGTGTACATGGGGGATTTTGTCACAACAGGTATTAGTACAAAAATTAATACGGGAACCGTAATTAGCTGCCACTGCAATATTAGCGGAACCGACTTTCTCCCTAAATTCATTCCTGCGTTTACTTGGGGTGAATTT
>NZ_JBILJM010000055.1:0-5898 GCF_044377215.1 Aquirufa sp.
TCCAGTTATTGCCATCCGCTCAAAATAAAAAAAGGGCCATCTGTCGGTTGACAAATGGCCCTTTTACACTTTTGAATACTAGATTAGATAGACAAAGTCGCTAATACTGAATTCATATTACGAACGGCTTCAGCTGATTTATTGAAAGCAGCTTGTTCTTCTTCTGTTAATTTATAATCGACAATTTTCTCCCAACCGTTTTTGCCAAGTACTACGGGTACACCTAGGCAAATGTCTGATTGGCCATATTCGCCTTCCAGTGACACGCAACATGCCATGATTTTTTTCTCATCACGAACAATCGCCTCAACTAATGCTGCACCAGCAGCACCAGGAGCATACCAAGCCGAAGTTCCTAACAAGCCTGTTAAGGTTGCACCACCTACCATCGTGTCAGCAGCTACTTTATCTAAAGTTTCTGCATCTAAGAATTGGCTTACTGGAACGCCATTATAGGTTGCCAAACGCTTTAATGGAATCATGGTTGTATCTCCGTGACCACCGATTACCGTTCCGTGGATATCGTTGATTGAAACGTCCATCGCTTTTGCTAAATAGCATTTGAAACGAGCTGAGTCTAATGTTCCACCCATACCGATGATGCGGTGTTTATCCAATCCAGTTATTGATTTGGTTAAATAAGTCATTGTGTCCATCGGGTTAGAAATGATTACAATGATTGGATTTTTAGAGAATTTTAAAATGTTTTCAACAACACTTTTTACGATCCCTGCGTTAACGCCGATTAGCTCTTCGCGTGTCATACCTGGTTTCCGTGGCAAACCGGATGTGATTACAACAACATCTGAATTGGCTGTTTTTGAATAATCATTGGTTGAGCCAATTAATTTAGTGTCGAAACCAAATAAGGAAGCAGTTTGAAACATATCAAGCGTTTTGCCTTCCGCAATGCCTTCTTTGATATCTAATAATACTAATTCATCTGCTAATTCTTTTCTAGCGATGTTGTCAGCGCAAGTTGCCCCTACGGCACCAGCTCCTACTACGGTGATTTTCATTGTGTTTATATTTAGGAAAGATTGATTCAAAAACACCGCAAAAATAAGACATAATCGTCAAATGTAGTATCTATTTTAAAAATGAATTGAATTAGGGGTAAGTCGGCTTCATTTTAAAGTTGATTTTAGTATATTTAAAAATTAATTTTGAAAAATGGCCAAACAATCTAATTTTATTGATCGCATCGTTTCATCTTCCTTTTTTGAAAAAGCGTTAGAGAAAGCTGAATCTGCCATGTCACAGGATAAGTTAGGTTTATTGCGCATTGTTCAGCAATCCTTAAAAAAAGTTAGTGAACTAGCCGCTCAAAGTAATTTGACGGTGGTTAGATTGTTAAATCATTACGTTTTGTTGTTCAGTGAAATGATTAAAGCGTATGTGCAAGGGCGATACAAGAAATTGCCAGCTATTACGTTAGTAAAAATTGTAGCAGTTTTGTTTTACTTTGTTTCTCCATTTGATTTTATCCCGGATGTACTTCCTTTTATAGGATTTACAGATGATTTAGCCCTTGTATTATGGGTAGGTAAGTCAATCAAAAAGGAGTTAGATGAATTTGAAAAACATGTGAATGTTTGAGCCTTATTAAAGGATTTTTAACGACTATTGAATATATTTACAAAATTAAAAAATTGACACAATGAACATCTCAAGTATATTACTATTTTTAAATGGATTAGGTGGTGGTGAATTATTGCTTATCGGCTTAGCCATTCTTTTGTTTTTTGGAGGTAAAAAATTACCTGAATTGATGCGTGGACTTGGAAAAGGTATCCGCGAATTCCAAGATGCCAAAAATGAAGTAAAAGATCAAATCAATAAAGAACTAGACGAAACGAAGAAGTAATCTTTCGATTTTAGTTTTAAAATGCATAGTTGGTGTTTACGCCAACTATGCTTTTGTGTTTTAATGAATCCCCTTTTTAATGAATCAATTGCCCCTCCCATATTCGGAAATTCGTAGGCAGTTAAATGCAGGTGAGCAAACGTGCGTTGGCTTAATTCAAAATCATTTAGCCCAAATAGATGCGTATAATGATAAGCTAAATGCATTTTTAGCAGTTTACCGGGATGAGGCATTAGCGCGCGCCGAGGTAATTGATCAAAAAATAGCCGCGGGACAAGCAGGCTCATTAGCAGGTTTAGTTGTGGGTATTAAAGATTTACTTTGCTATGAATCGCACGGGTCCCAAGCAGGAAGTCAAATATTAAATGGGTTTGAATCTACTTTTTCTGCTACCGCAGTTCAGCGTTTATTGGATGCGGATGCGATTATCATAGGCCGACAAAACTGCGATGAGTTTGGGATGGGATCCACGAATGAAAATTCGTCTTTTGGTCCCGTTTTAAATTTTGCGAATACGGCCCATGTGGCAGGAGGAAGCTCTGGGGGGTCAGCCGTAGCCGTTCAAGCCGGTATGTGTCAGGTCTCACTTGGGACAGATACCGGTGGCTCAATCCGCATGCCAGCAGCTTTTTGTGGAGTTATGGGTTTGAAACCAACCTACGGTCGGGTGTCACGCTGGGGTTTAATTGCTTATGCATCATCTTTTGATTCCATCGGTCCGATAGCACATCATTTGGAAGATTTGGCTTTGGTTTTAGCGTGCATTGAGGGAGAAGACGGCTTTGATAGTACGCTGACCGAGGCGCCTAAAATGGCATACCAACCGAAAAAGCGTATTGCCTATATTAAAGAAATTGTCGAACACCCAAGTTTACAAAGTGAAATACGAGATGCTTTTTTTACGCAAGTGGAAGCTATCGAATCAACTGGTATTGAGGTAGTTAGCGTTGATTTTGCGTATTTAAACCAAATGCTTCCCACCTATTATGTCTTAACTACTGCTGAAGCTAGTTCTAATTTAGCTCGATTCGATGGCGTTAAATTTGGTCATCGGACTGAAAACCCAAAGGACCTAATGGACTTGTATAAAAAAACGCGTGAAGAAGGATTTGGAGAAGAGGTTAAACGACGTATTATGTTAGGTACGTTTGTGTTGAGCGCTGATTATTATGATGCTTATTATACGAAAGCACAGCAGGTTCGGAGACTTATTCAAGAGCGTACTTTGGCTATTTTGGCTGATGTAGATTTCATTATTTCGCCTACCACGTCTTCTACGGCTTACCGTTTGGGAGAAAAAACGGTAGACCCATTGCAAATGTATTTAGGTGATTTATTTACTGTTCAGGCTAATGTAACTGGATTGCCTGCCTTATCCATTCCGATGGGATTGGACTCAAATCTATTGCCGATGGGTTTCCAAGTCATGGGAAGGTCATTTGATGAAGCGGGATTATTGAACTTTGCGAAAATGATTCAAGCATCATGAAACAACTTAGTTTTGTCGTTCTATTTTGTCTTTTTGCTTTGCGTATTTCTGCGCAAATAACAGCCTCTACGTCATATCCGCAGGAAGTAAATGCGGGCAAATCTTATTTTCCAAGCGATGAATTGAATTTCGCTGATTCCTTAGCTAATGTTGAACAGGGATTACCTACGGCGCTAATGATCGATCCGTTACTTGTACAAAAGCGTTTAGCATCGTTGCAACAACGAATCCCACTTAATTACAATCTTCAAACGCATCAATTTGTTGAATATTTTGCTTTTAAAAAGGCCGAATTTACTAAACGGATGTTGGAGAAGCGCGATACGTATTTTCCGATTTACGAAAAATACCTAAAGCAATATAATCTTCCTGACGAGTTAAAATACCTATCATTAATCGAATCAGGTTTAGAACCGAAAGCACTATCAAATAAAGGAGCCGCTGGTTTGTGGCAATTTATGCCCTATACGGCACGTGGTGATTTTGGTATGCGTGTGGACTCGTTTGTAGATGAGCGCTTTGATGTTGAGAAAGCGACAGAGGCTGCGTGTAAATATTTAAGCCAATTACACCGTATTTTTGGCGACTGGCACATGGCTTTAGCGGCTTATAACACGGGTCCTGGCAATGTAAAACGTGCGATTCGAAAATGTGGGAAAAGTGACTTTTGGGGAATTTATGACTGTTTACCCAAACAAACACGTGCTTATGTTCCACAATTTATTGCCATGACCTACATGATGAATTACAATTGGGATCATGCAATTCAGGCTGAAAAATATCATCAAGTTATTCCTTCGGATACCATTCATGTGAAGGGATATTTAAATTTGGCTTTACTAAATCGGTTAGCATCGATTTCAACTGATACGTTTCGTGTATTAAATCCACATGTTTTAGCTGCGATTTTACCAGCAGATGTGCGAAAAATTATCATTCGAATTCCCAAAGATAAAGTTGCCTATTTTCAAGCAAACCGCCTTGCTATCTTAGATTCGGCAGGATATGTCAGTCGTTCAGATAGTCTGGCTTTTCAATTTGTGGACCGATTAGTTAAGAAAACAATCACTGTAAAACGTGGTCAAAACCTGTATGATATAGCGCGGATCGTAGGTACTTCGGTATCGGAACTCAAACGCGTGAATCATTTGCGGTCCAATCGATTAAAGAAAGGAAAGCGTATTGCGTATTATACGCGTATTCGTGAAAAAGTAAATTTGGCATCATCTAGTTTTGATGCGCCCAACGACTCCATACCAGTAGTTGTTCGTAAACCAGCCGCAAAAAAACAAATTAGATACTATAAAGTGCGGTCTGGAGATACCTTGTCTGATATTGCCGAACGGCATAACGGATTGACCGTTGAGAAATTAAAAAAAATAAATCATTTGCGTTCAAAGGCTATTTTACGCCCGG
The DNA here is from genome assembly GCF_044377215.1 of Aquirufa sp. Taxonomy (GTDB): domain Bacteria; phylum Bacteroidota; class Bacteroidia; order Cytophagales; family Spirosomataceae; genus Aquirufa. The sequence continues at coordinate 4,773 of NZ_JBILJM010000055.1, forward strand.
GAATGCGCTTACGAATTTCCTAATATGATCGCTTATTTAAAAGGTAAACTGGCGCACAAAGATCGGACGCATGTCATCATCGATGTGCAAGGTGTGGGTTATGAAGTTAAGATCTCTCTTCAGACATATGACGCTTTAGCTGATGGCAGTGAACTTTGTCATTTGTTTACGCATTTACAAATTAAGGAAGACTCACATACGTTGGTTGGCTTTCATTCCATGGATGAAAAATATCTTTTTTTAGATCTAATTAGTGTTTCTGGTATTGGTTTGAGTACTGCATTGGTGATGCTTTCTTCCTTTTCGTCCGGAGAAATCCGGTCGGCAATTATGAATGAGAATATCGGTCTGATTCAGTCAATAAAAGGAATCGGCTCGAAAACTGCCCAACGGGTTATTCTGGAATTAAAAGATAAGTGTAAGAAAGATATCTTGTTTGTGGATGCAGGTGCTGCTGCGCATGACAAGAGTTTTGGCGTAAAACATGAGGCTTTAGCTGCTTTAGTGACGTTAGGTCTTCCTAGAATTGCCGCTGAAAAAAGTTTGGATCAGCTATTAAAAGCAAATCCAGATGCTTCGATTGAGCAATTAATTAAGCTTGCATTACGTTAATCGTTTTTAAATAGATTCGTGCAAATTAGTCATAGACAACATTGGATTTCAAAAGCGCAGCAGTTCTTGTTGGTGATGAGTCTTTGTTTGTCAACTAATCTAGTAGCCCAAGAATTAGCGATTGATTCGAGTAAAATTTTAGAAAAAAGTGGCAGAAAGCCTCGTTATAGGCTCAAAAAGACCACTTTATCAAGCTACAGTACATCAACAAGTCGTTCTCCATTTTCGATTTATTCCGTGAAAGGGGCGAAGACTTCGACTGAAATTGCCAACGGCCAAATTATTCAAAAAGATCAGGTCGGAAATCTAACCGTTAATCCTACGCGTACTTTTTCATTAGAGAACTATTATCAGCGACAAAATACCCAAGTAAATCGAAGTTTTTGGACCGATTATGCGAAAGGCATTGATGGGAATAATTCCATCCAAAGCCGCGGACTTTTTCCCAAAATCGAATTACCACCTTCGATTGATCGAATTTTTGGCGGATCTGAAATTTACTTTAAACCGAACG
>NZ_JBILJM010000056.1:0-5867 GCF_044377215.1 Aquirufa sp.
GAAGAGTTTAAAGCCATGTTTCAAGGAAAGGTATCTTTAATTGCAGGTCATTCAGGAGTAGGTAAATCAAGTTTATTGAATATCGTGGCGCCTCATCTGCAAATTAAGACGAAGGAAATTTCTGATTTTGCGCAAAAAGGGGTTCATACAACTACTTACTCCACAATGTGGGAATTAGGTTTAAATACCTATTTGATTGATAGCCCTGGCATAAATGAGATGGGGATTCATGAAATTGAAAAGGATGAATTAGCACATTATTTTTCTGAGATGCGTGCCTTGTTGGGCGCATGCAAATTTAATAATTGTGTCCATATTTCGGAGCCAGCTTGCGCTGTAATTAAAGCTGTAGAAGACGGCGAAATTGCTCCAAGTCGTTATTTAAGTTATTTAAGTATATTTGAAAATGAAGACAACAGACGCTAAATTATGGGGGGTAGATTTGGGTGGCACAAAAATTGAGTGTGCAGTACTTGATCGTCAAGATCCTAGTCGTGTAATTGTTCGAAAACGAATCGATACAGAGGCTTCGAAAGGCTACAGGCATATTTTACAACAAGTGAAACGATTAGTGGATGAGGTTGCTGATTCGCTTGGAGAGAGCCCTTTTCAAATAGGTTTTGCGACTCCGGGAGTTTTAGATCCACGTACTCAAACGATGAAAAACTGCAATACAACCTGTATGAATGGCCAAGCAATGGCAGCAGATTTGTCGGCAATTTTAGGATGTGAGGTTTCCCTTGCAAACGATGCCAATTGCTTTGCATTAGCAGAAACACATTTAGGCGCTGTTTTGGACGTCCACCCGGGGGCAGAAATCGTTTTCGGCGTAATCATGGGAACGGGCGTAGGTGGTGGATTAGTGGCGCATGGCAAAGTAATTAAAGGGCTACATGGAATTGGAGGGGAATGGGGCCATAATATTTTAGAGGAAGGTGGAGAACCATGTTATTGTGGAAAATCGGGCTGTGTAGAAAAAGTAATTTCAGGTCCTGCTTTGGAGCTCTTTTATTTGCGTCAATCTGGTCGGGCAATGCGCTTGCCCCAAATCATGGAAGCTTATTTTGCTGGAAATGATTCCTTCGCTAACGCTACGGTCGAGCGCTTGTTGGAAAATTATGGTCGGGCAATTTCGACTTTAATTAATGTCTTAGATCCTGAGGTTATCGTGATTGGCGGTGGCGTGGGAAATATCGATTTACTTTACACCGAAGGGTATAATCGCATCAAAAAATATATTTTCAATTCGGGTGAGGTAAATACAACAATCGTTAAGCCAAAGTTAGGTGATAGTGCCGGGGTTTTTGGTGCGGCTATGTTATTTGCCTAGACTTTCAAAAACCATTTGCGTTTGTAGCAGACATAACATAGCGACCAGCAAACAAGAACGAAGCAGATTGCGTAGGCCAGGGAACCATTGAATTTACCGAATACAGGTTCGAAAATATGCCAATAAAGCCAATTGCTTAGCGATATCGTCCCTGAGCCCTCTTGTATTTGGACATTCGACATCTGAATTGTTAGAACTTCAGAAATCGCATACGCCAAAATTGAATTTGTGCCAAAAACTAAAAAGAAGGTATTGGCAAAATTTCTTTCCTTGACCTCTATCCACCAATTCAAAGCGCCAATTAGGATGAAATCGATTCCTGCACATAGGAGCACGAATGAACTTGTCCATAATTTTTTATTGATTGGAAAGCTTTGATTCCAAAGTAGCGCTAAAGTAATTAAGCCAATCCCCCAAACAAGAAGGCTTGTTAATGCTGGTTTTTGTGCATCCCGTTGCTTTTCTAAAAATAAACTAACCTGATAGCCGAATAAGCAGGTACTCAGCGCCGGTAATGTGCTCAAAAAGCCTTCTGGGTCAAATGGAATTCCATCACCATGATATAGGTGTGTGGGACCAAATAAGAATAAATCCAATTTGCGAACGGCATTAGACCCCAATTCATAGGCTACACCTGAATCGCCAAAAACGGCCAGTATCACCCAATAAACAAGTAAAATGCTGATATTAATTGGTGTTAACCAGTGTTTGGGTACACTCAGTGTGATAAATGAAATCGCACAATAGGAGAGCGCGATGCGCGGTAAAACATTTAGGTAGCGCAAATTTTCCCACGTGAAATCAAGAAAGGGGATGTAAAAAATAATGTAGTTGATGAGGAATAAAAGTAAAGTTCGTTTTACGATTTTTATCCGAACTGAGGGCGAAAGTGTATAATTGAATGCTTTAAATGAGAATCGCATGGCAACGCCAACCATAAAAAGAAATGTTGGAAAAACTAGATCGGTCGGAGTGAAACCATGCCAATCTGCATGTTTTAAAGGTCCGTAGGTGTATGTCCCATTGCCAGAAGTGTTGACTAAAATCATAGCGGCTAAGGTAATGCCGCGGAGGATGTCCAACGAGAGAAAGCGTGATTTCATTAGTAAAGGTTTAGAAGCACCGGAATCACTTTTACCTGATTTCCAATGGTAAATCTAAAATAATATTTGCCAGAAACGAATGGCGCAGCAAAAAAATCAAATTCAGCTTGTCGAAAATTAATTGATTCAACAATAGTCCCTTGTATGTTAATTATTTCTAATGTGCCTGTTGGGCTTCCATCGGTGAAAACACGAATTCTTTGACCTATAGATGCTGGGTTTGGAAAAACTTTAAACGTACTTTTTTCTTGCGTTTCTACACCCAAAACCGGATTGAGTAGTTGGCTAATGCGATCAAAATGCGGAATACCATAACCGAGTAATTGGTCAGGTTTAGACGCCTGAGTACCTGATTTTCGGATTCCTTGAATAATTTCTTGTGCCGTTTTTTGTGGATTAGCTTGCATAATTCCAGCGACTAATCCGGCTATTAAAGGCGCAGAAAAGGATGTTCCACTAATTGAACCGAACGAGCCGGAAGGTAGGCCGGCAATTGTGGCTAATCCCATCGCAGCGATATCAGGCTTGATGCGCAAATCAGAGGAAGGCCCAATCGAGCTAAAGGAGGCGCGAAGCCCAGTTCTGTCTACTGCGCCTACGCTCAATATAGAATCAGCATCTGCGGGAGCTGTAATGTATTTCCATGAATCACTTCCTTGATTTCCTGCTGAAATAATACACACAATCCCTTTGCTAGCTGCCCATGCAGCGGCTTTACTTACTAAAGTGGTCCGACCGTCCATATCAGTATAGCGATGATTATATCTGCTATTATCAAATTCTGAATAGCCCAGCGATGAAGTAATTATATCCGTTCCCAAACTGTCTGCCCATTCCGCTCCACGCATCCAATTAGCTTCTTCAACCAAGAGCTCATGATTCCCTTCCTCTGTTTGTGCCAAGGCAAATTGGGCTTGAAAAGCTGTGCCAATTAATTTCCCAGGTGATTGCGCAGCTATCGTACTCCAAACATTGGTTCCATGTGCCCCACCCGCATATACAGAACGTAGGCCAGGATCAGTCACCAGTGTGCCTAATAGCCGTTTTTCGGTATAGACATTTTGTAAATAGCCCACTTGGTCAGCTTGTGAAAAGCCATCATCCAATAAGGTGATTTTGACATCCTTGCCCGTAAAGCCTTTCGCATGCATTTTATCCACGCCCAATTGGCTTATCTGCGTTAATGAGTTTCCGTAATCAAGGACCGCGGATTCGTTCGAAAGGTTTTTAGCTTGCGTTTCAAGACGGAGATCTGAACTTGAATCCAAGGGCATATTTTTGTAAAGCCCTAACACCGATTTTAGTGCTTTAATTTTGGCGATGTTTTTCGGTTTTTCCTTAATCAATACCCCATTGACCCATTTAAGGGGATAGATAATCTGAGCTCCCGCTGCCTTTATTTCCTCGATGTAGGATGGGTTTACAGGTAAATCTTGTTCCCGAATCTCAATCTTGTTTTTTAACCTACGATTAATGGCAGATGCCGACAAAAATTTGTCTGGTGCGGTGATTGAAAATGGGGAATTTTTTTTGTCCTTTAAGAGTACGAGGTAGCGATAACGAGTTTCTTGGGCCATACCTTGAAATACACCTAATACTAAAACAATAAAGAGGAACATCCGTTTTATCATAGCGAATGCAAAGAAAGAATATTTCTATGGCATTGACTTACATATTAACGTTTCCTTTCGTAATTTTCCGCGCTTATTACATGTACCCATGACGAAAATATTGAAAAAGTCTTTCGTACTATTCTTTGTTTTTTGGCTTCTTTTAGGCCAAACAGGTATGGCTTGGAAATCAGCCACGTGTATTTTTACTGGAAGTATTTCTTACGGCTGGGGTAATCAAGTAAGTTGCTGTGCAAAAAGTAAACCTGTCACACGCGATGTTGTATCTCGTGCCTATTGTTGTACATATGACCAATTTCAGGTCAAATTAAGCGCAGAGCAGCAGTTAAAATTTGTTGATTTCGATTTTGTGGCGACCGTTCCTTCAGGTAAATTGTCGACCTTTTTCCATATCTACACGCATTCCGAACCTAGTTTATTTTTTGAAGAATCCGATTTTTCACCGCCCGCTTCTGTCAAGCGCGCGTTCATCCAAGTGTATTTGATTTAGCCGATTTAACAATCTATTAAAAGAATTTCTTTTACGTTAAATCCATTTCTGATGAATCGATTATTGCTTATTGTTTTTTGTTTATGGGGTTTTCCCTTGGTGGCACAGGAGCTCAATGGCCGTGTGATGAGCTTAGATGCTCAGGGCAACATGGAGGATATTCCTGGTGCTACGGTCTATTATTCGGCCGACAAATTAGGTGCAACCTGCGGGGTGGATGGGATATTTAAATTGCGTATTCGCACGTTTCCCGGTTGGCTGACTATTCGTGCGGTCGGATTTAAGCCTGATTCTGTTTGGGTAGATAAACCTAGATTTGTACATGTGCATTTGACGGCTAATTCGAGCGAATTAGCTGAGGTGAGTGTACTGGCATCACCTGGTGGACATGATGTTCAATCCATTCAAAGTAGGGAAATCTTAACGATGAAAACCCTTGCTAAAGCGGCTTGTTGTAACCTTTCCGAAAGTTTCGAGACGAATGCGAGTGTATCTGTCAATTTTACTGATGCCATCACAGGTGCGAAACAAATTTCACTTTTGGGCCTTTCAGGTACCTATGTACAAACTCAAGTTGAAAATGTTCCATCCATTCGAGGCTTAAAATCTACCTATGGGTTGAACTACATTCCGGGTACTTGGATTCGTTCGATTGATTTAGCCAAAGGCCAAAGTTCCGTGGTTAACGGGTATGAATCGATGACGGGAGCCATCAATATGGAATTGGTTAAACCGGATACGTCAGAAGTATATTTTTTAAATATGTATGGAAATTCGCAAGGGAGATTTGAGGTAAACCAACAAGCTGCGCATAAATTTAATGGGAAGCTTTCTACGGCCTTGTTTACACATTATTCCCAACAAGTATCCCGACTAGATGGAAATAAGGATGGATTTATGGATTTGCCTTTGTTTAATTTGGTCAATGTACTAAACCGATGGAAGTATGAAACCGACAAGTGGATGGTCCAGTGGGGAGGTGGTTATTTACGTGAACAACGCGTGGCAGGCCAAATGAATTTCGAGGAAAAAACGTCAAATAGGTACCGCGTGTATGGCTTTGGAAGTGCAACTACGCGTTTTGAGAGTTTTGCCAAAATAGCCCGCTTGTTTCAAACCAAACCTTGGAAAGGTTTAGGACTGATTCTATCGGCTTCCGATCACCGAAACGACTCCTATTTTGCGTTCAAGTCGTATGTAGGGCGTGAGCAAAGTGTATTTGGTAATTTAATTTATCAATCCATCATCGACAATACAAATCATACGTGGAAGGCCGGATCTAGCTTTTTGTATGATTCTTACCAAGAACGTTA
>NZ_JBILJM010000033.1:0-25843 GCF_044377215.1 Aquirufa sp.
TTCTAGCATTTATTTTAATAGTTTTCTTAATTGGTGCACAAGTAAGAATGTAAAACTAATAATTCGACTAAAGGACTTAAAATAATTTAAAATCAAGTAGTTATTGTTTCTTATCCTTGAAAATGCGAGTGATTCCCCGTTATAATTTTGATTAACTGATTTGCCATCTAACATATTAATTAGATTATTTTTTATTGCATATTCACCTGTAATTTGATTTGAATAAAGTGGCGAATAATAAATACAATTCTCAAAGAATACATGAGTTACTTGTGATAATCGTGTCCTATTCTCATCAATAATTTTGCTGCCACCATGTATCACATTAGACGACCAAATTAATACGTCTCCTTTTTTTGCTTTAAATGTGAATTTATTTGGATTGATTACTTTTACATATTCTTCCATATATCGCTCATATTCCGAATAATTTTTCCAAGTAGCATAACTAGATGTTTTACGTACATGTTGGAATTTTATCTCAGGTAACTTGTGTGATTTAGGATAGTAAAAAAGTGGACCATTGGTTTCATCTACATCCTCTAATGCAACCCAAATGCCGCACATATATTTTTCAGGAAAACTTGAGAAATGAATAGAATCTGAGTGAGCCGCTTGCGTACTTCCTTTTTTAAAGTTTAATGTTTGAAATGGTATGGGATTTCTATCATATAGCACTTTAAGCAAATCTAAAATCCTTTGATCAGTAGCAATATCTTTTGAAATCTCCGATACCTTCCACAAATCTTGAATACGATTTTCGTCAACAGCAATTTCTTTACCATCACCATTGAAACCTTTGTTGAAGATGTCTACTACTAATCTATCCGCTTGTTCCTCTGTAAAGTGATTTTTCAAAACTGCGTATCCATTTTCATTATAATATTTCGCTATTTCTTTATATTCAACACTAAGTTGTTTTGATTCGAGTATCTTTTCAAAAAACGGTGATTCAATCCAAGGTAAATTGCATGAAATGTTTTCAAGTACTTTCATTTTGATTTGAGATTATAATTGGGGGGGGGGATTTTTTTAAATTATATATATGGAGATATTTTAAAGATATTTTTGCTGCTTAATTTTCGAAATTTAATAAATTTTACTTCTAAAGAGAATATATAAATTATTTTTAAAATAAAATTAGTAGCCTTTATGATTTATCGTTTATAGACAATATGCATGTAATGAAGTTTGATAAAATTTCATGCTTGGTTTAGTTTCCTTTTGAAATTAATAATTCATAGCCAACAAAAAACCCCCGACATTTCTGTCGAGGGTAGAAGAGCCTCCTGTCGGGATCGAACCAACGACCTACTGATTACAAATCAGTTGCTCTACCAGCTGAGCTAAGGAGGCGCATTTGAGAATACAAAAGTAGTATTATTCTCCTAAATCGCAAAATCGATTTCTAAAAATCTTAACTTTTTTTCAGTTTTTCCAATTCTTTTTCAGCCGCTTCAATTTTCTTTTCTACGTCAGCACGTAGCTTATCACTATTTTTCGACTTCGCAAAGAACTCTAAGTTATTGGTTAACACCGCAATATCATTTTCCAAGGTTTGAATCTTCTTGCGGTTATCTGCCGATGGAGCAGAGCCTTCGGAAGCTGAACTTGACGACTCATTTTTCAATGATTTCAATTCAAATCCCCACGCCGCTAATTGCTCTTTCGGCTGTGTCCGAGCCAAATCAATTAACGCATTCCATGAATTTCGGAAACTCTCCTGAATCGTTTTTACATCTCTACGCGGTACAAACCCAATGGCATCCCAGTTGGCCTTGATCGTGCCCAACTTCGCTAATGAACTTGGATCGGTCAACATCGCCGCCATTTCCGTCAATATTGCCTGCTTCGCAACTAAATTTGCTTCAAACTCTTCATCCTTTGCACCCTTAGATGCAGAACGCTTTAAGTTGAAATATGCATCACAAGCCGCTTTGAATTTGGTATAAATACTATCCTTCTGCTTCTCCGGAACATGACCAATATCTTTCCACTTTTTCTGCAATTCAATTACCTGTTGGGTGATTTCTGCCGTATCCGTTCCCACCGCCACAATACCTTCCACCTGCTCAATTAACAATTGCTTCGCGGCCAAATTGGCCTTACGCTCCGCATCAATCTTCGAGAAAAACTCACTCTTATGCTTGAAAAACAACTTTAAATCTGCCCAAAATTGATGACTAACATCCTTTCCTCCATCGCGTGGCATACCACCCTTTAATTTCCCCCACTGTTCTTGTATGGCTAAAACCGCCTTGGAGGCTTGGTTCCATTCGGTGATCGTCGCCGACTGGAATGCCGCGTACGTATGCATCAAATCCCCCAACTCCTTTTTGATCTTCAAATTCTCCTCAAATACAGCTTTATTGGCATCATTAATTTGACGCTTTTGCTCAAATAAAACATCCAAGGATTTCTTTACCCGCTGCCACATCGCTTCATTTTCCTCCCGCTGCGCTGGTCCAATATGCTTATACTCATTAAATAATTCCTCCGCTTCCTTCAATAGGGCAGGAACTTTAGTCGAAGCAGCTACAGAAGCTGCTAATTTTTCCAATTTGGCAGCAATGATTTCTTTTGCCTGTAAATTCTTCTTGCGATCTAATTCCAACAGCTCATAAAAGATGGAACGGTTTGAATAAAAACGGTCAACTAATGCATGGTAGGATTGCCAAAGTGTCTGGTTCATCGGCCCTTGGACAGAACCCAATCCTTTCCACTCTTCTTGTATCTTTTTAAACGCTTTGAAACTCGCATTTACATGCGCCGGATCCGAATAATCATCCGCATCCACTAGGGTTCTTAATTCATTTATCAAACGCGTTTTGCCTTCTAATGCTTTTTCACGGGCCTTTTCCAAGGTTTGGAAAAAAGCTTGCTTCTCAGTCCGAAGACTAGCTAAAATTTGTTCTACCGCATGAATCGCCTCATCTTTGAAATCAAATCCTTCATCAGAACCTTCATTGGCCGATTTAAACGCTTCAATTGCTGCTTGCTTTTCAGCTTGCTTCAATTGGTTCCACGCCTCTTTGACCTCTTTTGTGATTTCATCTACTTTTTTATAGGTAGCTGCATGCGCATGTGCCGACGCGATTTCTTTGATCTTGCCAAAGTAGGTTAAGAAATTATCCTTCGTAGCCACCGCCAAATCAAATAGAGGATATTCCACCTCTTTTACGGGCGCAGGCGCTACTACTTCTTTCGAAATCATTTCAACTATCTCCACTGGTGCTGGTTCCTGCACTTCTTCAGAAAGTACTTTAACTGTTTCCACTGGAGCTGGATCGGGCACTTCTTCGGAAATTATTTCAACTGTCTCCGCTGGAGCTGGTTCCTGCACTTCTACGGAAAGTATTTCTTCCGTCTCTGTTGGTGCAGCCGCATCTACTTCATTCGAAAGTATTTCTGTTGGCTCCGATGATGGTACGGGTACGTTTTCCTCTTCAGCTGGATTTTGATCAGTCGTCATGTTGTCGTTGTTTGCGTTTTTAAACTAATTTTTCAAAAATACGCTCCATCGATACCGCATAACCTAATTTTTCTTTTAGGTCCGCGATAGAAATGCGCTCTTGGGTCATGGTATTGCGATCCCGCACCGTTACCGTTTGATCTTCCATCGTTTGGTAATCGACTACGACGCAATACGGCGTCCCAATTAAATCTTGACGGGTATAGCGCTTGCCAATTGCTCCACCATCGTCGTAGGTTGTATTAAAGGCAAATTTTAATTGATTCGTAATTTCTTGTGCTTTCTCCGCCAATCCATCTTTCTTCACCAAAGGCAATACTGCCACTTTCGTAGGCGCCAAAGCCGGATGAATATTTAAGTAAACGCGTTGTTTCAAACTTTCACCCTCACCCGTCGTTTCATCAGTATATGCATTGCACAAAATCGCTAAAAACAAACGGTCAGCTCCCACCGAGGTCTCAACCACGTACGGAATATAGTTCTGATTTATTTCTGGGTCAAAATATTGCTGCTTTTTCTTTGATAATTCTTGATGTGCCTTTAAATCAAAGTCGGTGCGCGAATGTATCCCCTCCATCTCCTTAAACCCAAATGGAAACTTATATTCAATATCTACCGCCGCATTCGCATAATGCGCTAATTTATCATGATCATGGAATTTCAAGGAATCAGCCGGTAAGCCGATCGCCTGGTGAAACTTCATCCGCGTCTCTTTCCATTTGTTGTACCAATCCATCTCCGTACCAGGACGTACAAAAAATTGCATTTCCATTTGTTCGAATTCACGCATACGGAAGATGAAATTTCGTGCAACAATCTCGTTACGGAAGGCTTTGCCGATTTGCGCAATACCAAACGGCACCTTCATGCGGCCCGTTTTCTGCACATTCAAGAAATTAACAAAAATACCCTGCGCCGTCTCTGGACGTAAATAAATTAAGGATGCATCTTCAGATACGGCACCCACTTGGGTCGAAAACATCAAGTTAAACTGACGTACTTCGGTCCAATTCGCCGTGCCCGAAACTGGGCATTTAATGTTTTGATCAATGATTAACTGACGAACAGCCTCTAAATCTCCCGCATCCAATCCTTTCGCCATCGCCTGCATTAAGGCTTTTGCCTCAGCTGCTTTTCCTTCATCTTCTAGGGCAGCAGAACGCTCCTCCAACAAGGTATCCGCACGGTAACGCTTCTTCGAATCTTTGTTGTCAATCATCGGATCGTTGAAAGAATCCACGTGTCCAGAGGCCTTCCATGTTAATGGATGCATGAAAATAGATGCGTCTAGGCCAACTACGTTGTCATTCAACATTGTCATTGCCTTATACCAAACATTCTTAAGGTTATTTTTTAATTCAACACCATTTTGACCGTAATCGTAAACAGCTTGCAAGCCATCATAAATTTCCGAAGACGGGAATACGAAACCGTATTCTTTGGCATGCGAAATAATATCTTTTAATGCTGAGGCGGTATCCTGTTTTTTCTGCTCCATGTAATCCATTCAAATTTAGTCCGCAATTTACCGAAAAGAATGAAAGTATGCGGCTTAGCAAAGATTTTTCTTAATTTTGCAAGTTCATTTTTTTATATGCAGCAAATTCTTTGTCTTCATTTTTCTGGTTCATCAAACGCCATTGAAAGCGTTCGGAAAATTCGCGCCATGCAAGACACATATCCGGATGCTGAAATACATGTCTATTGTTCCATTGAATTTCCTGAGGTTTTTAGCCTTGTATTAGATCGCGCATTGATTCACAACGAGAAACCCCGTGGTATTTCGTTTGATAAAATTTATGATTTAAGCCCGGCGTCAACCACCCTATGGACTAAATTGACGATTGGCTCCTGGCCAAAGCCGTGGACCGAGATGGCCTCGGTTGATTTTATCAAAGAGGTCCCTGCATTTGACCTAGCCTCCAAAGGAATTACAGGAAAATATATCGTTTATGCGTTGGAAGGCGAGTTTGTAACTCAAGTATTGGACTACCCAAACATCGTTCGTCTCCTTGATAAATTAGATACGTCAATCATTTTACTTGGTAATTCTTGGGATGAAAATCTGGGGTATCGATTCAATAAAATATTCCCAGAAAAAGTACATAACCTCTGTAAGGTCCACTCACACTCGGAAATGGCTGCCATCATGCGCGGTGCGGAATTCATTATTACCCACGATTCACCCATGCTCGAAATCGCACAAATATTGGGGAAAAAGACGTTTGCTATTTTTGGGCCAACAACCTCTACTTTACCTGCAAGCGATTCGCTTACAATCTTAGAAAATAAAGGGCTGGGTTGTCGGCCATGCCAACCGAAACTTCGCAACTATTGTCCTTTAAATCACTTTCATTGTATGAAAGACATTGACTTGATCCCAATCATTCACGCTTCAAAAACGCTATGAAAAAGGTTTCTTTTGCCTTAGTTCAGTTAAATTGCTCGACCGATGTAGCCACGAATATAGCTAAAACGGTGCAAGCAATTCGCGATGCAGCAGCTCGCGGTGCGCAGGTAATCTGCTTACAAGAATTGTTCAGCTCGGTGTATTTCTGCTACGAAGAAAATACGGCGTTTTTTGATTTGGCTGAAGCGATTCCAGGTCCAAGCACGGATATGTTTGGCAGTTTAGCGAAGGAATTGAATGTCGTAATTATCGCTTCGTTGTTTGAAAAACGGGCCGCGGGTTTATTTCACAATACGACGGCGGTGATTGATGCCGATGGGTCTTACCTAGGTAAGTACCGTAAAATGCACATTCCAGACGATCCTGGCTATTACGAGAAATATTACTTTACACCAGGCGATTTAGGTTACCAAGTGTTTAATACAAAATATGCCAAAGTCGGCGTGTTGATTTGTTGGGACCAATGGTATCCAGAAGCAGCCCGACTAACCGCCTTGCAAGGTGCGGAGGTGCTCGTGTATCCGACAGCGATTGGTTGGGACATGGAAGAGCAAAATTCCGAAATCAATCGCGAGCAATATCAAGCTTGGCAAACCATTCAGCGTTCGCATGCCATTGCGAATGGGGTTCCTGTTGTCTCGGTCAACCGGGTTGGCGTTGAAAATGGGCAGCAATTTTGGGGTGGTAGTTTTGTCGCCAATGCCGGCGGACGCATCATTTTCCAAGCGCCACATGACGTGGAGGAAGTTGCCATTGTGGACGTGGACGTAGAGTCAAGCGAATACTACCGCAAGACCTGGCCTTTCCTGCGTGATCGTCGCATCGATTCCTACCAAGATATCACTAAACGCTTCATCGATTGAATTATATAATTAGCCTCACTCGTTTGTACGCTTTTTGGCTAATCTTCTTTTTGGTCGAACGTATCATCTTTGTTATTCGATTTTGGGATACCATAACCGAAAATGGAAGCTCAGAGGTATTTGCCATATTTCAATCAGCTTTGCGCCTCGATGCATCCATGACGGGTTATGTGCTTATTATTCCTGTTTTACTCTGGGTGGCGGAAATAGTCGCTGGTAAATCCCTTGTTTCCCCACGTTTTTTGATTGCGTACCAACGGTTTTTTATTGGCCTATTTGCCCTTATTGGGGCCGTAAATTTGAATATTTACCAGGAGTGGGGAGCGAAGGTCAACTATAAAGTATTCAAAATATTTTTTAATTATCCGTATGAATCGACGATTTCGAGCTTGGAAACGGGTATCGGCCTGACAGTTGGGATATTACTTTTTCAGGTCCTGTTTTTTGGTTGGCTAATCAAATTCTTTATTCGTCCTACCTTTCAATTACATCCGTGGTTCATACGTCCGGTACTCAGTTTGTTGGTTTTAGGGCTAACATTTTTGAGCGTCCGAGGCGGCTGGCAATTAGCTCCTATCAGTCAAAGTATGGCGTATTTTTCTTCCAAGCCTATCCTAAACCATGCCGCAGTGAATACTTCCTGGAATTTGGCGCAAGATGTGACGAATAATTTAGCTGGAAATGTAGGCGAATTTCATTACTTACCGGATTCTCAAGTAGATTCGATACTACATATGTATCAGTCAGGAGATTCGCTGGCCCGAACGGAAATACTCACCAATAAGCGTCCCAATGTTGTCTTCATTATCTTGGAAAGTTTCACGGCTGATGTCGTAGCATCATTAGGGGGTGAGTCGGGAATAAGTGCCGAATTAGGGCAATTGATGCAGCAGGGTGTATCTTTTACGAATTTGTATGCTTCGGGAGATCGAACAGATAAGGGCTTAATTGCAGTGATGAGTGCATTTCCAGCCCAGGCAACAAAAAGCATTATTTCCGAGACGGATAAGCAGGAAAAATTACCTTCAGTCGCTCAAGTATTTAAAGAACAAGGCTATCAAACTGCCTTCATGTATGGGGGTGAAAGTGAGTTTTTTGGGTTTAAGCCCTATGTGCTGAGTCATGGGTTTGATCATTCTACCGATAAGCATGCGTTCGCGCCCGAGGATCAGAATTCAAAATGGGGTGCGCATGATGGTGTCGTTTTTAAGCGATTTAAAAAGCAGTTGAGTCAATTAAAACAGCCGTTTTTTGCGACAATGCTCACGCTTTCGAATCATGAGCCATTTGAAATTCCGGAGACTCCGCGCTTTCCAGGGACCGATTTACCGAATCTTTTTCGGAGCACGGCCTTTTATACCGATAAATCCTTGGGTGCTTTTATCCGTTCTGCACGCAAAGAGTCTTGGTTTAAAAATACTTTGTTTGTCATTGTGGCTGACCATGGTCACCGCTTGCCTAAGGAGAAATATGCGATTTCGGAATCACAACGCTTTCATATTCCTTTGGTGCTTTTTGGTGATGTGATCAAACCTGAATTTCGTGGAAAACAGCTACCCGTATTTGGTAGCCAAACGGATATCGCCAAAACCGTGTTAGGCCAATTGGGCTTGGATGGCAGTCGGTTTGCCTTTAGTCAAGATTTATTTGCCACGCATCCAGATCGAGGATATGCATTCTTTGACTGGGATAATGGTTTCGGAGTAATCAGTAAACAAGGGTTTACCAGTTATGATAATGCAGGCAAGCGCCTGATCAAGCAGGAGGGAAGTACGCGTTTATTGCCCTTTGGTCAAGCGTACATGCAAAAAGTATTTGCTACATACTTGAGTTATTAAGCGAGTATGCTTAAATCTTGAATGGTGATTGTCTTCTGTGTTTGAAACCCTTCTCCATAGGTCACCCCAATCTTGTGGCCCATTTCGCGGGCACGTGCTTCGATGAAGTGTAAGAATTCTGGACTCGAAATATAGGAAGCTGGTTCGTTTGAATTAGGATCAAAAAACTGGCTACGAAACGCGCGAATTGCCGCTTCTTTCATTGACCAATGTTCTGTAATATCAATCACAAAATCAGGTTCCAAGTACCTGTCCTGAATGTAATGAAAGACTTGCTTGGGGCGCCATTCTGTTTGTTTTTCGCCATTTTGTGACGTTTCAATCTTACGCAATCCACTTAAAAAACAAGCATCTATGGCCAATTGGGCCCCTTTTCCGTGGTCGGGGTGCCTATCTTCCAATGCATTAGCTAATACAATATCTGGCTTATAGGCCCGAATGACTTCAATTAATTTCAGTTGGCTCACCTGATCATTCACAAAAAAACCATCCGCCAAACCTATATTCTCACGTACTTGAATACCCAATATTTCCGTCGCCGCTGAAGATTCAGCTAACCGAATTTCCGGAGTTCCGCGCGTCCCTAATTCCCCACGTGTAAAATCGACGATACCTACTTTTTTGCCTAGGGCCAAATGCTTACGAATCGTTCCCGAGCAAGCTAACTCTGCATCATCTGGATGCGCGGCCATCACTAATATGTCAAGTTTCATCGGTCGTTAAGATTTAGTGAATGCGAAGTCTTCTGCCAGCTCGAATGGTAGAGGATAGGCGCAGGCCGTTTAATTTGGCTAATTTATTCACCGATATACCTGCACGTTGCGCGATGGTATACAATGAATCTCCTGAACGAACTTTAACCCAAGCTTTCCGGCGGGTTTTGATTTTGTCACCCACGCTTCCATATTCATTACGAAGGGAAAGTGCACGGGCATTAAATGTTTGGGCTGTGATTAATAAATGGTCCGACAATGGTTCGCCCGTCCCAAAATTATAAACTTGATTTGGGTTGAAGGGGTTTCCCTCATACCGTGTTTCAAAGTGCAAGTGAGAACCTGTACTCCGACCCGTATTTCCACCTAGACCAATTTCATCTCCCGCCTTAACGAAAGTTCCTGGTTCTAGATTTTGCTTGGAAAGGTGTCCATAAAGTGTTTCTAATCCATTATAGTGACGAACCACCATAAATTTACCGTATCCACCCCAGTCCACACTAGCCACACGAACAATTCCATCAAACGCTGAATAAACCGGGTAACCTGTCTCTAAATCTAAATCCACTCCGGCATGTAAACGGCCCCAGCGCGGTCCAAATGGACTTGTTTGTTTTATTGAGGCTAAAGGTGGAGACCAGTTACGGCCAGCAGGTAAATTGTATAATTCTAAATCAACGGGCTCATCAAAATCCTTTGCGTTGATATCGTATGGATCAATACTTTTGGTATCCCAAATCGAATAATAGGACGCCACTGATACGAAATCTTCCGATCCCACCGGCGCATTTTCTTCCTCAATTTCCACAACCAAAGCCTCACCCTCATCTATCGAGGTGGTATCGAAATTACTAATCGTCGGATTAAGGATTTTCAACGGTTCATATTTGCGTTCCTGCAGCTCCGATCCCTGAATGGCCGTCGCCGTACTTTCGCCCTCTGTCCGAAAAGTTAAAGGAGGTAGTTCGTCTAAATCGTTCTTTTTAGCGGAATTGTTTTGATACAAGTTGGCATTCGACTTGAAATCAATCTTCGTATTCTTCTTAAATAACTTTTTTTCTTGGGCATACGTACTCAAGGTCACAAAGACAAGCACTAATCCCCAAACTAGTTTTTTGATACTCATGAAATCGTATTAATGTAAATTGCTAGCGGCCAACCATCTTTCCGCGTCTAAAGCAGCCATGCAGCCACTTCCTGCCGCCGTAACGGCTTGTCGGTACATCGAATCCTGCACATCCCCACACGCGAAAACGCCTGGGATGTTTGTCTTACTTGTACCTTTTTCTGTGATTAGGTATTCTTGAGCATCCATGTCCAATTGGCCTTTAAAGATGCTGGTATTCGGTTGGTGGCCAATCGCCACAAAAAATCCAGTTAACGCAATTTCCTCAGTCGCTTGGCTTACATTATTTTTAATGCGAATGCCCGTCACGCCATTGGCATCACCTAAAATTTCTTCTGTTTCTGAATTCCAATGAATCGTGATTTTCGGATTCTTTTTTACCCGCTCCTGCATGATTAAAGATGCACGCATTTCGTCCCGACGAACAATCAGGTGCACTTGGGTACATAAATTAGCTAGGTAACTTGCCTCTTCAGCTGCGGTGTCACCGGCGCCAACAACCGCAACGGTTTGATTCCGGTAGAAAAATCCATCACAAACAGCACAAGCCGAAACACCTAAACCATTGTACGTTGTTTCCCCCTCAAGTCCAAGCCATTTAGCCGATGCTCCCGTGGCAATAATAACTGAATCAGCTAAAATTTCAGTGCTTTCATCGATCCAAACTTTCTTCGGTTGGCTTGAAAAATCAACTTTCGTTGCCATACCAAAACGTACATCCGTTCCAAAACGCTTCGCTTGAGTCTCTAAATCAACCATCATGGTTGGCCCATCTACACCTTGCGGATAGCCTGGAAAATTGTCAACTTCCGTTGTCGTCGTTAACTGACCACCTGGCTGTCCTCCCATGTACATAACAGGATTTAATCCAGCACGTGACGCGTAAATTGCGGCCGTATATCCCGCAGGTCCAGAACCAATAATTAAGCATTTAATTGAAGAAGCCATAGCTGATAAAAATTCGTTGAAATGAGCCGACAAAATTCGGCAAATAAGTGCAGAATGCCAAACGATGAAAATTTCAGTTTAGTTCCTTACATTTGTTTCAACCTCTTTACCAACGAATGAAATCAAAGAATATTACACACAACCTTACCTTTTGGGTGCTTTTATCAATCTTGATTGGCGTGCTTGTCGGCCATTTTGCACCTTCCATCGCTTTATACCCTGTTTTTGAAAGCAAAATAAGCTATAGCTTATTGGGTGCCGATTTAGCTTTTGGCCCCACGCTGAGCGAAGTTTTTAGTGGTATTTTTATCAGTCTTGTTAAATTATTTATTCATCCCATCATCTTTCTGACGATCAGTTTAGGAATCGTGAATATGGGAAATTTAAAGAAGGTCGGCCGGGTAGGCGGAAAGGCATTATTGTATTTTGAGGTAGTTACCACAGTTGCCTTATTAATCGGTTTACTCGTTTCAAATATATTAACTCCAGGTGAGGGCGTTATTCGGGGCGATGTTGCTGGTGGCGATATTTCTAAATACACCTCGAAGGCCGCTTCGTTCAGTTGGATCTTATTTCTAAAAGAAAATTTCACCATTCAAGTTTTAGGCTTCTCTTTATTTTTTGGTACGTTCCTGAATTTTGTTCGCGGTAAAGCCAAAATGGTTTCAGGAATGCATCAAGCATCGGACTGGGTATTTAAAGCCTTGCATGCGATCATGTATTTGGCCCCTTTGGGAGCTTTAGGCGGTATGGCGTATACGATTGGTAAATTTGGTATTCACTCGTTATTGCCCCTCGCGAAACTGATGGTTTCTGTTTATGCTACCATGGCCATTTTCATTTTTGTGGTCCTTGGTTTAATCATGCGTAATTGCGGCGAGCGCATAGGTAAATTCTTAAGCTACATCAAAGAAGAGTTATTGATCGTTTTAGGAACCTCATCTTCAGAAGCAGCTTTACCTTCACTCATGTTGAAGTTGGAGAAAATGGGCTGTTCTAAATCCGTTGTAGGTCTTGTAGTCCCTGCAGGTTATTCTTTTAACCTAGACGGTACCAGTATTTACTTGTCCATGGCCACTTTATTTCTAGCCCAAGTGTATGGAATCCAATTGAATTGGGAGCAATTACTGACAATCATCGGGGTACTGATGGTAACCTCCAAAGGTGCCGCTGGTGTGACTGGGAGTGGATTTGTCGTTTTGGCATCTACGCTGACGGCATTGCAGGTTATCCCATTGGAAGGCTTAGCATTGCTCTTAGGCGTAGATCGCTTTATGTCGGAGGCGCGTGCGATCACTAACTTTATTGGCAATGGCGTGGCAACGGTTTGGTTAGCGAAACACGAAGGGGAATTTAATCCACCGGTTACGGATTAGCCCGCATCCAATCCGCACGAAGTTTCAATTGTTCAGGCGTCGGGTATAGTAAAGGACGAATTGCCGACTTGCTTACCTGTGAAATAGGTGTAAAAGGTGCCTTTAGCGTGACAGAGGTGTATCCCCCCGATTCATTTGGACGAGCTACCTCTAACGTAAACATGTCGCCTCGTTGGATGATTTGTAAGATCTTCTTCATGTTTTTGCCGAAGTTCTCCATGTCGATCGGTAAGCCATTTAAGCTGATAAATTCATCTTTAACTTGTAAGCCGAGCGCTTCACCCTGCGCATTAATCGCGGATTTACTTTCCACATACGCGCGCTTCGTTTCCATCTTGATGGCTAAGCCCTGCGGATCAAAACCAGGGGATTTAATTTCTTCTTTTTGCGTGGTGTCCCACGTATAGCCGATATGCTGCAACCATGCGTCGATCGGCAAGGCTTCATTGCCCGCTACATATTGTTTAAAGAAATCACGCAAAGCTGGCATTTTCGTCATGCGCACCAAAGCCTCAAACAATTCATCATCCTTGAATGATTTATTCGGTCCGTACGTCTTAGCCAGTTCAGTCATCATTTGTTGCGTTCCATAGGCTCCGTTAGACTGTTGGCGCAAGAACAAATCCAATCCCCAACCAATCAACGCGCCTTTTTGGTACACATTCCCATATTGTTCTTTGTGCTTCCCTAAGACTTGTTGGCTCATCACCGTAAATGGAACCTTCGCATCATATTGCATATCCATTGTTTCTTTTTTCTCTTGAATGGTCTTAAAGAAATCATTCCACGTGGTCAGCTCGTATTTTGCTTGCATGTGGTGTGCTGCATATTCCGTCAAGCCTTCGTATAACCACAAGTGCTGGGACATCTTAGGTTCATTAAAATCAAAGGATCCGATTTCCTCCGAGTGAATCGATAGAGGCGTTACAATATGAAAAAACTCGTGTGCGCAGACATCACGAATAGTTTGGCTGAGTTGGTCTGCGTTTCCTTCAGGTAGGTAATAGAACGAGGATTGCGCGTGTTCGAGTGCTCCGTAGCTTCCGCCTTTCAGATTGTCTGAGAGCACTACTAAAAAAGCATACCGCTTGACGGGCAACTTTCCGCCCAGGTATTTCCGTTGGGCATCGAGCAGTGGTTCAACTTTCGCAGCGACTTGTTTGGCGCTCAATGTATTATTAGGAGAATACAGGGAGATGATAATTTCTGTTTCGCCCATCATTATTTTGGCGGTATCCGCTGGTGAATACATGATTGGGGAATCCACTAATTCTTGGTAGGATGCTGCTAAATAGGTATCCACATCACCTTGGGTGGTATTCTTTAGGGAGCTGACGCCCACTAAATGGCTCGGTTTTTCTATTTGTAATTTAATGCGTTGTTTTTCCTGACCGCTCACATAGCCCAAAATGGTATGTGTATTCAACGCAAACAAGGTGTCTTTTTGAAAGTTACTACCTGCTGGTTCGAAGATATATTCGCCTTTCACTTCGGGACTATCCCAGGTATCATTCGCCTCATAACGTACATAGGCTAATTTAGTCGCATCTGAAATCTGGTATTGATTGACATTTTTCTTCGTTACCGGAAGTGATTTTCCTTGTTGGTCGAATGCCTGAAAATTGACTATATAACGCCCATAATCATAATTGGCATACGTTCCCGGCACAATCTTTGGGAAGTTAACCTGAATGCTTTTTTGTTTTTGCGGCGGGAAATTCATTTGGATTTTCAACCGGTCTTCAGTTACGTCTTTTAGATTGATTTGGACGTTGAACCCTTGACCAAAAACGGTGGTTCCCATGCAAAGGAGACAAGCGAGTATGAATTTCTGCATATTAGTTTTTATAGTTGATCGCGGTCTGTGGATCGATTTTTGTAATAAAGTGTGTCGGAATGTAAATGATGAGACTAACTAAAGCACAGGTGCTCAAGTTAACCCAAACCCACGTCAACCAGTCCCAATAAATCGGTACTGAATTCATGTAATAATTTAGTGGGTCAAGCGGAATGAGGTGGTAGGTGGCTTGAAGCCAACAAAAACCCATGGCGATGATATTACCCAGTAGCAATCCTCTCAACAGGATAAAGAAACCGTTCCACCAGAAAATGCTACGAATCTGTGACGCTGAACTGCCAATTGCCTTCAGTAAACCCACCATGGGGATACGTTCCATGATTAATACCCACAAGGTGGCAATAAGGTTGAAGCAAGCGACAATGAGCAATAGCGAGATGAAAATGACAATGTTGCGATCGAGCATTTGCATCCAATCAAATAAGGCTGGGAAAAGTTCTACTTTGGTTTCTAGTTTCCACGTAGGATCGAGCGTTTTTGTCAATCGGTTCGCGGCGATGTTTAGGTCTACCGGTTGCTTCAAATAGATTTCATAAGTTCCAATAGAATCAGCGGTATACCCATTCATTTTTTGTACCCAAGCGCGATCAGCTAGTACAAAAAGCTTATCTAATTCCTCGAGTCCAGTTTCATATATCCCTTGTACCTGTACTTTTCGAGGTCTGTTCGGCTGGTTGAGGAAATATAGTATCAGCGATCCATTCACCCGCACTTTTAATTGTTGGGCTAATTCCTGACTCAATATGACGCTTTGGCCCTTTTTCATTTGCCCGCTTCCGGCAATGATATTTTGATTTACTTGTGCCAAAGGCATATCTGCACCGATTCCTTTAATCACGACACCCGCGAGTCCTTTTTCGCCCACGAGGATACCTGGTTTTTGGACGTGCGCTTGGAGATGGTCGACGTACGGATGGTTGCGGATTGTTTTTTCCCAGGCTTCGTTTCGTTGCATGGGGGATTCGGAAAGTGAGTGATTTCCGGAAATTTGGCTAATGCGCAGGTCGCCAGAGAAATTCGTAATCTTTTGTATGATGGCATTTTTAAAGCCAAAAAGGATAGAAAAGGCCACTAAAATAATGCAAGTTCCCAAGGCAATGGTGCCAATGCCCACATACGTAACCGTCTTAGAGAATGAAGTCTCGTGGGTATTTCGAATGCGACGGGCAACGAACAGGGGGAAATTCACGGCTATTATTTTTATAAAAATTATCGGATATTTGAACCTTCTAATCCGAAGCGCAAAGAAAATGGGAATGGCTCGAAACTACAAGTTAATAGCAGTATTGTTTTTGATGGCAATGCAAGGGATTTTCGCGCAAGCGATTCCCGGGGCATATCAAACAAATCGTTATTTTTCATTACTTAAAGGGAAGTCGGTGGGCCTCGTGGTCAACCATACGTCGGTGATTGGATCGACGCATTTGGCCGACAGCCTTTTGCGGGCGGGTATTTCAGTCAAGCGTGTCTTCGCACCTGAGCACGGATTTCGGGGAACAGCGGATGCCGGTGCGCATATTGATAATGAGGTCGATCGCCAAACGGGCTTACCCTTGATTTCCTTATACGGAAAGCATAAAAAGCCTACTCCAGAAGATTTGCAGGGTTTAGATGTGGTGGTTTTCGATATTCAAGATGTAGGTGCTCGGTTCTATACGTATAGCTCAACCTTGTTTTATGTCATGGAGGCTTGTGCAGAGAATAAGGTAAAATTATTGATTTTAGATCGGGCAAATCCAAATGGTCATTATGTGGACGGTCCGGTTTTAGATCGCAAATTTGCTTCGTTTGTTGGCCTAAATCCCATTCCCGTCGTGCACGGTTTAACGATGGGGGAGTTTGCGGGCATGATTAATGGAGAGGGTTGGCTGGCCAACGGCCTCACCTGTGATGTCCAAGTGATTGCTTGTCGGTCTTACAAACATCGGAATGCAGTTCCGCTTACGATTGCACCATCTCCAAATTTACCGAATGATCAGTCTATCGGTTTATATCCTTCACTTTGTTTGTTGGAGCCTACCATCGTCAGTGTGGGTCGTGGCACCTTGACGCAATTTCAAGTACTGGGGACACCCAATCCGGTGGCAGGCTCGTATACGTTTACACCGGTTCCTACGCCTGGGGCGATGGACCCTCCTTTGAAGGATCAATTGTGTTATGGCCTTGATTTACGCGGGGTTAATACCAGGGAACTTGGTTTCTCATTGAAATACTTGATTCATTTCTTTCAGGCGACTGGTAGTAAGGAATCCTTTTTTACTTCGGCTTCTTTTTTTGATAAATTAGCAGGAACGGATTCGATACGTTTACAGATGCTGGCTGGAAAATCAGAATCTGAAATTCGGGCCTCGTGGCAACCGGCATTGGAGGCCTATAAAAAAATGCGTAAACGCTATTTAATTTATCGCGATTGATAGCCTGTTTTTCCTCATAAATTGCGACCTTTGCCGTTTATTTTTAAGCAAAAAGCTTTATGGCGGAAAAAATTATCATTCTTGACTTTGGTTCTCAGGTGACGCAATTGATTGCGCGTCGTATCCGTGAGACTCAAGTATATTGCGAAATTCATCCATTTAATCACATTCCTGAGTTGGACGATTCTGTCAAAGGCATCATCTTATCGGGTAGTCCATGTTCGGTACGTGAGGCGGATTCTCCGCGGGTGAATTTAGAGCAATTTGGTAATCGGCCTATTTTAGGAATTTGCTATGGTGCGCAGCTACTTGCCTATTTAGGTGGAGGCTCTGTGGAGGCGTCTGATCACCGGGAGTATGGGCGTGCACATATGACAACGGTAAAATCGAGTCCATTGTTGGCAGGGTTATCTTCAAATTCGCAAGTTTGGATGTCGCATGGTGATACGATTATGGAATTGCCAGCGCAATATGAGGTGATTGGTTCGACGGAGTCGGTACGTGTGGCGGCATTCGCACATGTGGACAAGCCGATTTACGCGATTCAATTCCATCCGGAAGTAACACATTCCTTGGAGGGTGGTGCGTTGATCAAAAACTTTGTGGTCAACATTTGTGGATGTGCGCAAACATGGACGTCGGATTCATTTGTGGATCGTACGGTGGCGGAATTGAAAGCTAAATTAGGTAACGATAAAGTGGTGTTGGGTCTATCCGGTGGGGTAGATAGTTCAGTTGCTGCGGTGTTATTGCATCGGGCGATTGGTAAGAATTTATACTGCATATTCGTGGATAATGGATTGTTGCGCAAGGATGAATTTGAGCAAGTATTAGAATCATATACGGAGCTAGGTTTAAATGTCAAAGGCGTCAATAGCAAGCAATTGTTTTACGATGCCTTGAAGGGATTGAAGGATCCTGAAGATAAGCGGAAGGCTATTGGCAAAACATTTATTGAGGTTTTTGATCACGAGGCGCATCTAATTGAAGGTGTGGCTTGGTTAGGTCAGGGTACGATTTACCCCGATAAAATTGAGTCGGTGTCATTAAAAGGACCAAGTGCGACCATCAAATCGCACCATAACGTAGGCGGCTTGCCAGACTTCATGAAATTGAAAGTCGTGGAGCCCTTAGAAGCCTTGTTTAAAGATGAGGTACGTTTAGTAGGTAAGACGTTGGGTGTCCCTAAAGATATATTAGGACGTCATCCATTTCCGGGACCGGGTTTGGGAATTCGTATTTTGGGTGATATTACGCCAGAGAAAGTGGAGATCTTGCAAAAAGTGGATGCCATCTTTATCAATGGCTTGAAGGAAGATGGTTTATATGATCAGGTTTGGCAGGCAGGAGCAATTCTATTGCCTATTCAATCGGTCGGTGTTATGGGTGATGAGCGTACGTATGAGCAGGTAGTTGCCCTTCGTGCGGTGAGTAGTGTGGATGGGATGACTGCCGACTGGTGTCATTTGCCTTACGAGTTCTTAGGACGTATTTCCAATGAAATTATCAATAAGGTCAAAGGTGTAAATCGCGTGGTCTATGATATTTCTTCGAAACCACCGGCAACGATTGAGTGGGAGTAAGCATGTAGAGACGCGATACTTGAGGTGCACCCATTTTATTGGACGTGAAGTATCGCGTCTCTACATTATTTATCTAGCATATATGCTAGCCAAATATATAATGGTCTCCGTCGCTTTTTGCATATCCTGCACGGAAACCCATTCCTGCTTACTGTGGAAGGCATGTTCACCGGCAAAGATATTCGGGCAGGGAAGTCCCATAAATGTCAAACGCGAACCATCAGTACCTCCGCGAATCGAACAGGTTTCAGGTTTCAATCCCGCTAATTTCATCGCTTCCATCACATATTCCATGCACTGCGGATGATCTTTCAAGATCTCATACATGTTTCGGTATTGTTCATTTTGCTCGAAAGTAGCTGAAGCATTCGGGTAGTTAGCTAAGACCTTTTGGCTGATAGATTGAATTAATTCCCCATATTCGGCCAATTTAGCTGTGTCAAAATCCCGTAAAATAAAATCTATGCGCGCTTCCTCCACGGAACCTTGAATATCCGTCGGGTGAATAAATCCTTGTTTGCCTTCGGTCGTTTCTGGGCTCAATGTGTCTTTCGGTAAAGCAGCGATAATTTCTGCGGCAATTTTCAAGGCACTTTCCATGCGGCCTTTGGCAAAACCAGGATGTTGGGAGATGCCTTGAATGTAGACGCTAAATCCATCGGCTGAAAAAGTCTCATTTTCTAAGTGTCCTCGCTTTTCACCGTCCAGCGTATACCCGTAGGTGGCGTTGATTTTGGAAAGGTCGATGTGGTCTGTGCCGCGGCCAACCTCCTCATCGGGGGTGAAAACGATAGAAATAGGACCATGGGGTACTTCGGGATGGGCCACCCAAAAGGCAAGTGCATCCATAATTTCGGCTACCCCAGCTTTATTATCTGCCCCTAAAAGTGTTTTGCCACTAGCTGTAATGATATCATTTCCATATTGTTCTACTAAATCGGGATGCTCGGAAGCCCGAATAATAACGCTGGTGTCATCGGGTAACACGAGATCCTGTCCTTGGTAGTTGGCATGCACGATCGGTTTTACATCTGCTCCCGAACAATCTGGTGAGGTATCCATGTGCGCACAAAAACAAATCGTAGGTGTTTCATGCGAGACGTTGCTAGGTAAAAACGTGTAGACATAACCGTAATGGTCAAGTTCTGCGTTTGCTAGTCCTAATTCTTTGAGTTCAGCTATTAAAATCGTTCCTAAATTCTTCTGTTTTTCGGTCGAAGGGCTCTGCAGGGAACGCGGATCTGATTGGGTATCAATTTGCACATAGCGAAGAAATCGTTCGGTCGATGTGAAGGTGTATTTTTTGAATAAATCAGATATAGCACTCATAAAATTCAATTTATTTGAAATATTAGAAGAAAAAATTGTGTTAAAAGAATTAATTTTAATAGGATTTATAAAGGTAATTAACCTTTCAAATTATCGTATTATCTTAGGCCTTTGAATTTGAGAAACTGTTCCAATCTGTTTCCTGACTCGTAACTCTGTTATCATTATATTTTTAAGATTATGTCTCAAAATGCAGTTATTCAAGTAGATGGTAAAAGTTTTGATTTTCCCACTTTGGAGGGAAGTGAACACGAGAAAGCCATCGATATTGGCAAGTTACGTGATTTGACGGGTTATGTTACCTACGATCCAGGCTATAAAAACACGGGTGCAACCAAGAGTGCTATTACATTTTTAGATGGTGAAGAAGGAATTCTTAGACATTGTGGTTACAGTATTGAGGAATTAGCTGATCAAGCTAGTTTTCTAGAAGTAGCTTATTTATTACTAAACGGCGAATTACCTACACAAGCGCAGCTTAATGCGTTCGAGGAATCCATCAAAAAATATTCAGTTTGCAATCAAGCTTTATTGAAAATTGCGGAGGCAATTCCTTCTTATACACATCCAATGAGCGAGTTATCTGCTCTTGTAGGTTTAATGGAAGGCCAATATGCTAGCAATGAATCAGCGGAAAATATCCTACGTTTATTAGCTGCTTTGCCAATATTCGCTGCTTGGAATTATAAAAAATCAATTGGAGAACCGATTGTCGCGCCAGATCAATCGTTGGATTACTGCTCAAACTTCTTGAAAATGATGTTTGCTAAACCAGGCGAAGCATATCAAGTAGATCCAATTGTTTCAAAAGCGCTTAATAAGTTGTTGATTTTGCATGCGGATCATGAACAAAATTGTTCTACCTCCACAGTTCGCCTAATTGGCTCATCTCATGCAAGTGTTTTCTCTTCTATCTCAGGAGGTATTCAAGCTTTATTTGGTCCGCTGCATGGTGGTGCCAATCAAGCCGTTATCGAAATGCTAGAAGAAATTAAGCAAGCCGGTGGCGACACACAAAAATTTGTTGAAAAAGCAAAAGATAAAAACTCAGGTTTCCGCTTAATGGGTTTTGGTCACCGGGTTTACAAGAACTTTGATCCACGTGCACGTATTATTAAAGTAGCTGCAGATGATGTATTGACTGCTTTGGGTGTGAAAGATCCAGTTTTAACTATCGCGCAAGAATTAGAAGCTGCTGCGTTGAGCGATGATTATTTCGTAGCTCGTAAGTTGTATCCGAATGTGGATTTCTATTCAGGTATTATTTACCGTGCGTTACATATACCAACAAACATGTTTACGATTCTTTTCGCGATCGGTCGTTTGCCGGGTTGGATTGCACAACACAAAGAAATGATGACAAATAAGGAGCCGATTGGCCGACCAAGACAAATTTATGTAGGAGCAACTCCACGTGCATTTGTACCGATGTCACAGCGCTAATTAGTTCTTAAATAACGTTAAAAAGGCCCTTGCTTGCAGGGGCCTTTTTGTTTTATCCCTCAATTCCCAGTATTTTTGCACCCTATGATTCGAAAAAATAGGTTCATTTTTAGTGCATTATGCTTGTTGGCCTCCTTCATGGGCAACGCGCAAATCCAAAAAGGCTTAGGTACGTTTTACCACATCAGACATTGGGGAGGACGCACGTACTCAGGAGAAAAATACCATCCATACGTTTATTCAGCTGCCCATAAATCCTATCCAATGGGATCTTGGGTAGAGGTAACTTTAGTTAAAACAGCTAAAAAAGTAGTTGTGCGCGTGAATGATCGCGGTCCATTTATACGTGGTGGTGTGATCGATGTATCTAAATGTGCTGCTCAAGATCTGGGTTTAGTGCCTTTCGGTATTTCTAAAGTCGAATTGAGACTTTTATCCCCAGAAGAAATAACGGATTCATTGAAAATTTCTTGGGCCCAACGCGACTCCGTTGGCCGAGCGGAACATCCAATCGCTCCCAAAAAGAAGAAGTCTTCGCGTAAAAAGCGCAAAAAGAAAAAAGTG
Organism: Aquirufa sp.; assembly: GCF_044377215.1. Classification (GTDB taxonomy): domain Bacteria; phylum Bacteroidota; class Bacteroidia; order Cytophagales; family Spirosomataceae; genus Aquirufa. The sequence goes on from NZ_JBILJM010000033.1 coordinate 21,938, forward strand.
CGTCGTTAATTCAAACGTAGCCGTATTTCAATTCTGCGGTTCATTTGTCGGTTTAGTTTTTCCTTCGGAACCGTATTGCCCATTCCTTGTGTTTGAATTCGATCGGACGAAATACCTAATTTCATCAAATATATTTTGACAGCTAAGGCCCGTTTTTCAGATAATATTTGATTACTGGATGCATTTCCGATGTCATCCGTATGCCCTTGTATATCAATAGATTGCGATGGGTTTTCCTGTAGGTAAGTCGCTAATTTGGCTAAACAATCAGGAATAGGTTCGGTTAAATTCCAAGCATTATTCGCAAACTGAATGACTTCAAAATTGAGCGAGTCAAATTCAATCCGTTTAACTTTAGCTTTAAGCCAAGTTTCAGGCGAAATCCAAACGCGTGCAATATCCAATTCGCGTTCTGTTACTAAAGACTTCCGTGAAATGAAATAAGAATTTACTTCAGGACCTATGCTTATTCCCGCATCGTGACTCGATGTATTTAACACGTGAAGAGCTACGGGGTGTTCGTCTGAACGGAGTGGATATCTCGTTTGGTAATAATCAAGACCACCTTTTCCGTTTGATTTACTACTTGAAAATAGGAATACAGAATGATTGGCTACTATGTAAGGGCCTTGTTCATCTTCGTTTGAGTTTATGTGGTTACCTAAATTTTTGGGTGTATTCCAGCGTCCTTGGTCATCTTTTTCACTTACCCAAATATCCCGCTTCCCGAATCCACCCACTCTATCCGATGAAAAATAAAGTTTTGTTCCATCTGGACTTATATGTGGCTGCCCTTCCCATTCATGCGAGTTGATTAAAAAACCCAGGTTTTTGGGCTTTGACCAGGCTTCTCCGATCCATTGACTTTCGTACAAATCACAACCACCAAAACTATTGGGGTATTCGCAGGCTGAAAAATAAAGTGATTTGCCATCCCGACTAACACTCGGTGTTCCCTCATTATTCTCTCGATTAATATTGATTAGAGGTACTGGGGCTTCAAAATGCTGCCCATTCCAATGGGCTACAAATAGTTCTTCATCTGATTTAGCCGCTTTGCGAATGGTCATGTAGAGGTTTTGACTGACTACATTAAAATGTGGAAAGTATTGGGTGCGCTGTAAATTTAGTTCCGTAATAGGCGAGGGGAGGCTGTCCAGCGGCATGCAAAAAGCGACAAAGGGAATGAGCCAGGCCAACATACCTTAGGGGATTTGTAGGAACTTATGGGTTTGAACCGATATGCGCCATTGGGGATTTGATTTGACAAAATCGACAATCAATGGATTGATTGTTTCTTGTTTAGACCACTCGGGTTGTAAATATAAGGCCGCCTCTGATGGAATCTTATCTGCCCAAGCTGTTGCCCAAGCCATATCTGAGGGATGAAAAATCACCACTTTTAATTCATTCACCTGGTGAAGAATGGCAGGATTAGGTTCCTTGAATTTTTTCGGAGAGAAACAAATCCAATCCCAAGTGCCTGTTACTTCCTCACAGACTCCTGAAGTTTCGATATTGGTCTGAAATCCTGCTTCTTTAAGTGCTTCAGTTAAGGGTCCTAAATCGTGCATTAATGGCTCTCCGCCCGTAATTACGACTAGCCGGCCTGGAAATGCCAGTGCTTCATTGACTAATTCGCCAACTGATTTGCGGGGATGTGTGTCTACTGGCCAAGATTCTTTGACATCGCACCAGTGACAACCGACGTCACAGCCACCCAAACGAATAAAATAGGCGGCATGCCCTTGATATTTTCCCTCGCCTTGAATCGTGTAAAAAGATTCCATGACAGGGTATTCAAAAACATCTAATTTTGCGCCTGTTTTTATATCTTTGATTTTGGATTGCATATTGACCTGAAATTCCCAGTAAAAATACGGGTTGATTTGTAATTTAACTAATCAGGATTCGTTCTAGCGTTAGCTTAGAATTCTTTTTAATCTTTTTCATGTCAAAAGCATCACGTACACGTCCATATTGGAATGTTCTTTTCGTAGTCTTTACGGCTATGATGCTGAGTGCTTGTTGGTCCGCCCGCTGTCCCCGCGAAACTTGTCGGGTGCGCGTTGAACACCGGCATGGAGAAGGGTATTACCGTCCACGCGAGGCTATGTCTTGGATGTGGACGCCGCGTTATAAACACGTCAGGGTGGGTGCTAATGGCCAGAAAGAGATTGTGACCATCAAACCTTGGTATAAAATTTTAGCACGAAAAAAACCAGCTCCAGTAGCTGCCAAGCCACGTTAATATGTCGCATGTCAATGTAGGGGCTGCCGTTTTAAATCAGACTCCTTTAGACTGGGAAGGAAATTACCTTCGAATTAAATCAGCTTTATCGGAAGCGGAATCAGCCGGCGTGCAGGTACTTTGTTTTCCTGAAATGTGTTTAACGGGATATGGCTGTGAGGATCAGTTTTTAGCCCCCTTTACAGAAACCAAAGCGATTGAATACCTCCATAAATTGGCCTCCGAAACTACGTCCATGTTCATTTGGGTCGGTTTACCGATGCGCCACGAAGGTCAATTGTACAATGTCGTCGCTGGAATAACAGCTGGGAAAGTAGTCGCTTTGATCCCCAAACAGCATTTAGCTGATGATGGTGTCCATTATGAGCCTCGTTGGTTTACCCCCTGGCCCGTAGGAAAACGCTCCCAGTGGCAAGGCATACCTTTTGGCGATTACCGTGTCCGTATAGGTTCATGGACGATGGGTGTTGAAATTTGTCAGGATGCTTGGGAAGGCGATAAACGACCCGCACATGCGCTAGCTAAACGCGGTGTTTCATTGGTAGTTAATCCGACGGCTTCACATTTTTCATTTGGAAAATCGAAGGTACGTCAAAACCTAACTCGTGAAGGATCCCGAATTATTGATGGGGTCTATGTTTTTGCCAATTTATTGGGAAATGAATCTGGTCGTGTGATTTTTGATGGCGATGCCTATGTGGCAAAGCAAGGCGAAGTCATCTGTCAAACCAATCGTTTTTCCCTGAACAATCATGAACTGATTTACGCCTCTGTGGAATTAAAATCGGTCAATGATGCAGGGGATGATATGATTTCATTGCCTGCAATGGAAGAGGCTCAGGGTGTTTCGCAGCGTTTTGTGGCGGCCAACTGGGAATCTTCGGAATATATAAAGGAAGAAGAATTTGCGCGGGCGGTTTCGTTAGGTTTGTGGGATTATGTGCGCAAATCTAATTCGTATGGTTTTGTGATTTCACTTTCAGGAGGCGCAGATTCATCCGCGATTGCTTCATTATGTTATTTAGCATCTCATTTAGCCGAACAGCAGCTTGGTTGGGAAGAGATGAAAAAGCGTTTGACATACATCCCATGGATGGATTCTATGCCAAATTCAAAAGCATTTGTCAAGCGTTTCATTCGTACTTTATATCAAGGTACAGTCAATTCTTCCAGTGAAACGCGTGCCTCAGCTCAAACGTTGGCTAATTGCATTGGTTCGGATCATTCCGAAATTCAGATAGATGGTTTGGTGGCGGAGTATCGCCAACTCATCGAAGGGGCGATTGGTCGTGAATTGAGCTGGGAAACGGATGACATTACCTTACAAAATGTGCAGGCACGTGTTCGTGCCCCGAGTGCATGGATGTTGGCCAATATTAATAATGCCCTCCTTTTAGCCACATCAAATCGTTCGGAAGCGAGTGTGGGTTATGCCACCATGGACGGCGATACGTCGGGTTCCATCTCGCCAATTGCAGGAATTGATAAAAGTTTTATTCGCGTTTGGTTGAAATGGATGCAAGAAATTGGCTTAGAAAGCACTTGGAAGGTTTCAGGTTTATCTGGTGTGAATGCCTTGGAGCCGAGTGCGGAATTGCGGCCTTTGGATTCGAAGCAGGTAGATGAAGAAGATTTGATGCCATATCCAATCCTAA
>NZ_JBILJM010000005.1:0-94447 GCF_044377215.1 Aquirufa sp.
AGTTGAAGGTTTGGAAAACAAATCCAATTTCCTTGTTACGAACTGCGGCTAATTCATTTTCCGACATCGTCGAAACGTCTTGGCCGTTTAAGATATAAGACCCGGTGCTGGGGGTATCTAGGCAGCCGACGATATTCATTAATGTGGATTTTCCTGAACCTGATGGACCCATGAACGCTACATATTCACCTTTGTTTACGGAGATTGTGACGTCTTTGAGCGCGTCGATAATCTCTTCTCCCATCACGTAGCGTTTGGAAATATGGTTGGTCTCAATAATTTTTGTCATGGTATCAGAAAAATTCGTATCAAAAATACGCGCTTCCGCTGATAAAGTGGGAATTTTTCGACGAAAGATATTTTGAGGGGATGAAGCGGTTGTAGGAAGGATAAGAGGTTTTACTTAGTTTTGTTTCTATGAAATACATTCCTGCGCTGGATGGCGTTCGTGCACTTGCGATTTTATTGGTGTTAGTTTACCATTGGTTTCCGGAGGGTCAAGGACTAAATATAATGCCAAATGGTCCGATCGGTGTGACCTTGTTTTTTGTATTAAGTGGCTATTTGATTTCCAATATCTTGATGGAGCAGCAGACTTTAGGGACTTATGCGCGTTCCTTTAAGAATTTTGTGGCGCGTCGTGCTTTACGTATTTTCCCAATTTATTTTTTGGTGTTGATGGGGTTGTTGGTTTTGCAACGATTTAATATTGTCTTGAATTCAGATTTTTATGATCATCCTGGGTATTACTGGATGTATTTAGTTAATTATTGGATTGAGTTGCATGGGAATTGGGCAGATGCGCTATCGCCATATTGGTCTCTCTCGGTTGAGGAGCAGTTTTATTTGGTATGGCCATTTTGTATGTTGTATTTGGCTCCGCGTTTTCGTGCTTATTTCTTATGGGTTACGGTTGTTTTTGGAGTGGTCTTCCGGTATTTTTCCGTGCATGTTTATGGCGGGTTGGGGGTAAGTATGCTTTCATGCGTGGATACGTTTGCTTGGGGGGCTTTGCTTGCTCATTACCTCCGTGATGGTCGTTTGGTTGAGGTTGAATTGTGGATTAAGCGATTGCTAATTCCGGCGGCTTTTTGCTTTCTATGCATATGTTTACTGTACACGGATGGGGATTTAATGAAGCAATTATTCTTCCGTACGTTTACGTCGATGGTGTCTGTGGTACTGTTGTTTTACGCGATGCAGCCTGGGGTGATTTCGAAGTTCTTTTCGGTTCAGCCACTCCGTTTGATCGGCCAAATGTCTTATGGCCTATATTTGTATCACATGGTTGTGCCGGATGTTTTTTTCAAATTAGCAGGCCGAGTAGGGGTTTCGATTCCGGAACTGCCTTATAATATTGTTCCTTTAGTGGTGCTCAGTTTATCAGCTTATTTATCGTATCGTTTGATTGAAATGCCTATTCAGGCGTTTAAACGCTATTTTGTAGCGTAAGATTATCAGTTTTTCGCAACGGAATTCGTGCGCAAATAAGTAACTTCGTGCGTAACGCTGCCGGGGTCGCAGACCCCGGCAGCGTTTACCCACCGCACAAAAAAAAGCCCGAACTGTGAAGTTCGGGCTTTGATTAATTTTTAAGATTATTACAATCCCTTTGCTTTCTTAACTACTTCGTCTGCAATATTTTGCGGAACAAACTCGTAGTGAGAGAACGTTAACGATGCTGTTGCACGTCCTGAAGACATCGTACGTAAATCTGTTACGTAACCGAATAATTCAGAAAGAGGCACATCGGCCTTCAAGATAACAGCACCTTGACGCGAATCCATACCTTTCATGATACCGCGACGACGATTTAAGTCACCTGTGATTGGACCCGTATATTCATCCGGAGTAACTACGTCAACGGCCATAATAGGCTCCATCAATTTCGCTCCTGCTTGCTTCGCTGCATCTTTATAACCCATACGTGCTGCTAATTCAAAAGATAATGAATCTGAATCGACATCATGGTATGAACCGTGGAATAAACGTACTTTCATGGAATCCATTGGATATCCAGCCAAAGCACCTGTTTTCATTGCTTCTTCGAAACCTTTTTGAACCGCTGGGATGAATTCACGAGGAATCACACCACCCACGATGTTATTTACGAATTCTAAACCTGGTTTGTCATCTTCTCTCGGTCCGATTTCAAACACAATATCTGCAAACTTACCACGACCACCTGATTGTTTCTTGTAAACCTCACGGTGTTCTGTCGTCTTAGTTAAAGACTCTTTGTAAGCTACTTGAGGAGCACCTTGGTTAACTTCTACCTTGAACTCACGACGCATACGGTCGATGATGATCTCTAAGTGAAGCTCACCCATACCCTTGATGATAGTTTGACCAGTCTCTTCGTTAGATTCTACTTGAAGAGTTGGATCTTCTTCGATCAATTTAGTGATCGCTTTCGAGAAGTTATCTGCATCAGCCGCTTTCTTAGGCTCGATTGCATATCCGATAACCGGCTCTGGGAAGTCCATAGCTTCTAAAATGATTGGGTGTTTCTCATCAGAAAGGGTATCACCTGTTTTGATGTCTTTGAAACCTACTACCGCACCAATATCCCCAGCACCCAAACGATCAATTGCATTTTGCTTGTTGGCGTGCATCTGGAAGATACGAGAAATACGCTCCTTATTTCCTGAACGGTTGTTCAATACATAAGAACCCGAATCCAATCCACCTGAATATGCACGGATGAAACATAAACGACCCACGTAAGGATCCGTAGCAATTTTAAATGCCAAAGCCGCAAACGGCTCTGACTCACTTGGCTTACGCAAAATCTCAGCGCCCGTATCTGGGTGAATACCTTTAACGCCTTCTTTATCCATCGGAGATGGTAAGATTGCCATTACGTAATCCAACATCGTTTGAACACCTTTGTTTTTGAAAGATGATCCACAAAGCATTGGAACGATTTTCATCGAGATTGTAGCTGCACGTAAAGCGGCTAAAATTTCATCTTCTGTGATTGACGCTGGATCTTCGAAATATTTCTCCATCAACGTCTCATCGAACTCAGCCACCGCTTCTAATAATTTTTCGCGGTATTCCGTTGCTTCCTCCAACATATCATCTGGGATAGGTACCTCAGTGAATGTCATTCCTTTATCAGCCTCATTCCATTTGATACCACGGAAGTTAACTAAGTCAACCACCCCTTCGAAACCTTCTTCAGCTCCGATAGGCAATTGAAGTGGCACTGCGTAGCTACCTAACATTTCTTTCACTTGCTTACACACGTTTAAGAAGTCAGCACCTGAACGGTCCATTTTATTAACAAAACCGATACGAGCTACATTGTAATTATCTGCTAAGCGCCAGTTAGTCTCTGATTGAGGCTCAACACCGTCTACTGCAGAGAATAAAAATACTAGACCATCTAATACACGTAAAGAACGGTTTACCTCTACTGTAAAGTCAACGTGACCCGGAGTATCAATAATGTTGATATGGTAATCTTGATCGCGGTATTTCCAACCTACTGTTGTTGCAGCCGAAGTGATCGTGATACCACGCTCTTGCTCTTGCTCCATCCAGTCCATTGTTGCCGCACCATCGTGCACCTCACCAATTTTGTGGGAAACCCCTGCATAATACAGAATGCGTTCCGTCGTGGTGGTTTTACCAGCATCAATATGCGCAGCAATACCGATGTTTCTAGTGAATTTTAAATCGCGTGCCATTTTTAAAGGTTAATTATGAAATGTTTTTTAAATCCAATTGCTATTAATCAAGTACTTGGACAATGAATTGACTAGGTACTCGTTTAGGGGTGCAAAATTACTGAAACTTAATTAAATACAAAAATTTTTCTGAGATGTTTAAAACCTTTTTACAATTGCTTTACCCAAAGCTTTGTTTTGCTTGCCAGGAGCCTCTATTCAGCAGCGAAGAATTTATTTGCACAACCTGTCTGATCGAACTTTCGCGTATTAACCTAGTTGAAAATACACCAAATTGGGTAAGGGCGAAGTTTGATGGGCTTATTGATTTCGAACATGCCATTGCCTTTTTTCATTTTATGCCGGGTAGTCGCGTGCAGCAACTCATGCATCAAATTAAATATAAAGGGGCCTCCGACCTTGGATTTTTTTTGGGGGTTTGGGCCGGGAACGCATTGAAAAAGTCCCATTTTTATGATGATGTAACTTGCCTCGTTGCCATCCCGCTTCACCCCAAACGCCTGCAGGAACGTGGCTACAACCAAGCGGAAGTCATTGCAAAAGGGCTGGCGGATACCTTATCTATTCCGCTACATGCCCATGTACTCAAACGAATCTCGCAGTCTACTTCCCTTATCGGGTTAAACCGCGCCGCACGTTACGAAGAACTTGAAAATGTTTTTGAGGTAATTGATTCCGCTAAACTACAAGGATCACACGTACTGATTGTAGATGATACACTGACCACTGGAGCCACATTTCTGGCCGCGGCACAAAAAATTAGGGCTGCCGGAGCGACAAAAGTTTCCTTCTTCGCACTGGCAGCCCTTAAATAAATTACTTATTCGTACCCGCAGAAATCATCGCACAACGGAAACCAATGGTTGCTGTTGACGAATCTTCATCCAAATAACGGCGTGTTCCAGGTGCCAACCAATAAGCTACGTCAGCCCATGATCCACCTTTGTAAACACGTACCTTGTTTGTGATTAACGAGTTTTGATTTTTACTATCGTAACGAGATGCCTTATCGTCTTTATCTGTCCGACGAACCGGGTTCAAGTCATTGAAATCTTGAAACGATAACGGACGATACAAATCTTGTACCCACTCATTCACGTTTCCAGCCATTTGATATAAGCCAAAGTCGTTTGGTGAATACTTATAAATCTCAGCCGTAATGATGGCTCCATCGTTTGATTTACCTGCAATACCTGCATAGTCACCACGTCCACGTTTGAAGTTGGCCAACATATTTCCACGACCTTTTCCGGTAGACTCGCGCAATGAAGGACCGTCCCAAGGATAAATTCGTTGATTTACCTGATTTTCATCTTGTTGCTGCGTCCCAATCATCGCTTTTGCCGCATATTCCCATTCTGCCTCTGTAGGTAAACGGTAAGAAGGCAAGACACGCCCTGATTCAATTGTTAAGCGAGCCGGAGCTGCTGCACGCGTCGTAGCTGAAGCTGTTGTCGCTGCCGCCGCTGCGCCTTTCTTTGGCTTTTTCTCTTTAGCTACAGGAACTGTGGCTAGATTATTATTAACCGCCGCCGTTCTCCACACACAATAATCAGTCGATTGTTTCCAAGAAACACCCACTACTGGGTACATACGAAATCCTGGAAAACGTAAATATTGCTCCACATAAGGGTCATTAAACGCTAAATCGTTTCGCCAAACAGTTGTATCTGGTAGCGCTGATTCATAGAAATCTTGGGTTGAATCACGCTTAACAGCATTTAAATATTCCAAATAATGTATGTTGGCAATTTCAGTTTCATCCATATAGAAAGATTGAACTGAGACCGTGCGCTCTATATTATCATGAATTCCCATGATGTCTTCCTCCAAAGAGCCCATCGTAAACCGACCACCCTCAATGAAGACCAAGTTTGGTCCGGTTAATTGACCTGTGAATTTTTTGTCAACCTGGAAACCACCCTTCTGATTATACGCCAAACCCGTGGCTGTGGATGAATTTCCAATATTGATACTGTTTGGTTTCCCGCCAGAAAGACCACCTTTTAATCCTTTATTCATGCCACTGGGACAAGAAGTTAGCAAGAAAACGCTAGCACAAAGGCTAAGTGCAATTTTTAATTTAGCAATCATTTAGATTCTTTTTCGTAAGAATTTGAAAAGCAAAGGTATGAAAATCAAACAAAATGCTCAATGCTATCCCAAAATATCCACTAAAATAGTATTTAATTCTGGTATCGTACTCACTTTATCAAGTTGTAAGATCATTTTACCTGATTTTTCCCGCAATTGACATTGTCCTTTTTTCGAGTTAACAAACTGAATAACCCGAGAAACAATATCTTGCGGAATATCCGTTGAAACGAAATAAAGCTTCAACATATTGTTCTTGAATAGTATTTTTTCTACCCGAAGTGCCTGCGCTTTCCAACGGCATCGCACTAATTCGGTCATATCACGCACTTCGTTTGGCATTTGCCCAAAACGATCTTCCATTTCCGAAACAAACGTTCCCAATTCCGTTTCGTTGTCTAATTCATCCAAGCGCGTATATAAGGCTAATCGCTCCGATATACTTTGGACATATTCCTCTGGAATCAATACGCGCAAGTCGGTTTCAATCTGACAATCTACCGTTAACGCTTCCGCAATTTGGGCTAAATCAGTTTCAAATAAGGCACGGAATTCGGTTTCTTTGAGCTCCTGAACCGCCTCATCTAAAATTTTATGGTACATGTCGTATCCCAAATCATTGATAAATCCACTCTGTTCCGCCCCCAATAAATTACCCGCCCCACGAATATCTAAATCCCGCATCGCAACCTTGATGCCATCACCTAAATCAGTGAATTCCTCCAAAGCACTAAGGCGTTTACGTGCATCGCTTGTTAAATTTGCCAGCGATGGGGTCACTAAATAACAGTATGCTTTTTTGTTTGACCGACCTACTCGGCCGCGCATTTGATGCAAATCAGATAGGCCAAAATGATTGGCATTGATAATGAAAATTGTATTCGCATTGGGAATATCTAGTCCTGATTCGATGATATTGGTGGCAACAAGCACATCATAATTCCCTTCGATAAAATCCATCATGATTTTCTCTAGTTTATCCCCGTCCATTTGGCCGTGTGCTACGCCAATTTTCGCATCAGGAACTAAACGTAAAATTCGATTCGCCGCACTTTCTAGTTCATTAATTCGATTGTGAACGATAAATACTTGTCCTCCACGCGCTAATTCATCCCGAACAGCATCACGTAGAAGCTCGTCGGTCATTACCACCAACTTCGTTTCGACGGGTTGTCGGTTCGGGGGGGGAGTCGCAATAATCGATAAATCACGCGCGCCCATTAGCGAGAAATGTAGGGTCCTCGGAATGGGTGTCGCCGTCAATGTTAGCACATCCACATCCACACGCATTTCTTTCAAACGATCTTTAACCTTTACACCAAACTTTTGCTCTTCATCAATAATCATGAGGCCCAAGTTTTTGAAAACGACGTCCTTATTGACCAATCGGTGTGTACCAATTAATATATCTGTTTGGCCATTCGCGACGCGCTCTAACGTTTCCTTGATCTGTTTCGCCGATTTGAAACGATTCACATATTCTACTTTGCATGGAAATGCGGCAAGACGATCATGGAATGTCCTATAATGCTGCATTGCTAATACAGTCGTAGGTACCAAAACGGCTACTTGCTTTGAATCAGCTACTGCCTTGAAAGCTGCCCGAATCGCAATTTCAGTTTTACCAAAACCCACATCGCCACAGACCAAGCGGTCCATCGGATGCGGTTTTTCCATATCTACTTTTACATCGGCCGTCGCTTTTGCTTGATCAGGCGTGTCCTCATATAAAAAGGAAGATTCAAGTTCTGCTTGTAGGTATGTGTCGCGCGAAAAGGCGAAACCTGGGGCATTTTTTCGTTTGGCATACAACGTAATCAGTTCCTTCGCAATATCCCTAACTTGCTTTTTTACCCGCGATTTTTTGTTATCCCATTCGGGCGAACCTAATTTAGACATGGTGGGAGGAGCTCCCTCTTTACCGGAATATTTGGAAATCTTGTGTAGCGAATGAATGGACACCGACAAAACATCGTCGTCGCGGTAGATCAGTCGGATGACTTCTTGTTCTCCATTCGACGTGTCGATTAAGTTCAATCCCGCAAAACGACCAATACCATAATCAACGTGTGTCACGAAATCCCCCACTTGAAGTGATCGTAATTCCTTCAGCGTTAAAGCCTTACTTTTTGAAAATTTATTTTTCTCTTTTGAGCGGTTAAAGCGGTCAAATAACTGATGATCTGGATAAAAAGCTACTTGCGTTTGCGTATCGATATAACCCTCTCGTAAAGATATCTGCAAGGGTTTAAATTGGATACTCGTATTAATCTCATTGAAAATCACATCCAAGCGTTCCAGTTGGCGAGGGGATTCCGAACAGATAATGTTTTGAATTCCCGCAGTTTGATTATCCAAAAGTGCGGCTGCCAAACGTTCAAAATCTTTCTGAAAAGCCCCCGGATTCTTGGCCGGATAAGCAATTACTTCAGCTTGTTTTAAGTGAGCTCTCTTGCCAAATTCGACACAAACATATTCCTGAAGATGTTTTTTTGTCGTCTTTACGGTCTCCCATCTTTCCTCAGGTTTATTCAATAAATTGATGTCTGAGCTGCTATTCGCATCATAAGCCGCTTGGCCTTTGTCGAAATACTGCTCAATGACATCCATCAAAATCGAATGATCTTTGATCCAAATTTTGGTCTTTTCTGGCAGAAAGGTAAAGAAAGATTCGCGTGTCTCTTGGACCAATTTGGTTTGCACATCCGGGATGAGGTGCATGGCCGAAACCGATTGAATGGAAAGCTGTGTTTCTGGATGAAATGTTCGAATGCTATCTACCTCATCTCCGAAAAAATCAATCCGGTATGGATATTCAGCCGCATACGAAAACACATCCAGGATACCACCGCGAACGGAATATTGCCCAGCTTCATAAACAAAATCTGTCCGCTCAAAGTCATATTCGTTGAGCGTTTCTGCTACGAAATTTCGGTCGATTTTATCGCCAACGCGAATGGATAATGTATTTTTAACTAAGGATTTTCGGTTGATTACTTTTTCCGTCATGGCCTCGGGATAAGAGACGATAACTAAGGTTTGGCCTGAATAATTACTGAGCACATTTAATACTTCAGCGCGCATGAGCACATTGGCATTATCGACCTCTTCCCATACATAGGGCTTTTTGTGCGACATGGGAAATAAAATGACCGCCGCGTCACCCATCAATGATTGCAAGTCATTTAAAATGTATTGTGCTTCTTCTTTTCCTTCACAAATAACAAGATATGGAGTTTTTTCTGGGAGAGTTGCCGCCATCAAAACCGTGTCCAATGCGCCACAAAGACCTTTAATGTGAAAAGATTGTCCTGGTTTTGCGTGTTGGATTTGTTCTGAAATGTGTTGAACAATACCGTCAGACTTGTAAATGGCAAGGAACTCTTTAACAATCATATGGATCTAAACCTTCGAATGGCTTGCAAAGGTAGAAAAATTTATATCTTTGTGCATCCACAAAAAGGGGTGCTCTGAATAAGGGCTGAGATTATACCCAATGAACCTGATGCAGGTAATGCTGCCGAAGGGATTTTGTCGAGTTTTTAGCGCTGAAAACTCAGAAAAAATCATCAAATGAAGGGTTATTGTTAAATCATACGGGATTTGACTCCTTTACCTGTTGTTAAACTTTTCAAATATGAAAAAGCTAATGACATTAGTGTTTTTATTTTTTACGCATGTGGTTTTTGGCCAAAAGGTCGAAGGAATCGTTTTCGATCAGGATACGAAGGCCCCTTTATGGGGAGCTTCGGTTTCCGTGAAAGGAAGCCAGAAAGGGAACGTAACCGATTCAAAAGGGCGGTTTCAACTAGCTTTTACGAGTTCTAGTGCAACTATTTTAGTCAGTTTTGTCGGGTATGAACCTGCGGAAGTTCCTGTGGAAAAGTCCAAGCAAATCGGCTTGAAAAAATCTAATTTCTTGCAAGACGAAGTCGTTGTTCGAGCCACCCGGGCAGATGAAAATTCAGCCATGGCCTATTCCAATGTTTCTGCCACGGAATTAGGGAAAAGTAACCTGGGTCAGGACATGCCAATGTTGCTTAATTTTACCCCTTCGGTGGTAACTACCTCAGACGCAGGTGCTGGAATTGGATATACCGGTATCCGAATTCGAGGCTCAGATGCGACGCGTGTGAATGTGACGGTCAACGGTATTCCCATTAATGACTCGGAATCACAAGGGACTTTCTGGGTAAACATGCCGGATTTTGCGAGCTCCGTGAATTCTGTTCAAATCCAACGTGGGGTAGGAACGTCAACGAATGGCGCGGGGGCTTTTGGGGGGTCTGTCAATATGCAAACAAATACCTTTGAACCCAACGCGTATGGAGAGGCGAATGCTTCCGGGGGTTCATTTGGGACGCTAAAAACGACGCTTAAATTTGGATCGGGATTGTTAGGGGGGAAGTTTACGTTGGATGGGCGTTTGTCGCGAATTGTATCGGATGGATTTATCAATCGAGCTTCATCTAATCTACTATCTGCCTATTTTTCTGCGGGGTATTTTGGCGCGAAAAGCTTCGCTCGTTTTAACTACTTTACGGGAAATGAAAAGACATATCAATCATGGTATGGAACTCCAGAAAGTAGAGTTAATGGTTCAGTAGATGAGATGAAAGCTTTTATTGACCGTAACTATTTGTCGGAATCTGATGCAAACAATTTGTTGAATAGTGGCCGTAGATACAACTACTACACCTACGATAATCAAACAGATAATTACGCTCAGGATCATTTTCAGTTGATTACGAATCACCGATTGGCCGAGGCGTGGAATTTGGATTTGAACGCGCATTACACGTATGGTCGTGGGTATTTTGAAGAATTTAGACCCAATGCTGATTTGCAATCGTATGGGCTTGGCGCAAAACCTATCGTTGATGTGGTGCGTCGAAAATGGCTAGATAATGATTTTTATGGGTCGACATTTGCGTTGAATTATGCCGGTTCGCAAAAATTCAAGTTCACTTTTGGCGGGGCATGGAATCGATACATTGGTCGTCATTATGGTTTACTTGTTGCGCCAGTTGCTTTTGCAGGTCATGAGTGGTATCGCAGTCGATCGCAAAAAACGGATTTGAATTTGTATGCCAAAGCGAATTGGGATCTAGCTACAGCTTGGAATGCCTACTTTGATGTCCAATTCCGTACTGTGGGTTATCGCATGCTAGGAACAGCGGATAAGTTTTTGACTTTGGATTCCGACAATTCGTATTCATTTTTTAACCCCAAATTTGGCCTGACACATCAAGTTTCAGAAAAATCTAAAGTTTATGGGTCCGTTTCAGCGGGCAGCAAAGAGCCCAGTCGGCAAGATTTTGTCGACAACGCAGCCGCAGCACCGCGTCCGGAGTACTTGCAGGATTATGAGTTTGGATATGAGCGATCAGGCCTCCGGTATGGATTGCAGTTAAATGGTTATTTCATGAATTATCAGGATCAGCTCGTCTTAACCGGAGCTGTTAATTCAACTGGGGATGCCATACGTCAGAACGTAGATGCCAGTTATCGTTTAGGTGTCGAAGCATCGTTAAATTACCAAATTTCTAAGCGCCTATCTTGGAATGGAAATGTGACGTTGAGCCAAAACCGTATCCGTCAATTTAAGGAGGTCGTTATTGATTATGATACATATGACCAAGCCATTATTCATCACACGAATACGGATATTGCCTTTTCGCCTTCGGTCATTTATGGAAGTACGTTGACCTATACAGCAGGCGCGTTTGAAGGCAGTATTTTACGCAAATATGTTGGAAAACAATATTTGGATAATACATCGGATGACGCCCGTTCACTCGCAGCCTACAATACACATGATATTCGCTTGAAATATACCTTGAAGAAAGGACCAGTATTTACCTTATTATTGAATAATGTATTGAACGAGATGTACTCTTCCAATGGCTACACCTATTCTTATCGGTATGGAGGGGCAACAACGACGGAGAATTTTTACTATCCGCAAGCCGGATTCAATTTCTTGCTAGGCGCGAGTATTCGATTCTAATTCGTATGAAAAAAGCCTCAGTATCTTGCAAGATCTGAGGCTTTTTTATTAGTTCATTAAATCCCATTTCCATCCCCATTTGGCGAGGCGGTAACGGATGGAGTACCAAAGAACGCCTATTCCATAGATGGAGCTTCGTGTGAAGTTGATCGAGGAGGCCTCCTCAAAATATTTTGTGGGGCAGGTTACTTCGCCTACTTCGAATCCTTTCCAGAATACTTGTAAAATCATTTGGTTGTCAAACACAAAGTCGTCGTCACATTTCGTGAAGTTGACCGCTTGAAGCACTTCTTTTGAGAATGCGCGGTAGCCGGTATGATATTCGGATAATTTTTGGTCGATCAGGATGTTTTGAAACAAGGTCAAAAGCCGATTCGCAATGTATTTGTAAATGGGCATCCCACCTTTGAGGGCTCCTTTACCTAAGATTCTGGAGGCAAAAACGACTGGATATAATCCGTTTCCGATGATCGAAATCATGGCTTTCAGTAACATCGGGGTATATTGGTAGTCGGGGTGCAGCATGATCACAATATCGCCGCCTAGTTCAAGTGCTTTGGTATAGCACGACTTTTGATTTCCTCCGTAGCCTTTATTTTTATCGTGGCGGATGATGTGTTTGATGCCAATTTGTTGGGCCACTTCCACGGTATTGTCGGGGCTATAGTCGTCAACTAAAATGACTTCATCTACCCAGTCGTGCGGGATTTCGTTATATGTTTTTTCTAATGTGAGTGCTGCTTTGTAAGCAGGCATCACGACGATTACCTTTTTGCCTTCGTACATATGATATTGGTCAAAATTTGCGACCTTTGTCCCTTTGAATGCGTAAAAATACTTATTTATGAGTGAATCTCTATTTTTTCTTGTCTTTTCAGTGCTCGTGATATTGGTGATGTTAATTGACTTGGGCATCTTTAAAAAGGCGGGGGCGGCGGAAGTTACGTTTCGCGAAGCTGGATTTTGGACGGGGGCGTGGGTGTTATTAGCGCTGATGTTTTACATATTTCTGGGGTATAACGGCGCTTTGGTGCATGGGATAAAGGATTTGGCTGGTTTGCGGGCGGTCCAACAAGCCTATGCCTCGCACATTGATTTGGGCACGGGGTCATATTTTGACCAGTTGTCCATTTTTCAGGATAATTTATCGCTTGAGTTTATTACGGGTTATTTGGTCGAGTATTCGTTGTCGGCCGATAACGTCTTTGTCTTTATATTAATTTTTAATTCGTTTGGGGTTCAGAAGCGGTATTACAAGAAGATATTGGTTTGGGGGATTTTGGGAGCGATTGTGTTGCGGCTTGTATTTATCTTTTTGGGGGCAGCCTTGCTACAGAAATTTGATTGGATCATTTATTTGTTTGGGGCATTTTTGGTTTACACGGGTGTGAAGATATTATTTACGAAAGAGCATGAGGAGGAGATTGACGTGGCTGATCATCCAGTTGTCAAATTACTTTCAAAGTATTTTAATGTCTACAAGCGAAATGTGATTGGGCACTTTTTTGTACGTATGAAAAATACGGGGAAGATTTTTATAACGCCAATTTTTGTGGTGGTTGTGGTCATTGCATTTACTGATATTTTGTTTGCGGTGGATTCTATTCCGGCGATTTTCTCTATATCAAAGGATCCGTACATTGTATTCTTTAGCAATGTTTTTGCGGTCATGGGGCTGCGCTCTCTTTTCTTTTTCCTATCAAGTTTGATGGGCTTGTTTCGCTTTCTGCCGATGGGCTTGGGGGTGTTGCTCAGTTTCGTCGGATTAAAGATGATTGGTCACCATTATTTGGAGCAATGGGGTTTTGGAACCCTAGCATCTTTGGGCGTAATCCTAGGGATACTTACTGCTAGCATCGGATTGAGCCTTTTATTCCCGGTGAAAAAATAATCAGTTTTTTATCAGTTTTTTTCTAGGTGGTGCTGTCCTAAAATGTGATTTTTGGTAACGCTGCCGGGGTCTTCAACCCCGGCAGCGTTTACCCCACCTGCCATTCGCGAACTAATTTCCGATACTGCAGCGGTGTTTCGTTCATGTAATGCTTAAACTGTTTATTGAAATGTGATAGGTTTCCAAAACCGCTTTCAAAGCAGATTTCAGCCATGTTTAATTGGCTACTGCGCAATAATTCACAGGCGTGTTTGATGCGGAACTCAGTCACCATCTCTACAAAAGTCTTTTTCGTCACCTTCTTAAAATAACGGCAAAAGGCCGTTTCAGTCATATTTGCTAAATGCGCAACTTCATCCAAATGTACTTCTTGCGTATAATTCGCGATGACATACGCATATACCCGATTGATACGTGCGAGATCTACGGCCGATAAGGCATAGCTAGCATCATTCGATTCAATGATTTGCACATCAGAGCCTCCTTGACTAAGCTGATTTAGTATATTTAAAAACGCAAGTATCCGTGGAAATGGTGCTAAATCCCCGAGCTGCATTAATTCACGAGCCACCCGATCTTGGGTAGGGCCTTGCACCGACAAGCCACCCCGCGCTTTGTCAAATAGCTGTCGGAGCGCCGCACATTCCGGCCTCGAAAGGAAATCGCCGCCCAAAAAGTCTTTTCTAAAATGTACAACTAATGCTTGTGCTGCTTGAGGGGTTTCTTCGGTGGCCAACCAGTCTTTGCGGTGATTTTGCCAACAATGCGGCACATTTTCACCGAGCAGTACTAAGTCGCCAGGCCCAAAATCTGTAATTTGATTCCCCACAAAGCGCTTGCCTTTCCCTGTAATAATGAGGGTTAGTTCAAATTCAGGATGAAAATGATAGGGTGCGTCAAAGCGTGCTTGAATAACCTCTTTCAGTTGGATGGAGCTTCCCGTAGGTTCTCCTAAATGCTCTAAACTCGCCTTCATTGTTTTATCAAATTACCTGCCTCGCCCTAAAATGCATAAGCTTCAGGTAAAATTGCATTATTATTGGCAAATTTTCAGGTAGTCTTTACCATAAAATTTCTCAAATTTTGGGAATGCTTTCAACTCCATACAAACTCAATGCCAATCAAATTGCTGAATTCCAGCAAAATGGCCACATTTATTTACCCAATATTCTTACCCAAGAAACGCTTGAGCCCTATCGAAGTGCCATTCGTAATTGGGCTGCAGATTTTCAAGCGAAGCAAAAACCCATCGCAGAACGTGATACTTATGGTAAGGCTTTTTTGCAAATGATGAATTTATGGGAAGAAGATGATAAGATAAAAGAATTTGTTTTGGCTAAACGGTTTGGGCAGATTGCCGCTGATTTATTAGGCGTTAAACAGGTGCGTTTATATCATGATCAAGCGCTATTCAAAGAACCCGGAGGAGGATTGACGCCTTGGCACCAAGACCAATATTACTGGCCCATGCAAACCCCCAAAACGGTGACCATGTGGATGCCTTTGGTCGATATTGACGCAGAAATGGGGATGTTGACTTTCGCTTCGGGCACTCAAAAGGCTGAATTGCCTCCAATGCCCATTTCCGATGAATCCGAAGCGATGATCGCGCGCTACGTCCAAGAACAACAATTCCCAATTGCTGCTCAAAAAACGATGCAAGCTGGTGATGCGACTTTTCACATGGGCTGGACGTTGCATGCCGCACCTGGGAACGCATCTCAAACCATGCGCGAAGTCATGACCGTCATATTTATGGATGCAGATGCGGAAGTGATGGAACCTAAAAATGCCAACCAAGAAGCAGATCGCTTACGTTGGTTATCCGGTTATGCACCTGGCCAAAAAGCTGATTCGCCCTTAAATCCTGTGATCAATTAACTAGGTAGCGGCGGGCATTTGCACTTTTTCTTTCGTTTTAAAAAAGAGAAAAAGCCTTTTTTCTTTTGGTAAACTTTAGGTTTCGCTATCGAGTAATGGGTGGTTACGACAACCGCAGCTTCCGATACATAAAACGAACCTATCACTAGTGCTCCTGCCAACACGACGATCACTTTTTTCATTAGTTCAAACGAGCTTTAAAGTAGTTGGTCGCTAATTTCCAGGCCTCTTCAGTCGCGGCCTTATCGTAAGCCGGGTTTGATGGATTCGCAAATGCATGTTCTGCATCAAACGATTTAATTTGAATTCCCTTGCCCGCTAATTTCATATTGTCCTCAAATTCTTTCACGACAGCTGGTGAAATGAATTTTTCCCGTCCAGCAAATAAGCCCAATACATCCGTATTCAATGTTTTTAATTGCTCCACATCCTTAACCGGCATGCCATAATACATGACGCAAGCGGTTGCTTGGGATCCAGCCAGGATAGATGCTTTCAACGAGAGTGCCCCGCCAAAACACCAGCCCACAGTCGCAATTTTTGCTTTGGATCCCGCGTAGGCGATTGCGCCTTTAATGATGCTTTCTAAGCGTAAGGGATTTGCGCCTCCCATATATTTACCTGCTTCTTCACGTGTCGTGGCCACTTTTCCATCGTACATATCAATTGCCAACACATTGACATTCCCCAAATCCGTATAAAAATGTTCCGCTTCGCGCTTGATGTGGTCATTTAAACCCCACCATTCTTGAAAAACAAATAAGGTATAATTGGTTGGTTTTGCTGCCTTAATGAAGAAGGCATTGGCCTGTTGGCCATCCGGCGTCGCAAACGTAATCATCGCTCCCCCAGCTTGACTAATATGCCGGTATGGTTTTGGTAATTTGTGCGAACGCATAAAAGCTTTGTTGGACGCCATTAATTGCATTTCATCTTTAGTGACAAAGCAGCAGGACTGGCCGAAGGTGAATGTGCTAACAAATAGAAATGCAAAAACCGTAAATAATTTGCTCATGGTAGAAATATTTGAGGAAATTTATGAATAAAATTCGCATTTAGGCTAACTTGCGAGACCTATTGTTAAAATTATCAACTATGAAAAAGAATTTGTTCGGCTTAGGCCGAGTAGTGTTTGCTATCTTTGTTAGCATCATATCAATCTCAACTGCTTTCGCTCAGGAGGCAAATCCATTAAAAGGTCAAAAAGTATTGGTCTTTTCACTCACTAAAGGTTTCCGACACAGTTCCATTAAGCCGGGTCAAGTTGCCTTATTTAAAATGGCCAAAGAAAAAGGCTTTTCTGTTGACACAACTGAAAATCCTGCCGTATTCACCGAGAAAAACTTAAAAAACTACCGGGTGGTTGTTTTCATGAGCACAACGGGAAATGTATTAAACGAGCAACAGCAAAATGCATTTGAGCGGTACATTCAAGCGGGTGGAGCCTATTTTGGTGTACATGCAGCGACAGATACCGAATACGATTGGCCTTGGTATAATCAATTAGCTGGTGGCCAGTTCGCTTCGCACCCAGGGCGCCCAAATGTCCAAAAAGGAACATTTACAGCGGTTGACCAATCCCATATATCAACCAAACACATGCCTACGACGTTTGATCGTACGGATGAATTCTACGATTTTAAGAACTTCAATAAAGACGTTAAGGTATTAATTACCTTGGACGAAAAGACGTATAAGGATGGCAAAATGGGGGATTATCACCCGATGGCCTGGTACCATGAGTTCGATGGAGGACGTTCATTTTACACCAACTGGGGTCATACGCATGAAACATTTGATGAACCTTTAGTTCTTCAGCATATTTGGGGTGGCTTGCAATGGGCTGCTTCAGGTCCTGCCATTAACTTCAACAAGCCTTTGCGCACGGGTCCTCTTCCTGAGGATAACCGTTTTACGAAAACGATTTTAGATAAAAATTTGGATGAGCCTACGGAGTTGGCTTTAACAGATGGTGGAAAAATTTTCTACGGAGAAAGAAAAGGTAAGTTAAAGATGTATGACCCTAAGAAGGGTAAAGTGAAAGTTGTAGCTGATTTGAACGTATTTTCTAAGTTCGAGTACGGTTTGATGGGCGTCAATGTGGACCCTAACTACAACAAAAATCACTGGATTTATTTATTCTATTCGCCACAAACAGGCCAGCCTGATACAGCTCAGCACCTTTCGCGATTCGTTTATGATGATGTGAAAGATACCCTAGTGATGGATAGCGAAAAAGTACTTTTACGCGTTCCTGTCAAGCGTGACGGTTGCTGCCACACGGGCGGTTCAATCGCTTGGGATAAATCAGGTAACTTATATTTATCTACCGGTGATGATACCAATCCATTTGATTCGAATGGATACGGACCAATCGATAATCGTGACAAGCGTTCCGGTTGGGATGCACGCGCAACCTCTTCAAACACGAATGATTTACGTGGTAAGATCTTACGGATTAAACCGACAGATGATGGAAAATATACAATTCCAGAGGGTAATTTATTTCCTAAAGGAGTTTACCATGTTAAACCTGAAATTTATGTGATGGGTAATCGTAATCCATATCGGATTGCGGTAGACCAGCATACCGGATTCTTGTATTGGGGTGAAGTAGGTCCAGACGCGGGAGAAGATTCGCCAAAGTATGGTTCAAAAGGACATGATGAAGTGAATCAGGCTCGTGAGGCCGGATATTTCGGATGGCCTTTATTCGTAGCCGATAACCGTCCCTATAACCAACGGGATTTCAATAAAGATTCAACGTGGGCAAAGTTTAATCCTAATGCCCCCGTAAATGATTCACCTTTTAATACAGGTTTTGCTCATTTGCCAAAAGCACAAAAGGCATTTATCTATTATCCATATGGTGATTCTCCGGAATTTCCAGTAATGGGGAAAGGGTCTCGTAATGCGATGGCTGGTGGTGTTTACCACCACGGAGATTATCCAAAGGATTCAAAAGTAAAATTGCCAGCTTATTACGATGGTAAATTGTTCGCATATGATTGGTCGCGGGATTTAATTTATACGGTTAGTATGAAGGAAAATGGCGATTTCTTAAGTATGGAGCGGTTCTTACCTAACATGGGCTTTATACACCCGATGGATTTTGCCTTCTCGAAAGAAGGAGCTATTTATGGGTTGGAATATGGTCCTAACTGGTTTGCGCAAAATGAGGAAGCTGTTTTATTCAAATTGGAATATAACGCAGGAAATCGTACCCCTAAAGTAGTTGCGACAGCAAGTAAAAAAGAAGGTGCCGCTCCGATGCAAGTGAAGTTCTCTTCTGAAGGAACGATGGATTACGATAAGGATCCAATCACGTATAGTTGGAATTTTGGGAATGGCCAAACAAGTACAGCAGCAAACCCTTCCTATACATTTACCAAAGCAGGCGTGTACAATGTAGTTTTGAAGGTTAAGGACAACAAAGGCAATTCAAATACAGCTTCTGTTCGTGTTAAAGTAGGGAATGATGTACCTAAAGTGGACGTACAAATCGAGGGTAATAAAACCTTCTATTGGAATGATAAATCAGTGAATTATCAAGTAGCGGTGGAAGATAAGGAAGATGGAACTTTGGCTGCTAATAAAATTGCGGAGGAAGATGTAATCTTGAACATTAACTATCTAGAGGGATATGACCGGACAATTATCGAGCAAGGCCACAAGAGCAATACGACTTTCTCTAACGGAAAACGTTTAATTGATTTGTCGGATTGTAAGACCTGTCACGCGGTTGAAAAGAAATCTATCGGACCAGCGTATAAGGAAATTGCGAAGAAGTATCGGGCAAGTTCTCAGAATATCGATGAGCTTTCGAAGAAGATTATCAATGGTGGCGGTGGTGTTTGGGGCGAGCAAGTAATGGCCGCTCACCCACAAGTTTCCAAAGCTGATGCGCGCGAAATGGTGGTTTATATTTTGGGCCTATCGGATAAGAAGAAAGCAACGCAGCCTGTTAAAGGTTCGTATGTTACTTCTGATAAGGGGAAGCCAGGAACATTTATTTTCTCTGCTTCATATACAGATAAAGGAAATGGTAAAATGACTCCTGCAACAGGCCAAAAAGTAGTCACGTTGCGCGATGCGAAAGTAGCGGCTGGCTCTTATGATGGTAATGCGAAAACGATGAAAACGAAGGTGGATGGTGTAGGTGAAATTGTGGTGGCTCTTGGCGATCAAGGGTACGCATCTTTCAATCAGATCGATTTGACTGGGATTAAAAATATCAAAGCTTCCGCATTCGTTATGGCTGGCCAAACAGCTGGAGGAAAACTTGAGTTGCGCTTAGGTAGCCCAACGGGGAAACTCGTAAGCAGTGTGGATATTCAAAAAATGGGTCAAGCAACGATGCCAGTTTCCGTAACAGGGGTTAATGATTTGTACTTTGTATTTGTTAATCCAAGTGCTGGAGAGAAACCGCTTTATGCATTAAAAGATTTCTTCTTTGAGAACTAGAGTTAGAGTAGCCTCAGGTTAAAACCTGGGGATATAAATGAAAGAGGCCCCAAACGGGGCCTCTTTTTATTTCGGGGGATGCTCATCCATTCGACTCGCCTTGATGTACAAGTTCTCTACTTTCTTTCGCGCCCAATCTGTTTTTCGCAAAAAGGTTAAGCTCGAATTGACACTCGGCTCATGCGCGAAACAATTGATTCGAATGCGACTAGCCAGGCCTTCCCAACCGTATTTGTCCACCAAATATTCGATAATAAATTTAAGTGTTTTGCCTTCTAAAGGATCCATCGTTTATGCTCTTTCGGATAGTTCTAACCAGCGTAATTCTTTTTCTTCTAAGGTGTTTTTCAATATGTCAATTTCTTTTGCCCAGTCGGCCAACACCTGGAAATCACCTGAGCCGCTATTTAATTTTTCAATCAATGCGTCTTTTTCAGATTCTAATTTAGCCATCTCTTTTTCCAAATCCTCAAACTCTTTTTGCTCCTTAAAGCTCAATTTGGCACCTTTTTGAACCGAGACTACCTCTTTTTCTATGACGGTGGCTTTAGGTACAGAAGCTGGTTCCTTTTCCTTATTTTCTAACGCAATTCGGTAATCAGTATAATTGCCATTAAAGAAGTTTACTTCACCTTCGCCCTCCACCAGGATTAATTGATCTACCAAATTATCCATGAAATAACGGTCGTGCGAAACGAGCAATAAACAGCCTTGGAACTCACTTAAAAAGTCTTCCAACAACTGAAGCGTGTCTAAATCCAAATCGTTTGTTGGCTCATCCAGAATCAAGAAATTCGGATTCTTCACTAATACCTGCATCAATTGCAAACGCTTCTTTTCGCCACCGGATAATTTAGAAACCGGCGTGTATTGTTGGGCCGTCGGAAACAAAAACTTACTCAAAAATTGGCTCGGAGATAAAGACTCATTTTTACCATAAGGAATCACCTCGGCAATTTCCGTAATGGTATCAATGACGCGTTGTTCGGGTTTGAATTCAAAAGGTAATTGGGTGTAATAGCCAATGACTAGCGTTTCGCCGGGATCAATCGTTCCTGAATCCGGTTGTTCCAGTCCCGTCAATAATTGCAAGAAGGTCGTTTTACCTGCTCCGTTTTTGCCTACGATACCAATGCGGTCTTTTTTCTTAAATGTATAGGTGAAATCATTGACAATTTTCTTCTCACCCCAAGCCTTTTTTAGGTGGTTGATTTCAATGATTTTATTGCCCAAGCGGGACATTTGAATATTCAATTCTAACTTGCTGTCATCCACTTTCCGATGCGCCATTTCCTCTGTTTCAGAGAAGGCATCGATTCGGGATTGTGATTTGGTGCCACGCGCTTTCGGTTGGCGGCGCATCCATTCCAATTCCTTTCGATACAGGTTTTTGGCTTTCGAAACGGTACTTGCTTCTGACGCCTCACGCTCGGCTTTTTTCTCTAAGAAATACCCGTAATTTCCTTCGTAGGTGTATATCGACCCGAGGGCCAATTCCATCATTTTATTACAAACTTTGTCTAAGAAATAACGATCGTGGGAGACAACTAAAACGGTGACATTGGGGCCGGATAAAATACCTTCCAACCATTCAATGGTTTCAATATCCAAGTGGTTAGTGGGCTCATCCAGAATCATAATATCCGGACTCTCAATCAATAACTTAGCCAAAGAAAGGCGTTTCTTTTGTCCCCCTGAAAGCGTGGAGACTTGTTGGTCCCCATCCGGAATACCTAAACGCGTAATAATTTGTTTGGCTCTAGCTTCGTAATCCCAAGCGTTATTCGTTTCCATTAAAGCAAAAGAATCTGTTAACTCTTGCGGATCGCCGGATATCATTGCCTTTTCATAGGCCTTGATCGCTACGGCACTTGGTAAATCATCTGTGAACAAATAATTTAACACGCGTTCATTCTCTGCAAAAACGGGGTTTTGAGGTAAATATCCTACGCGTATTCCTTTACGAATTGTGATTTTACCTTCATCGGGGGATTGCATACCCATGATGGATTCCATCAAAGTGGTTTTTCCCGTTCCATTTTTCCCGATTAGCGCTACTTTTTCGCCCTTCTGTAAGCCGAAAAATAGGTTTTTAAACACCCAGCGTTCGCCAAGATTTCGCGAAATGTTTTCCGCCGATAGATAATTCATAAGGTATTAGTCGTTTGCTTCTGCAGCCTCCTCACGCATTTTTCTGCGTAATACTCGGCCCGAAACGATGATGCTGATCTCATACAATCCGAAAAGTGGAAAGGCGACCAACAATTGGGAAATCACATCAGGGGATGGCGTGATAATCGCTGCCAACAATAATATAACAATCAAGGCATGCTTGCGGTATTCGCGCATGAATGAAGGTGTCAAAATACCCACTTGCGATAATACGAATGCAATCATAGGCAATTGAAAGGTTAATCCGCAGGCAAGCGTCAACATAGACAAAAGCGAGATGTAGTCGTTAATGTCGAATTGATTTTGAATCGAAGGATCTAACTTAAACGTAGCTAAAAAGTTGATGGCCATCGGTGCTACCAAGAAGTATCCGAAAGAAACACCGATAAAAAACAATACAGAAACCCAAAATACCGCTCCGCGGGCAGCTTTTTGTTCTTTTTCTTTTAGTCCAGGTCTAATGAAACGCCAAACCTCATAGAAGGCATAGGGGAATGCAAACATCAAGCCAACAATAATTGACTGGGTAAGCGCCATCATGAATTGACCTGAAACCTCCCGACTTTGAAGAATAAAATCTGCTTGTTTCAAGCAAAGACTCGTCCATCCAGTCATTTCTGCCAATCGGCATAACACTTGGTTTGTCCAAAAATCAACCTTAGTCGGCCCCATAATGATAATTCCGAAAATTTCATTTCGGAAAATCCAAGCTGCTATCGTAAAAATTAGGATAGAAGCCATGGACCGGATGATGTGCCAGCGTAACTCTTCTAAGTGATCCAGAAAAGACATTTCCGTCCCGTCCTTATCCTCATCTACTTCATCGTCCCAATCTTGATCTAAAGCCATTGTTGTATATTATAGATATAATGGGAATTGCTTTACCCATTCATTTACTTCTCCTTTAATTGTTTTTAATACCGCCTCGTTGTCATGGTTCATCAAAGCCTTATCCACCATCTCAACAATCTGTGACATGTCAGCTTCTTTCAGACCGCGCGTTGTCATTGCCGCTGTACCCACACGCATACCCGAAGTGACAAATGGAGACTTGTCATCGAATGGTACCATGTTCTTGTTAATGGTAATGTCGGCTTGAATCAAGGTGTTTTCTGCTAATTTTCCACTTAGGCCTTTTGGTCGTAAGTCGATGAGCATCAAGTGATTATCTGTTCCTCCTGAAATAATATCATAGCCTTTCGCAAGGAAAGCCTTTGCCATTGCTTGCGCGTTTGACTGAACTTGCTTCGCATATGTTTCAAATGTAGGTGTTAGTGCCTCGCCAAAAGCAATCGCTTTCGCAGCAATCACGTGCTCCAATGGGCCTCCCTGTGTTCCTGGAAATACGGCGCCGTCTAGGCAGGCCGACATCATTTTTAGGTCACCTTTCATGGTTTTGAAACCGAATGGGTTTTCAAAATCGTTGCCCATCATGATCAAACCACCACGAGGCCCACGCAAGGTTTTGTGCGTTGTCGTGGTGATGATGTGGCAATGTTGCACAGGGTTATTTAATAATCCTTTGGCAATTAAAGCGGAAGGATGTGAAATGTCGGCCAATAGTATGGCGCCAATTTTATCTGAAATGTCACGCAAGCGAACATAATCCCAATCACGTGAATAGGCCGATGCGCCACAAATAATCAATCTTGGTTTTTCTTTCAAAGCGGTCGCTTCTACTTTATCCCAATCAATTAAACCTGTTTCTTTTTCTACGCCGTAGAAGAACGCTTGGAAGTATTTTCCGGAGAAATTCACAGGCGAACCGTGTGAAAGGTGGCCGCCATGAGCTAAATCAAACCCTAAAATTTTATCACCGGGATTTAAAAAAGAAAGAAAAACAGCTGCATTCGCTTGTGCTCCTGAGTGCGGTTGCACGTTGGCCCACGTAGCGCCAAACAATTTCTTTGCCCGCTCAATGGCTAAAATTTCTACTTCGTCAACGACCTCACAGCCTCCATAATAACGCTTTCCTGGTAGTCCTTCGGCGTATTTATTTGTCAAAACGCTTCCTTGTGCTTCCATCACCTGTGGCGATGTGAAATTCTCGGATGCGATTAACTCAATTCCAAATTCTTGTCGGTGAGCTTCTTGATCAATAAGTTTAAATATTTCGGTGTCTCGTTGGGTTGGGAATGTGCTAGCAGCCATGAATTAATGCAGTTCTTGAATACGTAATTTAAGGGTGTAAAAATACGTTTTTTTATCTGAATAGAAAAACGATTGTGCTGGAACTATCGCGACAAATATCACGTTTGTATCCAAGTAAAAAAGCGTATTTTTGCAGGCAATAATTTTCCCAAAAATGAAATTAAAATTTTTAGCACTGTTCCTGTTGTTTTCGGTTCAGCTTTTCGGTCAAAAAATTACTCCAGCGAAATGGTCTTGGACCTTATCTCCTGCGCAACCTACTTCGGGTCAAGAAGCAGAATTAATTTTTAAGGTATCTATTGATAAAGGTTGGTATTTATATTCGTCGGATTTTGACACTAATTTAGGGCCAGTTGTTACGACGGTTACGTTAAAACCTGGCTTGGGTGTTGAGTCCATTGGTCCGTTAAAAGCGATTAATCCACATAGCAAGGAGGATAAAGAAATTTGGGGAGGAACGTACACCTATTTCACGGAGCAGGGTGAATTTCGTCAGAAGATTAAAATCACTTCTGATAATTGGGTGATTGACGGGGTATATGATTCCCAAACATGTTCAAATGAAAGTGGCCTCTGTGTTCCAATAAAGGGTAATTTCAAGATTTCAGCTACGGAGGACTCAAAAAAAAAAGCCTCTGATGTAGCTGGAGGTGGTTTGATTGAGTTCTTTTTTGTGGCATTAGGCGCCGGTTTGCTTGCATTGCTGACGCCTTGTGTATATCCTTTGATTCCGATGACCGTGAGTTTCTTCACCAAGAAACAAGGTGGAAAGCGTCTTGCTTTCTTATACGGTTTATTCATCGTTTTGATTTACGTGTTTTTTGGGACGATACTCGCCTTCTTTGCGGGGGCTAGTTTTGCGAATTTCTTGAGTACACACTGGATTCCTAATCTGCTCTTTTTTGTCATTTTCATCTTCTTTGGAATCTCCTTTTTAGGTGCTTTCGAAATCGTCTTGCCGTCGGGTTTAGTTAATTCAGTCGATGCCAAATCCGACAAAGGAGGTTTGATGGGCGTGTTTTTTATGGCCTTTACACTCGTTTTGGTATCATTTTCGTGTACGGGCCCCCTAGCAGGATCCATTCTGATTGCTGCCTCACAAGGTGTTTTCTTAAAGCCAATTATTGGGATGTTGGGTTTCTCCTTAGCGTTTGCGATTCCGTTTACGATGTTTGCGATCTTCCCAGGATTTATGAAATCGCTACCTAAATCGGGTAATTGGATGAATGAGGTAAAAGTGGTTTTGGGTTTCTTAGAAATCGCATTGGCGTTTAAGTTTTTAAGTGTGGCGGATCAGGTGTATCATTGGCATTTATTAGATCGGGAGATTTTCTTGGCGATTTGGATTGCGATTTTCGGAGCTTTGACTTTGTATTTATTTGGCAAAATTTCTTTGCCACACGATGGGCCTGCGAAAAACTTGTCGGTGCCACGCACCTTATTCGCCACAACTGTATTAGCCTTTGTAATTTATTTGATTCCAGGTATGTTTGGCGCGCCTTTGAAAGGCTTATCGGGCTGGTTGCCGCCGTTGAGTTCGCAGGACTTTAAAGGATCGGAATCAACTGTTTCTGCTCCCGTAAAAACGGATCAAGGCCAAAAGAAATATGCTGATTTTCTCACGTTACCATTGGGCTTACAAGGATTTTTTGATTTTGAAGAGGCAAAAGCCTATGCGTTGAAAGTGAATAAACCTTTGTTTATCGATTTCACTGGGCATGGTTGTGTAAATTGTCGGAAAATGGAAGAGAATGTGTGGTCGGACCCGCAAGTATTAAAACGCCTACAAGAAAAGTATGTCGTGGTGGCTTTGTATTGCGATGATAAAACAGAATTACCTGCTGACAAATGGTATGTTTCTAAAGTCGATGGTCAAGAAAAAAAGACCTTGGGCGATCAAAATCTTGACTTTCAAATTGCCCGTTTTAATTCAAATGCGCAGCCTCATTACGTATTGTTGAATCCGCGAAATGATGCAGCCCCAATGGTGAAGCCGGTGGCATTTGATGCCAATATTGCCCATTTTGTTTCCTTTCTGGATCAAGGGGTGTCGGTCTATAATGGTGCCAAATAATGCAGTGGGGAGCCTATTTTGCGGTTATGGCCGCTTCGTCGATTAAATTTGTAGCTGGACCTTTGACTGGTTTTGGGTTGGGATTATCCATGCTCGAGACCATTGTTTGCACCTGGGTGGGGATGATGTTTACGGTCACCGTTATGTTGACGATAGGTCGTTTTCTAGTCCAACAAATTGCCCGGATTCGTATCCAAAAACCAAAATTATTTTCAGGACGCGTTCGTTATGCTGTCAGTATTTGGCAGCGATTTGGGATCAAAGGTATCGCGGTTATGACGCCTTTGTTGTTTACCCCGATCGGTGGTAGTTTGCTTGCCCTGTCTTTTAAAGTTCCTACACCACGCGTGTTGTTTTTTATGGCGATTTCAGGGATATTTTGGTCTATTGTTTTTACGGTTTTGTTCTACCAATTGACTTTCGTTCGCGATTTAATCATTCACTAAGGGCATAAAAAAAGCCGGTCATCGACCGGCTTCGTTCTTAAGCTATATTGGTAGTTAATTTCCTTTTGAAATTTCTTTTCCTTGAAATAGTTTTTCACGAATAGCATTTGCTCGAACTTCTAATTCCGGCTTGGCTGTATATGTGTTTTTCGACTGCGCAGCGGCTGAATCTGGATGAATTCCGTAAACATACTTATCATCTTTGCGAACGTCTTTTTGTTTGATTGTATTATTTTTTTGATAATCACATGCAATAGCAGTTACAGCTAGGGCAACAATCGGAAGTAAATTTTTTAATTTCATTGTTCTTATTGACAAAATTACGATGCAAAAGTAAGGCCAAAAATTGGTTTAAAAAAATTAGCTTTCTTCTAATTGTTGAATTTTTTGCGCTAAGAAGTCCATCAATTCTTGGATGTAAGCTTGGCTGAAATTGAATTCAATTCCTGCCGTGGCGTAAATTTCTTTGATCGGTTTGGTATAGCCCAAACTCAATGCATTCAAATATTTATCCAATGCCTGCGTTGGATTTTGGCAGTAATTACGCCAAACCGCTAGCGCTCCCAATTGCGCAATGGCATATTCAATGTAGTAAAATGGTACCTCAAATAAGTGCAATTGTTTTTGCCAAAGTTTCGTTTTAACGTCTTCATGCGCACTCCAATCTGTTATTCGATCTGAGAATTGTCCATAAATTCGGTTCCAAGCTTGCGCACGTTCCGCTGGGGAATGACTCGGATTTTCATAGATCCAATGCTGGAATGCATCAATTGTCGCCACCCAAGGCAAGGTGTCCAATATGTCCTCTAAATGCTTGATTTTTGCTCTTTTAGCCGCTTGGGGATCTGCAAAATAGGTATCCCAATAATCCATCGTTATTAATTCCATGCTCATGGAAGCCAGTTCAGCAACTTCCGACGGGAAATTTCGGAAGGCGTTTAAGGCTAAATCTTTCGTTAAAATCGAATGAACCGCGTGCCCGCCTTCATGTAGGAGCGTAACCATATCTCGTACCTGACCAGCCGCATTCATGAAAATGAATGGGAAACCACTTTCCTCTAAAGGGTAATTATATCCACCTGGGTTTTTCCCTTTGCGTGAGTCTAAATCAAATCTGTCTAATTTGACCATTTCTTTCAAACAATTACCCAAAAATGGATCCATCTGATCGAATACCTCAATCGTTTTGTTTAGCAATTCTTCGCCCGTTTCAAATGGCTTTAAGGGTTCCCGTCCGAGAACATCTACGGCCTTGTCCCAAGGTTTTAACGCCGTAACGCCAAGTACACTTTTGCGTTTTTCAGCTTGACGGTTGATCATAGGAACCACCGTTTTTGCAACCGCCGAATGAAATTCAAAGCAATCTGCTGGGGTATAATCGAAACGACCGAGACTCGCAAATGCATAATCGCGGTAATTTGCGAAGCCTGCGTTTAGAGCAACTTGATGGCGTTTGCCAATTAATTGATCAAATAAATCATCGAGTTTTTCTTGAATAGCTAAGCGTGCTCCAGATACTTTTTCGTAAACCTCCTTACGTTTTTCGCGGTCATTTGATTCTAAATAGGCGTTGGCTTGTTGGAGCGTTTTTTCTACCCCATCAATCTCCACCATTAAACCACCTGTGGCCGCACCATATTGCGTTTGTAAATTTTGCAATTCAGTAAAAAGTGGAATGTTTTCTTCGCGGAATATTTCGATCGACTTTTTCAAGCCACGTAACATAATCGAATAGCCTTCTTGTGGGAGTTCAGCGGCAAATGGACTTTGCATCACTTTATTATTCCAGGCGTCCTCGAAGACCGAGGCATTTGGCATAATTTCATTGACAAACTGCTGATAGCTTTGCTGGTGCGCCTCATTTTGATTATCGCACGACATCTTAATATACCGCCACGCAAAGTTTTCGGAAAGGTAGCTTTCCAATTCAGAACGGTTTTGACAAAATTCGATTAAATCTTCTAAGGAGTTGATTTTCGTTTCGCTGAGTTTTTCAAAATAAGGTAAAACACTTTCCCACGAACTTAATGTAAAGTCGGCTGCTAAGAATTTACGTGTGATTTTTTGTGGGCTTACTACTCGGGTCATCGGCTGTTTTTTTTGTAAAAATACATCAATTTTAGCTAGCTTTAAAGTCGAAATTAAACTAGATCTAATGTTGCAAATTCCAAATGTTCGATTGAATTCAGGTTATTTAATGCCTCAGCTGGGTTTGGGGGTGTATGCGCCAGGCCAACAAGACGAAGTTGGGCAATCGGTACGAGAAGCGCTTGATCTTGGGATTCGCTTAATCGATGCGGCTTCCATATATGGAAACGAATTGGAAGTTGGCCAAGCAATATCGTCCACTTCCGTTGCACGCGAAGAATTATTTATAACAAGTAAGGTGTGGATGGACGACATGGGATATGATTCAACCATGCGTGCGTTTGAAAAGTCGTTGCATGATTTGTCTTTGGAGTATATCGATTTGTATCTGATTCATTGGCCTAAGGAAGATAAGCGCAAGGAAACGTGGAAGGCGTTGGAATCCTTGCATGAACAAGGTGTCATCAAGTCCATCGGCGTTTCAAATTATTACCAAAAAAACTTATTGGAGCTTTTGAACTATGCGCATATTTGTCCGGCTGTGAATCAAATTGAGTTAAGTCCGTTTTGTTATTTGCCGGATGAATTAGCGTTCTGTCAGGAGCAGGGTATCCAAGTCGAGGGGTATGCGCCTGTCGTACGTGGATTGAAAAAAGATCACCCGGTTTTAGTTGAAATCGCACGTAAATGGGCCAAGACTACCTATCAGATTTTGATTCGTTGGAATATTGAAATGGGCGCGGTGACGATTCCAAAATCCATTCATCGTGATCGCATGATTGAAAATGCAATGGTATTTGATTTTGCGTTGGATGAAGATGACCTGACTCGATTAGCTTCTTTGTATGATAATACGCGGGTGGCTTGGGATCCCCGAGATTTCTAATTCCCCCCTACCTTTGGCAAACCTTGGAGGATTGCCAAAGGTAAGTGGAAAAAGTGATTTTCAAGCCCGAAAAACTGATATTAATCTAGATCAATCACTACCCCATCACTCGTCGGATGTGCCACGCACGTAAGAATATATCCTTTTTGAATTTCACCTGCCGTCAGTCCATCTTCCTCATCCATCACTACAGATCCAGACTTACACAAGCCCATACAAGCCGTGCACATGCCAGCCTGACACGAATATGGAATATCTAAATCGGCCTCCAGCGCGGCCTCCAATATGGTCTCATGAGGTTGCACCATCACCGCATGTGATTTTCCCTCATAGATTAAGGTAATCTCACGGGCCACTGAATTATCCTCGATCGACGTATCTGCAGAAGGAGCTGCATTAAATAATTCCTTGTGTATCTGGTCGGCAGGGACATCAAAAATCCCCAATGCGGCCTGCACATCATCCATCATACCCACCGGTCCACATAGAAAATAATGCGCTTTGGCAATGTCTAAGCCAAATTCCTGTTTCAAATAATACACCGTAGACGCTTGATTGATCCGACCTTTCAAGCCCGGCCAGGAAGCAGAAGGCTTACTGATCACGTGCAATACCTGCAAACGATCCGCGAATGATGCTTCTAAGGCGTCCAACTGCTTTTTGAAGATGATTTGGTCTTCGTAGCGCGACCCATAAATAACCCGAATTTTCGATTTAGGTTCTCCGTGCAAAACAGATTTAATCATGGACATAAGCGGCGTGATGCCAGAGCCAGCGCCCACAAACACATAGGTTTTAGCTTGATTCGCATCAGCTTCTAACACAAAATTCCCCATGGGAGCAATAACCTCAATCGCGTCGCCCACATTAATGTGGTCACATAAAAAATTCGAAACCACCCCACCCGAAATACGCTTCACCGTAATTGCCGGTGACATATCGGTTTTAGGAGAAGAAGAAAGTGAATAGCTACGGCGCGGTTTTTCCCCCGCGATAGTTGGGATCAAGGTTAAAAATTGACCCGATATATACGACAAGGTCTCATGTATTGGATGCCAAAAATGGATGGTTTTCGTGTCCGAGGTCTCCTCCGTGATTTCTTTAACTGTCAAATGTAAAAAACGTAAACTCATATTAATTAGGGTTAGGCACGATCCATTGAACCGTGCCGGCAGTTGACTCATTATGTAATCGATCGACGGCCGTTACGACAAATCCATGACCG
This sequence comes from Aquirufa sp., assembly GCF_044377215.1. GTDB lineage: Bacteria > Bacteroidota > Bacteroidia > Cytophagales > Spirosomataceae > Aquirufa. Next base: position 31,078 of record NZ_JBILJM010000005.1, read on the forward strand.
GATTCAACGGTTGAAGCCTCTATCTGCATTTCTGTTTTGCTTCCTTTATAAACTATATTTTCTGCCTGTTCCAAAGCTTTCAATCCCTCCTTGCGATGGATTTTATAGACCAAATAATAGGTGGCAGGGTCTTTGTCCATACTCATTTCGCCAGGTTTCCATGTCAAAACCCATTGTCCCCCCTTTTTGTTTAAACTCACTTGGTGCGGAGCCGTGGGCGGAATGCTGTCCAACCAAGGCATCGTGGGCACTAACGCCAAATGCGCAAAATATGATTTACGCAAAGTGTCTTGGAAGCCTTTTAGGTTTTTGGCTAATTGGCTTGAACTGAAGTAAATAGACCCTTTAACTTGATCTAAACTCCGCGCGTGTTGCAATTGCTTGGCTAATTCCCCCGCATTCCATTGATCCGCTAAATGATAGGCCGCATGACCCACGTAGATCGGTCGGCCATACCCATGCTCATTCCACCAGGCGGCAAGTGGCCCAAAGGGAGCTACGCGATGCGTATTTCCCCAATATAATTGGGGGGCTAAATAATCAAGCCAACCAGCCTTCGCCCATTTCTCCGTATCGGCATACAAATCGTCATAGGACTGTAACCCGTTTCGTGTCGGGGATCCATATTCGGGATCTGAGCTTTTATGTCGCCAAATGCCAAACGGACTGATGCCAAATTTCACACGTGGGTTGACTTCTTTAATGGCTTGAGCTATTTCTTGAATTAGGTTATTCACATTTCTACGCCGCCAGTCGGCCAAACTTTCATTAGGTAATTTATACGTTTGATACGCCTCACCATCCTGAAATACTTCATTTTTAATCGGATAGGGGTAAAAATAATCATCAAAATGAATGCCATCTACATCGTAGTTTTGCACAATATTTTTGACAACATTGGTGATATAATGCCGAACGGCAGGGATGCCAAAATTCAAAAGATGTTGGTGATTATACGTCACAATCCACTCGGGGTGTTTGCGCACAATACTCTCCGAACTAAGTAAAGATTTAGTGGACATGCTGGCCCGATTCATATTTAGCCAGGCATGAAACTCCATGCCTCGCGCATGACTTTCCGAAATCATGAAAGCAAGCGGATCGTAATAGGGTTTTGGTGCTTGGCCTTGTAGTCCAGATAAATATGCGGACCAAGGTTCTGTGCTTTTGGCATAGAGGGCATCTGCTGCAGTACGCACTTGAACAAATAGGGCATTGATTCCGGTTTTATGATGGGAATCTAAAAGCTCAATAAATTCTTTTTGTTGGGTTATTCCATTGTAATTGCGCGCACTTGGCCAATCGATGTTTTGGACCGTTGCTACCCAAACGCCTCGTAACTCGCGTTTCGGATGTTCTGCCAACAGGCTAAATGAAAATAAAACTAGAATAAAAGGAAGTTGCTTCATCATTGAAGCCGCAATTTACCAAAAATGGCTCGAATTAGGCCTTTTCAATCGAAAATAAATAACCTACCCCCTTCAGAGTTTTGATGTAATATTCCGGAATTTTCTCGCGTAGCTTTCGGATGTGCACATCGACTGTGCGTTCAACGACGTACACGTCTGACCCCCAAACTTTTTCTAATAATTCGTCCCGGTTAAATACTTTATTCGGGTTTTTTGCGAGGTAAGAAAGTAATTCAAATTCCTTTTTAGGTAGCACAAGTGTGCGTCCATCAAAGGTTGCTGCATATTGTGTCCGATTAATCACTAATCCTCCAATCGAAATAATTTCTTGACTTTCTTCCGCTGTATCGCGTTTCAAAATCGCATTGATGCGACTAACTAAAGCACGCGGCTTGATGGGCTTAATGATATAATCATGTGCTCCTGCATCAAAAGCCGCCACTTCAGTAAACTCTTCTCCTCGCGCTGTTAGGAATAAAATCAGTGTATTTTTTAACTCAGGAATGGCTTTAATCTTGCGTGCCGTCTCAATTCCATCCATCACGGGCATCATCACATCCATGATAATTAAGGCCGGCTTAAATTGTTTAACAATTTCCAATGCTTCTTGTCCATCATGAGCTTTGGCCAAAACATAATTTTCTTTTGCTAAATTGTACTCCAGAAGCTCGAGAATATCAGGGTCATCATCCACTAAAAGTATTTTCGCCTGATTAAACTGTGTGCTCATATTCATATTGGACAATTAGTTTAAATGAAGTGACACAAAGATAGGAGTCGCTATATTACGAAATTGTTAACTTTTTTTTACTTTGATTTAATTATTCCTGCCCAATGCCCGAAAAAACTGCTTATCCGATTCGTTTAGCTGCCGTGCTCATTTCCATCGCGCTGGTTATTTTGGGATTGTATTTACTCCAGGACTTACTTATTTTATTATCATTTGGAATGATTCTTGCGATGTTGCTTTTGCCCATTTGTGCTTGGCTTGAGCGTCGTGGATTGCCCCGTGCCATTTCCATTAGTATCTGCTTACTGCTGCTTGTTTTGGTTTTAGGCGGATTATTATTACTACTTATCGGGCAAGCGGCCGAGTTTGTAAGCGACTGGCCCATCTTTATCAAAAAGGCCGAATCATGGTTGAATAGCCTCCAAAGTTTTTTATCTAAAAACCTAAATATCTCTCGCAAAAAGCAAATGGGCGAGGTGACAAATCAAACCATGAATCTATTAAAGAATTCCGGATCGATTTTGTCTACAACGTTCACCACGTTGATTCACTCGATTACCACCCTGATTTTAGTCCCCATATTTGTATTTTTCTTCTTGTATTATCGGCAGTTTTTTTCTGAGTTTTTAAGTAAGGTTTTCCCCACGACCGAGCGTTCTGTGTTACAAGGAATTATGCACAAAACGGGCGGAGTAGTGCAGAGTTATTTGGTTGGCCTTTTAGCCGTTATGTTAATCGTTGCCATTTCAAATTGCATTGGTTTTTGGTGGCTAGGCGTTGATTACTACCTGTTTTTCGGATCTTTGACGGGTATTTTATTGCTGATCCCTTACGTAGGGATTTGGGTGGGAGCGGCCTTACCGATCGTTTTAACCTTAGTTACCTTAGGACCTGGGTTTGCTATGGGCGTAGTTGCTTGGGTAGCCGCAGTTCAATTTGTGGAAGCAAATTTCATAACACCGTTGGTCATCGGATCCAAGGTGAGTATTAACCCCATGATTGCTATGTTGGCCTTATTAGCCGGGGAACTAATTTGGGGAATACCAGGGCTGATTTTAGCCTTACCTTTAACTGCTATTCTTAAAGTTATTTTTGATCATGTGCCTGCCCTCCATGCCTATGGATTTTTGCTCGGCGAAGCCCCTAAACGATCAAAGCGAGAGTAATTCCTTGAACCTAATGGACTGTCGGCGCGATATCTCAATCTTCTCGCCCTTACCCATCAACGTAACCTGCAAGCCTCCAGAAAACCAAGGTTCAATTTTGTCAATGTAATTTAGGTTGATGATATGCTTGCGATTCGCGCGAAAGAATACTTTGGGGTCCAAGCGATCTTCCATGGCATTTAAGGATTTCAAAACTAATGGTTTCTGATCATCAAAAAACAAGCGGACATAATTTCCCATCGATTCACAAAGGCGAACGCGATCTAGGCGGACGAACCAACATTTCTCCCCGTCTTTCACAAAGATTTGGTCTTGGGCACCCAATTTATGACTAGGGCTTTCGGTAGCGCGCGTTTGCGCTTGCACCTGCTTTTCTAATTTTTGAATGCTATCGCTGAGGCGAGATAGGTCGATGGGCTTTAACAAATAATCCAAGGCATTCACCTCAAATGCCTTTAACGCATAGGCATCAAAAGCTGTTGTAAAAATCACCTCGGGTAAATAACCCTCCCAGGTTTCAAGCCATTCAAATCCTGTTTTTCCAGGCATTTGAATATCCAAAAATAACACGTCTGGCTGTTGGGTCTCAAGCAATTCGGACACCTCATCCGTATTAGCAGCCTCGCCAATCACTTCGATATGTGGGAAATTTTCCAATAAACGTTTGAGTTCATTGCGGGCTAATCGCTCGTCGTCTACGATAATTGCTTTCATGGTAGGTATTATTTTAGCTCAAGGTAAGGCAAAACCATCATTGCTTCCACGTGATTTTTGTCCAATGGACGAATACTTAATTGAGCGGTTTCTCCAAACAATAAATTAAGCCGACTCTTTGAATTTTCAAATCCAATCCCCAACGAATTTGTCATTTCTGCTTTTAGTTGGCCAGGATTAATCACGGAGATATGTACGCTTCCCTCATTCAATTGCGCAGCGATTGTGATCATGCCACCTTTTACCGAATGCGAAATTCCATGTTTAATGGCATTTTCAACAAGCGTTTGGAGCATCATAGGTGGTATTTGAGCCTTTTTACATGCGGATGGGATATCCATTTTCCACGTGAGTCGATCCTCATAACGAATCTTTTCTAATGCCAAATAATCAGCTACCGTTTCAAGTTCCTCTGCAAGCGGAATCGTTTTTTTGCGCTCGGTCAATAATGAGCTACGGAGTAATTTTGACAATTGGTTAATCCCCTTTTTTGCCTTTAGAGGATCTTCCGTAATTAGTGCTTGCACGCTATTTAATGCGTTGAAAACAAAATGTGGGTTCATTTGGGCGCGTAAAACTTTACCTTCAGTTTCCTGTATCGTGCGTTCCAATCGGTCCTGCTCACGTTCCATGTCTAGCTTTTTATTGGAATATTGGAAGAAGAAATAAATCAACTGCCAAATTGCCAATGGCTTCATGAAATTGAATAAAATCTGAATGACAATAAATGGGCTCAATGTAACGTCATAGCTTTCTTGCAGAAAGGTATAATCCATAGGGATGTTTAATCCTACCAGACAGAGCGCCATGAAAAGTAGCGCTAGGATATTCATTTGTAATAAGCGAAATAAGCTCAGATCTTGCCAATGGAAGTGTTTAGTTTTCCGTCGGTATTGGTGGGTTAAGAAAATGGCGAGCGAAATATTGGCCAACGATGAAAAAAGCCATGCCCATTTCCAACCATATTGATTTGTGTAAAGCAGCGCTTCATTGAGCGCCCATGCGAACCATCCGCCGAATTGCAATGACCAATAAAGCTGATTTTTTTTCATCCTTACATAGATTCGGGCAAGTCGCGTAAGTGATCTGTTTGATTTGCTTGTAACAGGTTGAACCGACCCAGCTTGTAGTCGTATTGAATATGATACAAACATAAATTTTGATGCGCAAAATCATCCATTTTGTGCAATGGTTTTTCAAACAAATGCGTAAGTAAAACTCGCATGGCACGCCCATGCATCGCAATCAATATCGATTTTTCTTCTGGACGCGAAAGAATTAGGTCGACGACCGGTTTTTGTTTTTCTAAAACCTCAAGTGGACTTTCCCCCTCCTCAGACTGCACGTGCACATTGCCTTCACGCCATGTTTTAGTTAAATTTCGATAGTAAGTATCGTCTGCTGTATTCGGGGTGCGACCCTCACGAACACCCCAAGAAATTTCGTTTAAACCAGCGTGTTGCTCCCATGGAAGCCCCTTTTCGATGAATTGTTGGACCGACTGATGTGTCCTCTTCAGCGCAGAGGTATAGATTTTGTCTAATTCAAGGTGATGATAATGCGCGTAGAAAGCTTCGGCTTGTCTTTGACCCAATTCATTCAAATCTGCATCAATACCGCTGCCCTGAACTACCCCGGAACGGTTGTATATCGTTTCGCCGTGGCGTATCAAGTAAATGTCTTTAATCGAATGCATAAAAAATTACGAAAGGGTCTTTATTCGGCAAATATTTCCGAATTTTACGCCACAAAACTACGAATATTTATGTTTAATACGGCCATTTCTCTTGATACCATAAATGCATGGGCAGCGGGTAATATGATCGAGCATCTGGGAATTGAGTTCACTGAAATCCATGCAACCTTTATCAAAGCTAAAATGCCTGTTGACCATCGAACAAAACAGCCTTTCGGCTTACTACATGGTGGCGCATCCGTTGTATTAGCAGAAACGATGGGTAGCATTGCTTCTAGCTTAGCTGTACCAGATCCGGAACATTACAAAGGGGTCGGGGTTGAAATTAATGCCAACCACTTGAAATCGGCGCGCGGAGGTTTTGTCGTAGGAACCTGCATTCCGTTACGAATTGGAAAAACACTACATGTGTACGAAATAAAAATTCATGATGAGGACGAACAATTAATCTGTGCGAGTCGTTTAACTGTAGCTATATTGAAAGTAGATTAATGTCAAATTTGTGGAGTCAGTTGTGGGAAGATGCAGTTCAATCAGAACATGCCATCGTTGTTTGGCGATTGCCTAATCAGCCTGAAAAGCACTTGATGGTAGACGCTACTGGGGGAGTGAAACAAGCTTCTTTGGATTTAGCGGCCTTACCAAGTGGATTTATAGTAGCCCCCTTTGAAGGAGAACCCTATTTTTTATTGGCAAGTCACATACACTCCTTACCTGTTGTCACGTTCAATTTACCCGTGGGAAATGATGTTGCTGTGGTGGTAGACGAAGATCAAAAGGCGTATTTTAAAGAGCAGGTTCAGCGATCGGTTGAAAAGATTCATCTTGGGGAGTTTCAGAAAGTAGTTTTATCGCGTACGGCAGAACAAATTTTTGATCCGTCTTTTGATGTTTTGGAGGCCTTTGATCGTTTATGTTTGGCTTATCCAACCGCATTTGTATGTGCCGTATATCTTCCTGCTTTAGGGAGTACGTGGATGTGCGCTACCCCTGAAATACTTGTTTCGCAGAATAAAGCGGGAGTTTTTAGTACGATTTCACTTGCAGGTACGCATGCAGCTTCGCAAGCAGATGGCACGCAGTTATCTGTCCAGGAGGTGCGATGGTCACAAAAGGAGATTGAGGAACAAGCCTATGTAAGCCGCTATATCATTGATTGTTTTAAGCGGATACGCTTGAGAGAGTATGTTGAAAATGGGCCTAAAACCGTATTGGCCGGAAATTTGATGCATTTAAAAACGGAATACTTGGTTGATACGCAGAAGTATCATTATCCAGGTTTAATTTCTACTATGTTAGACCTTTTGCACCCGACTTCTGCCGTTTGTGGCACACCTAAAGAAGCAGCAAAATCTTGGATTCATTCCGTAGAAAAGCATCAGCGATCACTATACAGTGGATATTTGGGTCCTGTTAATGTGGATCAAGAGACACATTTGTTTGTTAATCTACGTACTGTCCGCTTGGAACATGGTACTAAACAAATGAAGGCGACTTATTTTGCAGGTTGCGGAATTACGGAGGAATCTGTTCCTGAAACAGAATGGCAAGAGACAGAAATGAAATGCCAGACACTCCAGCGGGTACTTAGTGCTTCCCTTTAATAGGTTCGTCTTTCGATATTTTCCCTGTAATAATCACTTTAACCGTATCAATTCGAGCGTCTGTTACCGTAATGATTTGGAATTGAAAAGGGCTTAATGTAATAACCTCATTCACACCAGGAATGTCTTCATACAAGCTAATGAGCATTCCTCCCAGCGTTTCATAGTCGCCATCGGGTAAATTCCAAGCATATTTTTCGTTTAAGTAATCAATTTCATGTCGGCCTGAAAGCAAATACGTATGATCATCTAATTCCTTTTCAATCCAATCTTCGGAGTCATCATACTCATCTTGAATTTCACCAAAAATCTGCTCCATAACATCCTCCATGCTGACCAATCCGGAGGTACTTCCAAATTCATCAACGACTAATGCGAGTGATTTACGCTCTTTGGAGAACTTGATCATCAGGTCATTCGCTGGCATGGCTTCAGGAACGATTGGAATGGGGGTTAAAATGGCCAACAGGTCTTTTGGCTTTTTGAATAATTCCAACGAATGGCAATAGCCAATTACCTCCTCAAGTGTTTCTTTGTAAACCAAAACTTTAGAATGGCCACTCTCGATAAATACATGGGTTAAGCCTTCAATGCCTTCCTCTACTTCAATAGCCGTAATTTCTGTCCGAGGAATCATACATTCGCGGACCTTTACTTGTTTGAATTCGAGGGCATTGTGAAAGATTTTAGTGTCAACTTCATTTTCCTCTTCAGTCGAAATCTTCCGATTTAAATTTTGTAAGTAATGATTCAAGTCTGTGAGTCCAAAGGCGGGCTTTTCCTCCGAATAAGGAAGACGTAAAACTTGGGTAATGAACCATTTAGATAGGCCAACAGTGCTCCATACTAAGGGGAACATAAGCGTATTAATTATCCAAATTGGGATAGCAAGGAACTCTAGAATGGCATCTGGATTGATTAAAAACACACTTTTTGGGGTGAATTCAGAGGTCATTAAAATTAAGATTGTGGCTAGAATAGAAGCTAGTAAGCGAGCTATAATTTCATTTTCAATTAATGAAATGTTGTTCAAAATTAAATGGTGAAGATATTCTTCCATGAAAATACCATAAGCAACCAGCGATAATGTATTTCCTATCAACATTGTGCCTATAAATCGAGACGGACTTTGGTTGAAATTAGAAATGATTTTGGCGCTCAGGATATTTTGTTTCGACTTGAGTTCAAAGTACAATTTATTCGAGGAAACAAAGGCCATTTCGACTCCAGAAAAGAATGCAGAAAATACCATGGAAGTGATTATTCCAATGATTTGACTACTTTGAATGGTATATTCTGGACTCATTAATTATTTTTTTTTGATTCTTCTTCCTCCTTTTTCAATCGGTTATTTTTCGAAAATTGATAATAAAAGAGGCAAGCAACGGCGTACATAAGCCATCCATAATGGTAAAATATTTCATTCCAAAAGTCGCCTTGAATCTCCTTGGGTGTCGGACTATTTAGGTCAATAATCCAGATAATTAAAAATCCGATGGCACCCGAAATACTTAATTTTTCTCTACGGCTCATGTTAAGCGATATTTTTTTCTGTCCGACGAAATGTAGCGACAAATAATCCAATAAACATAAGAATCGATCCAACCCAAACCAAATTGATATACGGTTTTTCCAATGCCTTAATAATAATTAAGTCTTGCTGGGTCGTATTAACCGCAAAACTAAACTGCTGTGTCTTTGGGTCTATCGCCGTAAATTTAATTTTTATACCTGTCTCCTCGCTTTCAAAAGCGGGCATCGCAACCATACCGTCTTTAATAATAAAGGTTGGTTTCAAATCAAACTGTTGGAAGTTTTTACCCAGCACCAGAAAGTTGGCCTGAACAGCGGCATCTGTTTCGCTTAGGCTTACCCCTTCGACATTCGTTACGCGGCTCACGTCTTTTAGGACGGCTACAAAATCATTTAAAAACAAAGTATCGCCAATGGAGACCTTTGAATTTATAGTTTGACTCCATTGCTTTTCCTCACCCGCCTCGGCAGCCAAGCGTGGGTCTAGCGAAACATAGGTGTAAATATCATGTCCCCAGGCGTGTTTTACATCCGGCGAAATGGCGGTTCCCATTTTTGGATTTACTTGCCAGCGCGGATATAGTGAAACTACTTTTCCCTCTGCATTCTTAAACTCTAATTCGTAATAATTATTCTCAGGCTCTACAGTTAGTGTATCGCCTTTTTTCGCAATAGATTCTCCATCTTGTGTTACGTCACGAAGCGCCACAGCATGAAAATCGCCCTCAATAATTTCAAAATCTTTTTTGTTGTAGTATCCTGATTTTCCGCGAATAGCAATTTTACGGCCTTTATAAGTCACCAAATAATCTTGCATTTGCGCCCCTTGTCCTAGCCAAAGTGGAAGATTTTCTTTGTTTTCTTTGTTGTTATCTTTCGTAAATTCTTCGACTTTATTTGAGATGGCAAATCCCGACCGATTTAGTGAGACAACTTTAGAGTATCCAGATGAAAACAACACCCCAATCAACATAATCGCTAATCCTACGTGTGCCATTGCACCGCCTGATAGCGAGAATTTTTGTTTAATCAAAAACCAAAGGATGGTTCCATTGGCAATTGTAGAAAATAGACTACTCCACAAAAGTACAATGTAGGAAGCCGTATAGATCTTGCCCAGGTTAACAAATAATACGGTTAGTAAACTGGCAATTAACACCGCATTTAAAAGTGGCTTCCATTTAGTTGATTCCTTAATTTTCCCCCACCAAACGTACTGACCTACTGCACTTAAAATAGCAACTGCTACAAAAATCCATATTTGAATTTTACTGTAATGTTCTGCTTGATCAGCAGGTAGTGCCAGATTAGAAACTAATCCAAAGGCCTCCGCGATAGTATTGTAGACCGGAATAGACGTTGTAAATGTTAGTTGGAATGCCGATAAGCCCAATATAGATGCACCAACAAAAATCCAGAATTCCTTTGAATAGACCCCAATTTCCTTTTCGTCTTTGGGTAGGTCTTTCCAACGATACCAAGCGAATGCGATGGCACCAACAAGGAAAGTTAGCATGTAAACGAGTAATTGACCGGATAGTCCAAGGTCTGTAAAAGAGTGCACTGAAGCATTTCCTAATACACCGGAACGATTTAAGAAAGTTGAGTACAGAACCAAAATAAAGGCTGAAATCACCAAAATTATGGAGGTTTTTAACGCCGCACTTGAATTACGGTAGGCTACCATGGTGTGGATGGCACCAATTAGAATTAGCCAAGGTACGAGCGATGCGTTTTCTACGGGATCCCAATTCCAATATCCACCAAAATTTAAGGTTTCATATGCCCAGTAAGCACCCATCAAAATTCCAATGCCTAGGATACCTCCGCAGGCCAAGGCCCATGGTAATGCAGGTTTAATCCATTCGGTCAACTTATTTTTCCAAAGCCCTGCAATTAAGTAGGCAAATGGAATTAAAGTCATGGCAAAACCTAGAAACAAGGTAGGTGGATGAATCACCATCCAATAATTCTGTAATAGTGGATTTAAGCCTCGGCCATCTTTCGGGATAAAGTTTGGCTGCATGCTCCAAACGGGCAAGTCGGGTTGTGCTTCGCGCAAAAGCAAGAATGGGGAGGAGCCAATTTTCAAGTCGATGACCGGAATGATAACGCCAATAATCATGGAGGTTAAGAAAGTTTGAACAAGCGCAAAAACGGTCATCACTGGGCCCTCCCAAGTGGGATTTCTGATCATTAACAGCAAACCAAGTAGCGCCTGCCAAAATATCCAAAGTAAGAAACTGCCTTCTTGTCCTTCCCAAAAACAAGAAATCATAAATTGAAGTGGTAGGGCAAGCGAAGCATGCGTAAACGCGTAATGGTATTCGAAATAGTGATTGTAAATGATGTGAAAAAGGCTGTAGGCCACACCGATTACAGCGGCAAAATGGATGAAAAATAAGGTGCGCGCAGTTTGTCTCCATTCCGTGTTTAGCGCATCTGTTTGACTCGTCTTATAGTACGCGAATGTAGCGAGAAGAGCTGTTACAAATGAGATAATGACGAGGCCATGTCCTATTTGGCCAATACTTTCGTGTATCATAATTATTTTTTTGCTTCTACTGAAGCGCTTGAGTCGGCGGAAATTTTACCCTCTTGGTATTTCGATGGGCATTTCAATAATATTTTATCACAATAAAAAATCTTGTCGGCCTTCATGCTTCCCACCAACACGATTTTTTCTGATTTCTCAAAATCCTGTGGTTTCGGAGCGGCGTAAATTACTTCATTTTCTCTACCCAAGCTATCCTGTACAATAAATTGCAGCCTGTTGGCATCTAACGCAGGGTTAAATTGTAGCCCTATAATATGCCCTTGCACGTCTTTCTTTAACTTGCCGACCACATGAACTTTTTGATTAGGGTCTTGCTGACCGATGCGTTCTGCTTCATCGAATCCCACATACGTACTTGCATCCCCTGTGGTAATCAGTATAATTCCGATGGCAATCGCAATAAGGATTAGCCCTACGATATGTGTTTTTTTCATTTGAGGCGATTTTCTAAATCAGTGATTTTGCGGTCTAAGCGAAACAAATACACAAATAATCCCACCAAAATGATGCCGATTACAGCGATTACCACATTTATTTTACCGTCGGCCCGAAATTGATCGGCCATTTCTACCTCGGATTGTGCATTTGCCACGAAAGTAGTTAGTATTAAAAGTAGGCTGAATAAGTTCGTTTTCATATTATTCTTTTTCTTCGATTTGTTGTTCAATCTGTTTAATTCGGACGCGCAGATTCGCAATCCAGAATCCTAACATGGTCCAGCCTATTATCGCTGGATAAAATACCATACGCATGCGATTGTCTAAGTCCATGGAATTGAATCCAGGGTTACCGCCATTCCCCGGGTGCAATGAATCCGTCATGCGGGGAAGAATCCAAATGAGCACCATGAAAACAATAAAGGCAAATATATTGTATACGGATGATATTCGAGCTTTTTGTTGGTCATCTGGGAGTGATGAGCGAACCAATAAATAGGCAAGATAAATCAGTAAGCCTACGGCAACAGAATTTAATTTTGGGTCGTTTGTCCACCAATCACCCCATGTAAATTTGGCCCAAAAGGACCCAGTTACTAGGCCTAAAAGTGCAAAAACAAGACCTGTTTCGACATAGGCATAGGATTTGGTGTCTGCCTGCAGATCTCCTTTTCGGAGGTATTGAATTGAATGATATACGGATGTTCCGAGTAGGAATATCATGGTAAACCACATCGTTACGTGAAAATACAAGTTCCGTACTGTTTCGTTTAATATGGCTTGGCGAGGCACTTTGCCATTTAGACCCTCATAGACGGTGTAAAAAAGAAGTGCAATGCACACGAATTTCCAAAAGTTCTTTTTTAGTGTCTCCATATGTAGGGAAATAAGATGCCTGATAAAACGACTACAATCGTATTTAGTGCTCCGAGAATGGCAATTTCGTCATAATTTTCTTGAATGGAAATTCCGTCCATAGCACTTTTCGATAATTTCAATAAAAGTAGTAGTAAAGGAATGATAATAGGGAAACTTAAAACGGCCATTAATGTTGCCGAATTTTCAGCTTGTGCTGCAATGCCTGCCATGAGTGTGAGTGTCGATGCAAGACCAATGGACCCCAAAATAATGGATAGAAGGTAAAGTGGCATGTTACCAACTGGGTTGCCCATGACCCAGGAGTAAAATAAAATTCCAATCAATGAAACCCCAATCATGACGATTGAATTATAAATTATTTTAGAATAGATGACTGCTTCCGGGCTAACAAGGGTGTAATAAAAGATGTTTCGTTGGCTTGGTTCCTGTGTAAAACTCTTCGCGATTGCATTGATAGCGATGAAAAGCAGGATAATCCAAAACAACGTATTCCAAGTTATGGGGTTGATGCTATGTTGTTTTGCTTTAAAAGAAAGGTAACAAACGAAAATGGTGGAGGCCAGGTAAAGCAGCAATCCATGCAATGCATAGCGCTGACGCCATTCCAATTGCATTTCTTTTTTGACTAAAACAGGTATCTGACCGAACATTTTGTTTGAAAAATCCTAAAGGACCCGCAATTTACGATAGAAATTTTGCTTTCGGGTACAATACGAACTAAAACTATTGCTTATCATTTTTTAGGTCAAAAATACTTAGTACATTTAACCTAATTTTGAATAATTCTAAATAAGTGGACTTGAATACGCGTAAGACTTTAGCTGATTTAAAAATAGGTGAGCGTGGCGAAATTATCGGTTTTACGGATGCGTTACTTTCGTTGAAGTTATTGGAAATGGGCTGTTTGCCTGGTTCTGAGGTAGAAATGACGCATCTAGCGCCATTTGGTGATCCGATAGCGATTAAGGTCTCAGGTTACACGTTGACCATGCGCAAGGATGAAGCGGCAACTATTCAAATTAATCCCTTAAAAAACTGATTTTGTCACAAAGGCCTAAAATAGCGTTAATTGGTAATCCAAATGCTGGGAAATCCTCCTTGTTCAATAGCCTCACGGGTTTGCGGCAAAAGACGGGTAATTTCCCAGGTGTGACCATGGATAAGTTGTCAGGTGTTTGGGAAATTGAACCGGGACAAGAAGTTGACATCTTAGACTTACCCGGTATCTACAGTATTTATCCGAAGTCCATTGACGAGGAGTTGGTTATCAATATTTTGGGTAATCCTACCCATGAAGATTATCCGGACATGGCGATTGTGGTGGCGGATGCTTCTAATTTAAAACGAAATTTATTGCTTTTTTCGCAGGTGCGTGATTTGGGTATACCCACGGTACTTGCTTTAAATATGATTGATGTTGCGGAGTCGGAAGGGTATGTGATTAACTCAATCAAGTTAGCCCGCGAGTTAAATGTCGAGGTAGCTGAAATTAATGCGAAAAAAGGGATTGGTGTTAATGGCTTACGTTTGGCTGTTGGTAAAACGTTAGCAAATCGTTACGCGTCAAATGATGGATTACCATTGCCAGTGGATGAGCAATTGTTGGCAGGGATTGAATTGAAGTTCGGGGAGGCGGATCCATACCGTTCTTTATTGTGGCTTATGGAGCATGATCGAATGAAAATGTTTTCCCCGGATCAGCGCAAGACCTTTGATGCCATACAGGATGAATTTCAATTTAAATCTGAAGAATACAAAACCTCTGAAACGGTCAAAAGGTATGAAGCCTTATCTGAGGTGGTCGAGCGTTGTGTGATTAATTTGAATCGTCAATGGGACGCTCCGCCTGTTAAAACGTGGACGGATCGGCTTGATTCACTTTTTTTACATTCGGTCGGCGGGTATTTATTTTTCTTCTTGCTGTTATTTGTGATGTTTCAGGCAGTATTTACTTGGGCAGTCTACCCGATGGATGCGATTGATGGGGGTGTGGCGTATTTGAATGATTGGTTGAAAGCAGTTTTGCCCGCATCTGCTTTGACGGGTTTATTGACCGACGGCCTTGTGGCGGGAATTGGTGGAGTTTTGATTTTCGTACCTCAAATTGCCTTCCTATTTTTCTTTATTGCCATGTTGGAGGAAACGGGCTACATGTCTCGTGTCATGTTTATTATGGATAAATTGATGCGTCGATTTGGCTTGAATGGCAAATCTGTTGTTCCTTTGATTTCAGGGGTTGCATGTGCTGTGCCTGCTATCATGAGTACGCGGTCAATTGGATCATGGAAAGATCGTTTGATTACAATTATGGTAACGCCCTTGATGTCTTGCTCGGCGCGTTTGCCAATTTACACCATCTTAATTTCGTTGGTTGTTCCGGAAAAAAGCACCTTGTTTGGGCTATTCAATTTGCAGGGATTGGCTCTTTTTGGTATGTATTTGTTGGGCTTTTTAATGGCCATTATTTCAGCCTGGGTGATGAAGCAAATTTTGCAGGTCAAAGAGCGAAGTTATTTTATCATGGAATTACCCACCTACAAAGCGCCTAGGTTCAAACACATGGCGATTTCTATCTTAAATTCAGTCAAGGCCTTTGTTTTTGAAGCAGGTAAAATTATTGTTGCCATATCAATTGTTTTATGGGTATTAGCTAGTTATGGCCCTGGTGATAGTATGAGCCAAGTTGATGCACGCTTACGAAAAGCTAACCCTAACCTGTCAGCCAGTGAGTTATCCAATCGAATCGCTGCAGAAAAGTTGGAGCAATCTTATGCCGGACATTTTGGACATTTTATAGAGCCTGCTATAAAACCTTTAGGTTACGATTGGAAAATAGGTATTGCTTTAATAACGTCATTTGCTGCGCGCGAGGTGTTTGTGGGAACGATGTCCACTATTTACAGTTTGGGCGGAGATGTGGATGATGAAAATGCAACAATTAAGAATCGGATGCGCGCCGAAATCAACCCTGATACGGGGAAGCCACTTTATGATGCCGCACTTGGATTTTCGTTGTTGATATTTTATGCTTTTGCGATGCAATGCATGAGTACCTTAGCGACGACCTACCGGGAAACAAAATCGTGGAAATATCCCGCGATCCAGTTTTTCTACATGACTGCCTTAGCTTATTTGGCTGCGTTCATCACCTATCAGGTTTTGGCTTAGAAGTTGACAGGAATAGACGTAGCTGCCAGGTTACTCGATCCTTTTGCTAGTAGCTTTCCTTCTTTATTATAAAGTTTGGCTTCTACATTCGCAATTTTCTTACCTACGCGATAAACCTCGGAAACGGCTATTACTTTTTCACCCGCTTTTGCTCCAAAAAGAAAATCAACATGTAAGTTGATGGTCACATAAAGGTGTTCTATTTTTAACGTAATGAGTGTCATACCCATGATCTCATCCAAAATTGTGGTGATGATTCCGCCATGCATTACTTGCGCATGGTTACACTGGTCAGAGCGAACGTCAAATTCAGCCGTAATTGACCCTGCGGAGGCTTTTAGCAAAGTTCCGTCCAGCCAAGTTGTAATTGGATTGGGATTTCCATCCGCAATTTTTTTATTTAAATTCTGATTTAAATATGCGATAATTGACTCGTTTGGGATCATCTTAGGCGTTAGTTTAAGGGGTAATTAAGAGCGGGACCATGTAGAGGTTCGGCCAAACATGGCTGAGCCTACAAAACCGCGTATGTCTAGTTTTTGATTTTTGTCTTTTACCTTTAAAATGCAATCATAGGTTTTGCCAGAATTCGGGTCATAAATTGTTCCTGATTCCCAGCTTTCCCCTGTAAATGTAAAGTTTTGAAGGATGACCGCACCCACTAAATCGCGGTTTCTGAGTTTAGGATCTGGATTGTTTGTGTCCTTTTTCCCAGGAATTTTTCCCCAGGATATTTTTCCAAAATAGCGGTCTCCTTGTTTAAAAATTGTGATTTTCCCATCCCGCTGTTCCGAAACCCATTCCCCAAGAATCTGGTCTGAACTACCGTTTGCGACACTATTAAACGTAATTAAAAGCGAACAAATTAATAAAAGAAAAAAAGGTCTCATGATGATAAGTTAAAGTCCGACAAATATATGAGTATTTCGGGATTTGCCACAACGAGATGGAATGCTTATTTTTGCGAACTAGTGTCTAGCATGTACGTATTTAATTAATAGTTACAATCTAAAAAACCTATGAATTACAATTTGAGCCAAATTCCTGACCGGACAAGTAAGCCAAGACAAAAAGGGTTGACCATGGTCATGGACAAAGGGTTGAGCCTTCGTCAAGTTGAGGATTTTATTGAGATAGCTGGTGCCTACACGGATATCGTTAAATTGGGTTGGGCAACATCTTATGTTACGCCAAATCTTAAAGAAAAACTAGCTATTTACAAGTCTGCAGGCATTCCCGTTTATTTTGGCGGGACGCTTTTTGAGGCTTTTTATATTCGAGGACAGTTTGATGAATATCGACGTGTTTTAGATGAATTTGGAATGGAATATGCAGAGGTGTCTGATGGTTCGGTTGAGATGGAGTCAGACGTAAAATGCGAGTTTATTCGGACATTGAGCCAACAAGTCACCGTGCTTTCCGAAGTGGGCTCCAAGGATGAAGCTAAAATAATACCACCGTATAAATGGATTAAATTGATGCGCATGGAATTAGAAGCAGGTGCATGGAAGGTAATTGGGGAGGCACGTGAAGGAGGCAATGTAGGACTTTTTCGTTCTTCTGGGGAAGTTCGTCAAGGGTTGGTAGAAGAAATTTTGACTGAAATTCCAGAGGATAAGATACTTTGGGAAGCGCCGCAGAAATCTCAGCAAGTTTGGTTTGTTAAGCTAGTGGGCGCCAATGTGAACATGGGAAATATCGCCCCAAGCGAAGTAACTTCGCTTGAGACAATCCGACTAGGTTTGCGTGGCGATACGTTTGATCATTTTTTGACTAAATAAGTCTTTCATTTACCGCATGATTTCCGCGCTTTCATATGATTCAATTATTGCTTGATCTATTAAAAGATCCATTAACTTTTTTAAGCGATTTTATCGCTGCCAATGGTTCACTAACCTACGCCCTTTTATTTGCAATTGTATTTGTTGAGACGGGATTAGTAATTATGCCCTTATTGCCTGGAGATTCCTTGCTTTTTTCCGTGGGATTATTAGCGTCTGCTAGTGGTCAATTGAGTTTGTCAACAGTTATTCCTTTGCTCATTATAGCTGCGCTTTTGGGAGATCAATTGAATTATTTTATCGGCCGTAATTTTAGTTCCTGGATCAAAAGTAAAGAGCAAGTTTTGTTTTTGAAACGAACTCATATTGAAAAGACAGAGGAATTTTATGCTACGTATGGTTCAAAAATGGTTATTTTAGCACGTTTCGTCCCAATTGTTCGGACGGTAGCTCCATTTGTCGCTGGCGCTGGACGTATGTCTTACCCCATCTACTTATTGTATGGATTTTTGGGTGCTTGCCTATGGGTTTTCAGTATTACGTTGGCCGGTTATTACTTAGGCGACAATGAATGGGTTAAGTCCAATTTTGAAAAAGTAGTCTTAGGCATTGTAGCTGTATCCGTTCTGCCCATTCTTATTGGGGTACTTAAACAGTCATTTTCGAAGAAATAAGATGGCTATAACATCGCTTTTTGGACTGATTGGATACCCGCTTGGGCATTCGTTTTCTAAGAAATATTTCACGGATAAATTTGATGTATTGGGACTTTCGGATTCGCATGCGTACACACAGTTCGAACTTCCATCAATTCAAGATTTTCCAACTATTTTACGGGATAATTTGAATCTCAAGGGACTTAATGTGACGATCCCTTATAAGCAACAAATCATTCCCTTTTTAGACGAAATTGATGAATCGGCTGCACGTATCGGCGCTGTTAATACCATTAAATTTATGCCAAATGGCCGAATCAAAGGATTCAATTCCGATTATTTTGGTTTCCAACAAACGCTCTTAGATTGGTCGGCCTTGGCTGAGTTTAAGTCTAAGTCGGCTTGCGTATTAGGTCAAGGTGGAGCTGCGAAAGCGGTGATTGCGGCTATTGAGGATTTGGGAATATCTGTGGTCAAAGTTTCACGTACGCCAGCGGATGATTCAGTTGGGTATGATTCACTTGCAGATTTGTTGCCTGAAATTGGTTTAATTGTTAATACCACTCCGTTAGGAATGCATCCCCATGTAGAAACTTTTCCTCCAATTCCGTTTGAACGATTAACGAGCCAACACTACCTATATGACATTGTTTACAACCCGCTAGAAACTAGTTTTTTGCGCAAAGGGAGAGCGCAGGGTGTGGGCGGTACGCATGCAGGGTTGGCCATGTTACATGGTCAAGCAGAAAAAGCTTGGGAGATTTGGAATGATTAACGTAAATATACACCGCACTTTGCCGGATCCGAAATAACTACTTCTACATGTTCGGAGAGCGTAGTGGATAATGCATAACCAATATAGTCCGCGGCAATTGGAAATTTTCGATAATTACGATCGATTAGTACGGCAACTTGTAGCTTCTTTACTGGGATACTTAGAAATGGGGCTAAGCTGTAAGAAAACGTCCTTCCGGTATTTAAAACGTCATCCACAATAATAACAACTTTATTCTCGAGTGCTGATAAGTCGGTGTCAAATTGCACTGGACTTTCGTACGGAACGTCTTTATTTAAGGTGATGGAGACTGCTTTCGCTTGAATACTGGATATTTCATGCAAATGTTTGCAGATTATTTCAGCTAATGCGAAACCTTGACCTACGATTCCTGCGATTATGATTTCCTTTTCTTCGAAATTATTTTCGAAAATCTGAAAAGAGATTCGTCTGATTTTTTGCAGTAAGGCTGGACCGTCTAGTACTTGTTTTGCCGACATATTCTTTTGCGTAAAAACTAAATTAGCGAATTAAAATTACCCAAAATTATCCAATTTTTGTACCTTTGGGCTTTATTTAGCGTTTAAAATAATTTACTTATGGCTAAAATGTATGGTGGGCAGCAACGCGCTCAGATGCAAGCACCCTCCAATCCACTGGCAATCAAGACCAAAAAATACGGATTGGAAAAAAATAAATACGTAGGCCTTTGCATGCGTCAATTGTTTTCAAATCAATGGAAATGGGCTTTTATTCCTTTAGTGCTCCTTGGGGTAAATGTATTCCTCAACCTTTCTGGAACCTATAAAAATTATTGGATTTACATATTTTTAGCCATTGGTGTGGTTGGTTATATTCTGTTTTGGTTAATTCAGTTCACAGGAATTACCCAACTTGCGCAATACAAACAATTGTTTGACAAGTATCGCTACGAGATTGACAGTCGGCAAATTTTCATGAAAATTTCTGAAAAAGAAGGCGGAATATTAAAGTGGGATATGATATTATCAGCTTACAAAGACAAGCAAGCCTATATCTTAGAAATGGGCAAGTATCAGTTCTTGTACCTGCCATTTTCGATTTTTTCTGATAATGACCGTAAGTTGATGGATAAAATTATGCGCGACAAGGGTTTTTACGCCTAGGTATGGGACGAATAATGGCGATTGATTTTGGATTGAAACGTACTGGCTTAGCCGTTACGGATTCGCTTCAAATCATCGCAAATGGGCTTGATACTGTTCCTACACATACGTTATTGGATTATTTGGCCGTTTATTTCAAGCAAGAACTTGTAGACAAAGTGGTTATTGGGATGCCCAAAAATCTCGACAATACAGACACAGATTCTACCCACGGCGTACGCGTGTTGATTAAACATTTCAAAAAGAAATTTCCTGAAATGGCCATCATAGAACATGATGAGCGATTTACCTCTCAGCTTGCCATGCAAGCAATGATTGCGGGGGGCATGTCAAAAAAAGACCGTCGCGTCAAAGGCACCGTTGACCGTATTTCTGCGACGATAATTTTACAATCATTTATGGAATCGCAGGATTAAAAGGCTATTATTTTGTAATGACTTTCGCAAATCGGTGGTAAAAAGGAGTCCGACTATTTTCAGTTTTGGGTTTGTACTTCCCTGTGATAATGGGGACGTACATGACGCGCCGACGGGATTTTTCGCCAAAATTAGGGGATACCTCAACACGATGCCAAAGGCGTCCATCGTGAACGGTTAAATCACCTTGTTCAATTTCAAAAGCAATTTCGCGTGCATCTGGACGGTGATCAATAAATTGCTTTTTACCAAAAAGTAATTTTAATACGCCTTGGTTTTGCGTGCCGGGTAAGACGCGAAGACCACCATTCGATGATGGGCAGTTATCAAGGTGGATGCCGACGTTTAGCATTGGCAAAATTCGCTGGCCCAAAAATAAATCACGTGGAGAATCAGTATGCCATCCCATCTGTGTGAATTTGGAGTTTGGATGGTTAATGTAATGATTAAAAACTAGCCCATCTTTTTCCTCTTCGCTAATTCTACCTTCATAAGGCGCAAGTAGTTCAATTAATAAGCCAAAACGAGGATCTTTTAAAAATTCAGCTAAAACGGAGCTATACTTATTAGTAAAGCACATCCGTTGAATCATTTTATTGCCTGCTGAATCCTCGCCGAATTTGAGGGGAATTCCATTTACTTTTTCAACTTCTTCTGCGAGCCACCGCTGTTCTATTTTTGAAAATTCAGTAATGAACAATTCAGCCGTTTCAGGGGATATGAATTTCTTGAACTGGATAACACCATGTTTTTTGAAATAATCCTTTTGTTCTTGGGTTAAATGGTCCCCTAAAGTAAATGTTTTGGATTCAAATCTGGCTGTTGATATTTTCATAAGCTTGCAGCGAATGAATGCTGATTTTGTTTCACGATTCAGTGTAATTAGTGGAAATTTTGAGGACGCAATTTACTTATATGTTTGTTAATTTTTCCAAAATATGTTCATTTTTTCTGAAGAAAATCAGTTTACTATTTTTAGGGATACACCTACTCGTTTTCAGTTTTGTTTCTTCAATTGATGAAATAGCCATGTGAAATGAAAATAGGTTTTATTCGATGCTCATATTTTATTTTGGGAGCAAAAAATAATTTTTAGTCTGGCCTAAAAATTGTAGATTGCAGACATGCGATGGATTTGCTTAGTATTTTTATGTGTATCATTTGCTTTATCGGCTCAGCAAGAGGGTCGTATTGAAACAGATAGGCCGGACCAAACAGAATGCCCATTTATTGTTCGAAAGGGTTATTTTCAAGCGGAAATGGGTTTTAATCGAAATGTTTCAAAGGATGAACTCGATTACCTGATGCCTACGTCTCTTTGGAAATTTGGCTTGGTAACGTGGGCAGAGTTGCGATTAAACTCGGTACTTCAAAAGCAGGGAGACATTTCCCGCTTTAAAATGGAATCAGTAGGAGCAAAATTTCACCTAGTTGAAGGGAAAAAATGGGTCCCGCGTACTGCTGTGATTGTTCAATATGATATAAATAGTCAAAATCGGGATGCTAGTGAGCGAAATGAAGTTTCTCATTCGTTGGGGAACGTTGTATTTACCATGCAAAATTCACTTGGCGGGCCTTTTGGTGTGGGTTATAATATAGGTTCAGAATTTCACTCAAATGGGGGAATGGAAGGTATCATTCGTGTTGCGCCGAATGTTAACTTAGGTCAAAATGGCTATGCGTATATTGAGTTTTTTGGGCGACTACCTAAATCAAACTTGACAGACACGTGGGTTGATGGCGGACTTGCCTATTATGTAACTGATGACCTAAAATTGGATGTTTCATTGGGGAAAAGTTTGAATGTAGGCCAACTATGGTATGCGGCTGTCGGGATTTCCTTTCGTGTTAAACTTTTTTAATTTTAAATCTGAATCGATTCTTCTCCTTGACAATTTGTGTAAATTGCGCGGATGCATCAGATTATCATATTATTTCTGGGTTTATTGTTCTTCCTTGGTGTTCCAAAGCCAATCGTTGCACAGACACGTGAGGGATTAACGGTACAAATCGGGAGTAAATCAATTACGACCAATGAAAATTTAGTGATTTATTTTACGATTCCGGTTTCGGACCAATCACCTGTTTATCAATTTCCAGAGATTCCTAATTTTAAAAAATTAGGTGTTAGTCGCAGTAAGGCATCCCTTTTTCAAAATGGGCAAGTGGTACAAACGCAAACTTTTTCACAATATTATCAACCAGCGGGATCTGGAAATTTTGCAGTACCTGCGCAGGAGGTTCAGGTAAATGGCCAGCAAATTTCTTGGGAGTCGTTTGTTGTTCAAGTAGCTGAGGGAGCTACCGAGGAGATTGCCAATGATCTTGTGGTTCCTGAAGAATCTTTGACCAATACGAATGAGGCCTTCTTTTTGGTCAGCAGTAATTTACGTAACCCGTTTGTTGGCCAAGGATTTACCGTAAAAATGTCTTTTTACGTTCCAGAAAATAACGCGATCGAGTTAGTTTTTGACCGTAATGACTTACAAATCCCGGAACTTATTCATCAAATGCGGCCGCGGAATTGTTGGGAAGAAAATTTTGGATTACAATCTGAACGTATTTTAAAGGTACAATTTCGGGGGAAGAGATATACCGAATATCGCTTTTTTCAAGCCACTTATTTTGCGTTAGATAATCAGGTGATTCGAATTCCAACTTTGAATTTTCGAGTCAAAGAAGTCAGTGCTGGCAGGGGCTTGGAACGGAATATTAAGATTATCTATTTTAAGTCTACCCCATTTAACATTACCCCAAAAGCATTACCAAGACACCCTTTGGCACGGAAAGTGCCAGTAGGAAGTTTCAAATTAGAGGAATCAATCAGCCAAAAAGCAGTTAGGACTGGCCAAACGTTATTTTATCGTGCGCGCATGATTGGTGATGGAAATAGTATTCTTTGGGATTCGAAAGAAGTAGATTCTGATTATTTTGTCGAGTTTTCTCCTGTTTCCACAGAACGTTCTGTTGTCCCTTTTCGCGATCAAATGATTGGTCAAAAAACCGATATTTTTAAGATTATTCCTGAGCAACCGGGCCAAATTTCATTGGGAAAATATTTTAAATGGATCTATTTTAATACGGATAAAGAGCGATTTGACACCTTGCGGTCCTCACTTGTCTTAGTTGTAAAAGGTCAGCCAATTGATAGATTCTTACATACGGAAGAGGAGTCAGGAGGCATTTACAATCAGATTGAAAAGAAAGATTCTTTGTCGGTTCTTTGGAATAGATGGATCAATTGGAGACAATTGGTTAATTTTGTGATTCTTTTGCTGATGATAACATTGCTATTTCTATTTGGGAAAGCAAAAAAATAAGGAAACATGGGGAGTATATACGGGAAAATTTTTCAGATTAGTACGTTTGGTGAATCTCACGGAGCGGCTGTTGGTGTGATTATTCAAGGATGTCCAGCCGGGGTAGATTTTGATTTGAATTTTATTCAATCCGAATTAGACCGTAGAAAACCTGGACAGTCGCGCATTACTACGCAGCGAAAAGAGGCAGACACGGTTGAGGTGCTCTCTGGTATTTTTGAAGGGAAAACGACGGGGACACCGATTGCCATGCTTGTTTGGAATGGTGACCAGCGGTCCAAAGATTACGCTCATATTGCTGATCAATTTCGCCCCTCTCATGCCGATTACACCTATTTTGCCAAATATGGTTTACGTGATTACCGCGGAGGAGGACGTTCTTCGGCTCGTGAAACGGTTGCCCGTGTGGCGGCTGGAGCGCTGGCAAAATTAGTATTGAATCAATTGGGTGTTCGAATCACGGCTTATGTTTCCCAGGTAGGAACGCTCAAGTTAGAGACGCCTGCAGAACAATTAGATCTAAGTTTGGCAGAAACGAATGCCGTTCGTTGTCCGGATACTCAATTGGCTGAAAAAATGTTCACTTACATTGATCAAATCCGCAAGGAAGGGGATTCTGTAGGAGGTGTTGTGTCAGCTTATATTACCGGTTGCCCAATTGGATTAGGAGAGCCCGTATTCGATAAATTACATGCGGAATTGGGCAAGGCGATGTTGAGTATAAATGCGGTCAAGGGATTTGAATATGGAAGTGGATTTGATGGGGTTGCTTTGCGCGGCTCCCAACATAATGATATCATTGAAAAGCAGGCTGATGGGACCTTGCGGACAGTAACTAACCATTCAGGAGGAATCCAAGGAGGAATTTCAAATGGCGAACCCATTTATTTTCGCGTTGGATTTAAGCCTGTGGCAACCATCATGCAAAATCAGGATAGTGTGAACGAGAAGGGGGAGAAAATAACTGTTTCAGGTAAAGGAAGGCACGATCCGTGTGTTGTACCACGTGCAGTGCCCATTGTAGAAGCGATGGCTGCGATTGTCCTTTTAGATTTTTATTTGCGTAACCGAGTTATTCAAATGCCGGCTTAAATTATGCTGAACGAAGACGCATATTATATGGGCCTAGCGCTCCGACAGGCTGAAATAGCCTTGGAAGAGGACGAAATACCCGTAGGCGCACTAGTAGTTTGTCAAGGAAAAATTGTGGCGAAGGCCTACAATCAAACGGAAATATTAACGGATGTGACTGCACATGCAGAAATGTTGGCAATCACATCAGCCGCTCAAACGATCGGAGGAAAATATTTAAAAGATTGTACCTTGTATGTGACCTTGGAGCCTTGCCTCATGTGTGCTGGAGCCCTTTATTGGTCGCAACTTGGTCGTTTGGTTTTTGGTGCCTCTGAAGAAAAGAGAGGTTTTCAAGCGATGGGAAGCGCTGTATTACATCCCAAGACGGAGATTGTTGGCGGACTTCTCGCACAGGAATCCGAATCATTATTAAAAGAATTTTTTTCTCGAAAGCGCTAAGCATTCGAACAAATTAGGAATTAGAATCGTTTAAAAATTATTAACACTAAAATATATCGATATGGCTTTTGAACTAGCACCCTTACCTTATGCAAATAATGCATTGGAACCTCATTTTGACGCATTGACTATGGAAATTCACCATGATCGTCATCACAATGCGTATGTAACGAATTTAAATGCGGCGGTTAAAGACACTCCCTTAGAAGGAAAGTCTTTGGAAGAATTATTTGCTTCCATTTCTACATTGGCACCTGCAGTTCGTAACAATGGAGGTGGACATTTTAACCACGATTTATTCTGGAATATCTTATCGCCAAACGGTGGAGGCGCTCCAGTAGGCACTTTAGCGAAAGCGATTGATGTGAAATTTGGTTCTTTTGATGCCTTCAAAGAAGAATTCAAAAAAGCGGGTTTAACACGTTTTGGTTCTGGCTGGGCGTGGTTGGTAGCTCAGAAGGACGGTTCAGTAGCAGTTTCTAGCACACCAAATCAAGATAATCCATTGATGGACGTCGCAGACGTTAAAGGTTTTCCAGTGATCGGATTAGATGTTTGGGAGCATGCATACTATTTGAAGTTCCAAAATAAGCGTCCAGATTATATTGATGCATTCTGGAGCGTAGTGGATTGGAACAAAGCGGAGGCGCGTTACATCGCAGCTCAGAAATAATTGTTTCAGCGGGAGCATGAAAATTCTCCTGCTTTTTTTGTTTTAAGGTTTGCAATGTTGGAAGCTTTCCGTATTTTTGCAGTCCTAAATGGCGGTTGTAGCTCAGTTGGTTAGAGTAGGCGTTTGTGGTGCGCTTGGTCGTGGGTTCGAGTCCCATCATCCGCCCGTTTATTTTAAAAGTCCTGGTTAAGAAGCCGGGACTTTTTTTTATTTTTGATCTTGGACAAACCCAAACAGCGTGTGATTGCCTACATAGATGGATCTAATCTCTACTTTGGGCTAAAGGTTGCCGGATTAAAGTTTTGTAAGTGGCTGGATGGAGTTGAAATAAATAAGCCTATTGGCTGGTAAATTATATACTTAAATATGAATCCAGTTATATTAAAACGTTTTTTGATTGTTGTGTACGCATCGGGTTTGGTGGGAATGCATGTGCCAGCTGTTTCGCCCATGTTTACGTCCTTGGTTCCGCTAACTCTTTGGTTTACGGGATTTATTTGTGTTTGGTATTTCCCAAAGCCAAGCGCCCAGGCTTATGTTTTATTGGCAGCTATCGGAATTGCAGCATGGATGCTTGAGGTTGCGGGCGTTCGTTCAGGTAAAATTTTTGGAGAGTATGCGTATGGGCCGACTCTCGGATTTAAAGTATTAGAAGTTCCCATTACCATTGGAATCAATTGGGTGCTTTTGGTGATTGTGACGAGTGCGGTCGTTGAGGAATGGAATTTGGGCGGAAAGGTTGGTCGCGCAGCATTAGGTGCGGGTTTAATGACAGCGCTTGATTTACTGATTGAACCTGTTGCCATGAACTTTGATTTTTGGCAGTGGAGAAATAATTATGTCCCCATTCAAAATTTTGGAGCCTGGTGGATGGCTAGTTTTTTCTTTCATTGGGTCTATATTTCAGCTGATTTACCGGCAAAATCTAGTTTGTTTCGATTAATAGCAGCACTTCAATTTTTGTTCTTTTTAGGCCATTGGATATTTATGCAATTTAATTTGTAACAATTTGCCTGTTAGCTTGTTTCATTAATTAGAATTATAAACTATGAATGTTTTTTCAATAAAAGATGTAGAGAATATAAGCGGGATAAAGGCTCATACGTTGCGGATTTGGGAGCAACGGTATGGTATTTTAAAGCCAGAGCGTACCGATACGAATATTCGTCATTATGGTGATGATGAACTTAAACTTGTACTCAATATTGCTCTGCTTCAGGAAAAAGGTGGATTTAAAATTTCTGAGATCGCCAAGATGAGCGATGCAGAAATGGTGTCACATATTCTGCATCTTTCAGAAACATCATTCAATCACGTGGACCACATGCAAGCACTAACGCTTGCCATGATGGATTTAGATGAGGCCCGTTTTCAAACCTTGACGCGTAACATTGTCAATGCTCATGGATTTGAATATTACATGCTTGAGGTGATTTATCCGTTTATGCGTCGCTTAGGTACATTGTGGCTTTCGGGTTCCGTGGGTCCGGCGCAAGAGCACTTTATTAGTCATTTGATTCGGCAGAAATTGATTTCGGCGATAGATCAACAAGATTTAAGTTTAAAGCCAAATGCCAAACGCGTTTTGTTGTATTTGCCAGAAGGTGAATTGCACGAAATTGGGTTACTTTTTGCTAATTATGTCTTTCGCGCTCGAAAACATGCTGTCGTCTATTTGGGGCAATCCTTACCTTATGACGAACTGCTGCTCGCGTATTCCATTCACAAACCTGATTATATTTTTAGCGTGTTTACAACTGAGCCCAGCATTGATGTAATGGATGATTACATTGCCCAAATGGCCAAAGATATGCCTGATACGCAAATCATGTTAACAGGATTCGCAGTACTTCAGCCAGATCGTAATTTACCAGCGGAAATCCGGACTATTCCTGACTTTCAAACGTTGATTGATATCGCAACTGCTTAAGAAAAACGTTTATCAATGTTTGTAGCTGCTTCTACAAATTTCTTTACCTCCTGTTCTTGATCTTTTGGACAAATCATGAGTGCGTCTTCGTGTTCAGCTACAATGAAATTGTTCAGGCCTTGGATGACCACCAACTTATCTGAGGGTGTTCGTATGATGCAATTTTGGGAATCGTATGTTAATACATTTCCGGTTATTACGTTTTGATTGTCATCTTTTTCGTGAATTTCATACATGGATTTCCAGGTACCTAGGTCGGACCAACCAATATCTGCAAGAATTACTTTGACATCTTGCGCTTTCTCCATAATGCCGTTATCTACCGAGATACTTTTACAAACGGCATATACTTTACGGATAAAATCATTTTCCTCCGTAGTATAATAGACAGATTCTCCTTCGTCAAATTGTTCAGCTAACCTAGCTAGGTTTTTCTCTAATTCGCGTTTGAACGTAGGGATGGTGAAGACAAAAATACCTGCGTTCCATACATAGTCGCCACTTTCTAAAAACGCTTGCGCTAATTCAAGATGAGGTTTTTCGGTGAACGTTTTGACATTTTTAGCTTCTTTATCCCCCGTTTGAAATTGAATATAGCCATAGCCTGTATCCGGCCGGGTTGGTAAAATTCCGAGCGTAACCAGTGAATTCCCCTGTGCGGTTTCAATGGCATGGGAGATTTTTGTCCGAAACGTTTCTTCCTTTAAAATAACGTGATCTGCAGGAGCTACAACAAGTGTTGCATTCGGGTGTTTTTTGCCAATTTTATAAGCTGCATAAGCAATGCAAGGTGCGGTATTCCGACGTTGCGGCTCTTTTAAAATCTGATCAGATTTTAAGTATGGCAATTGCGTTTGTACCAAATCAGCAAACTCTTCAGAAGTCACAACATAGATATTTTCCTGTGGAATTATACCTGCGTAACGTTCAGCAGTTTGCTGGAGCATCGTTTTACCTACCCCAAGTACGTCATGAAATTGTTTGGGATTTGAGCTGCGGCTGATGGGCCAAAATCGAGTTCCGATTCCCCCTGCCATGATAATTAGAAAATGCTCTTGCATAGATTATTTGCCTAAAAATTCGGTTACGCGTTCTTTGGCATTCGTTCGAATGGGTGCGTAAAATAGATTAAGATCTGCTTGGTGCCAATTTTTAATTTTGACAAAGCTTCGGCCAAAAACATACGGTGTGTTTGTCCATAAAATTCCTTGGTGATTTTGGGCATCAGCAAAATGACGTACCCATTTAAATCCGTAGGAAACCCCTCCTGGATTAAGTTCTTTGGGGGCAAAATTTTCATCCAAAGTCCACGTAAGTGGGTTGGTTGAAACAAGATCTGTGGGCTCTCCCGGATGCCAAGGAGGTAAATATCCTTGTAAAAAAGTTGTCCATGCGATGAAACAGCCTGTTTGACGCGGAGTCTGGCATGGCGGGATGGAGGTAAATGTATTTTTGGGTGTAGCAATACCAATAATGTACGCAGCAACTAATTGTTTTTGTAATGCTTTTCCATCAAAGTATTCTTTCATTAGTCGGGTGGCATGCACCGTCCCTTGACTGTGCGCGGCAATAATGATAGGTCTTCCTGAATTATAATGTGCGAGGTAATAGTCGAAGGACTTTTTAATATCCTCATAGGCCAGATCCAATGCCGCAGCTTTGTCTTCTTTAAACTCAGTTACGAAAGCAAAATAGTGCGCTTGTCGGTACCGAGGTGCATAAACTTTTCCAGCAGCATTGAAAATACTCGCTTGATTTAGGATTGCGGTGCTGTCAACTAATCGATTGAGGTATTCGTCGGACACAGATGCATTCCATTGGTATTCATTTTTTGGTATATAGGTTAAAATCGTGGGGTGAATGTAAAAGACATCCGCTTGTGCGTTGTTCTGCTCATCTTTCAAGGGTGATTTGGTAGGCAGTTTATCCGCCGCATCTAGTCGGGTAGGCAGCGATGCCCAATTTTCCTCGTTTGAATAATCAACTTCTTTTGGTTTAGGACTTTCATTCCAGCGAATACTTAGTCGGGCTGGAACGGGTCTTTTACACGCTATACTAAGACTCGTTAACGTCAGAAAGGCTAAAATTAATTTTAAGTTGCGCATGCGTGGTTACTAATTGGGCCAAAGTTAGGAAGATTTTGGTCCTTTCTAAATGAAAATTATGTTAATGGCAACAGGAATTTAGGCTTATTAGTTCATCAAATAAAAATATTTTCTGAAAAACTAGTAGTTTATTAAGGTCAAACATTGGGCATTTTCCCAAAAATTTCTAGATTTGCTTTACTATTAAAACCATACACTCAATTGTGTAAACAAAATTAGACATTATGAAAAAACTTTTTACTTCAACGATGCCCCTATTTATGGTGCTTTTTCTTTTCGCTTTCGTAGCTGTTGCACAGACGAAGGTAGGGGGAAAAGTAACTGATCAAGGGTCAAAAGAGCCATTAATCGGGGTTAGTATCTCGGTAAAAGGCAAGGTGATTGGAACGATTTCTGACGCCAGTGGAAATTTCTCTTTGACAACTTCAACACCAGTGCCGTTTACAATTCAAGTTTCGATGGTGGGGTATGAGCGTCAAGAAATTGCTGTTACGGGCAATAAAACTGATTTGAAAATTAGCTTGAAAGAGCAAGCATTAATGGGTCAAGACGTTGTTGTATCAGCTTCTCGTATTGAAGAGTCAGTGATGCAATCGCCAGTTTCAATCGAAAAAATGGATATTCGTGCCATTCGTGAAACACCTGCTGCCTCTTTTTATGATGCTTTACGTAATTTAAAGGGAGTTGAGGTAAGTACACAATCGGTTGCTTTCTCATCTATCAACATGCGTGGATTTAACGGAAACGGTAACGTTCGTGTGGTTCAAATGATTGATGGCATGGATAACCAAGCACCAGGTTTGAACTTCGCGGTAGGTAATATCGTAGGTATTTCTGAATTGGATTTGGAAGGCGTTGAGGTATTGCCAGGAGCTGCTTCTGCTTTATATGGTCCAAATGCTTTGAACGGTATCATTTTGATGAATTCAAAATCGCCATTTTTATATCAAGGCTTAAGTGCTCAGGTCAAAGCGGGTGCGATGACTGCATCGAATCGTTCGCAAGCGACTACTCCTTATGGAGACATCTCATTCCGTTATGCGAAGGCAATCAATAACAAATGGGCTTACAAGGTTAACTTCAATATGTTGAGCGCTGAAGATTGGCAATCAACAGATTTTAGGGATCAGAGTTTATTAAATGGTCGTGGTTTAGGTAATGGAAATCACCGGACTAATGTGGGTTACAATGGTGTTAGTATGTTTGGTGATGAGACTAATGTGAATATGTTGTCTTCATTAACACCTTTATTAGGTGTGGCAAACCATCCATTGACGGCAGGAATTAATCAAATTTCACGTGCTACGGGTGGTGCATTATCGCCTGCTGCTATTCTTGGTTACATTGCACCTAGCGTTAATGTTTCACGTCAAGGATATGCTGAAGCTGATTTAGCATCATACACAAATCGTAATATCAAATTTAATGCAGCTTTGCATTACCGATTCAACGATAAAGTTGAGTTGATTATGCAAGGATCTTATGGTCAAGGAACTACTTTGTATACAGGAGCGGATCGTTATTCAATTAAGAACTTCTCGATGGGTCAGTATAAAGCGGAATTGAAAGGATCTAATTTCTTTGTTCGTGCTTACACAACGCAAGAGAACTCAGGTGATGCATATGCGACAGGTACATTAGGCCAATTAGTTAATGAGGCAGCTAAGCCATCGACTGCTTGGTATCCAGAATACTTCGGTGCTTTTGCTGGTGCAGCATTACAGAACTTTGGAACTGTATTGCAGACTACACTTGCAGCGACAAGAAATCCTACTACGGCTATTGGAACAGCGATTGCTAGTACCCAAGCTTTATTTCCTGCATACCATGCGAATGCGCGCGCGATTGCTGATGCGAATCGTTTGATTCCAGGTACCCCAGCATTTAATACGGCTGTAGCAGCGATAAAAGAAAAGGCTTTGCCTCAAGGAGCTAAGTTTACGGATAAATCAGCGTTATATCACTTGGAGGGTATGTACAATTTGACTGAGAAACTTGGCAACAAGCTTGAGGTGATTGTAGGTGCTAACTTCCGTCGGTATGCGTTAAATTCAGAAGGTTCTTTATTTGCATTGCAAGATAACGGAGATGAGTTTACAATCTCAGAGTATGGTGCTTACGCACAATTTGCGAAGAAATTTGCAGCTGACAAGTTAAAGTTATCTGCTTCATTACGTTATGATAAGAATGAAAATTTTGATGGTCAGTTTAGCCCTCGTTTCTCGGGTGTATTTACAGAAGGTCGTTCGAATTTCCGTGCTTCATACCAAACTGGTTTCCGTATCCCTACGACACAAGATCAGTACATCAACTTACTGACTCCATCTGCTCGTTTATTAGGAGGTTTGGCAGTTATTCAAGATCGGTACAAATTATCGGGTAATTCATTTACGTTGCCATCGGTACTACAAGGAAAGCCTGTTGCTTACACGGCAAAGCCTTGGAAGCCTGAGCAAGTTCGTACCATGGAGGTTGGATATAAAGGATTGTTAGGAGATCGTTTATTAGCTGATGTGTATGCGTATCGTTCAAGTTTCACCAACTTCTCAGCGGGACAAGTAGTTGTTCAATTGCCTTCTCAGCATCAAGATCCAACCGTTCTTGGAAACAAGATTTTCTCTTTCCCATCAAATGTTGAAAGTGAAGTTATTACGCAAGGTTGGGGTGTTAGCTTAGATTACCAATTAGGTAATAACTGGATGGCTGGAACGAACGTTTCATATAATGAGTTGAAGGATACAGGTGGACTGCCTAATTTCCAATTAGCGTTTAATACACCTAACTACCGTACAAACGTTTCATTATCTAACCGGAATATCGGTGGTTCAGGCTGGGGTGTAAGTGCTGTATGGAGATATCAAGAGAAGTTTGTTTGGCAGTCATCGATTGTTAATCAGGTGTTGAACCAACAGCAATTAAGTTTAATTCCAGCATTCCATACATTAGATATGCAGGTTAGCAAGAGATTGACTGGCATGAAATCTATCTTAAAAGTGGGTGGAACTAATTTGGGAGGTAGGCTTTATCAAACAGGATGGGCGAACCCATTCGTGGGAAGCATGTACTATGTTAGCTTAACATTTGATGAATTATTGAATTAAGAGATATTCATATTTTCTTGAGGCTGCCCCGAAAAGGGCAGCCTCTTTTTTTGTACTTTTGTGGATTGAATTTTAGGAGAAGGCATGGATTTAACGGGTTTTTCACATATTGAGGTTTTGGGTGCGCGTGAGCACAATTTGAAGAATATTGACGTATCTATTCCGCGTAACCAGCTAGTGGTTGTGACGGGAATCTCAGGTTCTGGAAAATCTTCGTTGGCATTTGATACCATTTACGCAGAGGGTCAGCGCCGGTATATGGAAAGTTTTTCGGCCTATGCTCGGTCATTTTTGGGAAACATGGAGCGTCCTGATGTGGACAAGATTGAGGGGCTTTCACCTGTAATTTCAATTGAACAAAAAACTACGTCTAAAAATCCACGGTCTACGGTAGGTACGACAACGGAGATTTACGACTTTTTGCGCTTGTTGTTTGCCCGTGGTTCAGAGGCATTTTCGTATTTGAGTGGCCAAAAAATGGTCAAACAATCTGTTGACCAAATCATTGCCACCCTGACTTCGCAGTTTGACGGATCTAAGATTGTTTTATTAGCTCCAGTAATAAAGGGCCGAAAGGGTCATTACCGCGAGCTTTTTGTACAGATTGCGAAGTGGGGATATACCAAAGTGCGCGTTGATGGAGAGATTCTCGACATTGAGCCCAAGATGCAATTGGATCGATTTAAAGTACATGATATTGAGGTGGTGATCGATCGCTTGGTCGTGACAGACGATGAGCGGGTGCGTTTATCGCAAAGTTTACAGACGGCGATGCAGGTGGGGAAAGGTCAGGTTTATGTACTGGACGCGGCTTTACATGTGCATTATTTTTCACAGACATTAATGGATCCTGAAACGGGTTTATCATATGATGAGCCTGCGCCCAATACATTTTCGTTCAATAGCCCGTATGGTGCTTGCCCGTGCTGCAATGGTTTGGGGGTAATTGAGGAAATTACAGAGGATTCTGTGATACCTGATCGCAAATTGAGTATTGTTCGTGGAGCTATTGCTCCGATAGGCGAGTACCGGGAGTTATGGATTTTTAAGCAATTAGAAGTATTGTTAAAGCCTTTTCAAGTGGGTTTATCTACACCCATTGAAAAATTCCCTTTAGAGGCGGTGGAAATGATGTTATATGGGACGGATGAGCCAGTACCGGTTCCTTCGAAAAAATATGTGGGGACGGAGTGGAGTACCAAATATGATGGAATTATCAATTTCTTAAAGCGTCAGCAGGAAAGTGGATCGGAGAAGACGCAGGATTGGTTAAAGGATTTTTTAGTTATAAAAACGTGTCCAGATTGTGGAGGCTATCGCTTGAAAAAGGAGGCTTTGCATTTTAAGATTGATGGCAAGCATATTGGGGAGTTGGCCCAAATGGATGTGCTTGAATTAGAGCAATGGTTGGAGGGGCTTGAGTTGCGCATTTCTGATCGTCAGCGGCAGATTGGTTCGGAGGTATTGAAGGAGATTCGCAAGCGCGTTGGGTTTTTGACGCAAATTGGGTTGACCTATTTGACGCTTGATCGACCTATGAAGACTTTGTCGGGAGGCGAGTCGCAACGGATTCGTTTAGCCACTCAAATCGGGACTCAATTGGTCGGTGTTTTGTATATCATGGATGAACCTTCAATCGGGTTGCATCAGCGGGACAATGAAAAGTTGATTCAGGCGTTGAAGGATTTGCGTGATTTGGGAAATTCGGTTTTGGTTGTGGAGCATGATAAGGATATGATGTTGGAGTCAGACTATATTCTGGATATTGGTCCGGGTGCTGGCCGACATGGCGGTCATGTGGTGGGGTTCGGAAAACCGGCAGATTTCATCAAATTAGGTACGCCTACGGCCCAGTATTTAAATGGAGAGTTATCCATTGAAGTTCCGAAGGCTCGTCGGCCTGGAAATGGCCATCACATCGAGCTGAAAGGTGCGACGGGGAACAACTTGAAAAATGTGTCGATATCGTTGCCTTTGGGGAAATTTATTTCGGTGACGGGGGTTTCTGGTTCAGGTAAATCAACCTTGATTCATGACACGCTGGTGTTGAAATTAAAGCAGCATTTTGATAGGACAAAACGGGATGCGATGCCGTTTAAGTCGATGACGGGTCTGGAACATATTGATAAAATTATTGAAGTTGACCAGTCGCCCATCGGTCGTACGCCGCGGTCAAACCCGGCGACTTACACCAATATGTATACGGATATTCGGGCCTTGTATTGTGAATTACCGGAGTCGAAAATTCGGGGTTATAAGGCGGGTAGATTTAGTTTTAATGTAAAAGGTGGCCGATGCGAGAGTTGTGAGGGGGCGGGTCGCAAGAAGATTGAGATGGAGTTTTTGCCTGATGTGCTGGTGGAATGTGAGACGTGTAAGGGGAAGCGATTTAATCGGGAGACGTTGGAAGTTCGATTTAAGGGAAAATCCATATCGGATGTGTTGGACATGACGGTGGAGCAGGCGCTGGAATTTTTTGAAAATCAGCCTCGGATTCACCGGAGGGTACAGACCTTGTCTGAAGTTGGTTTGGGGTATATTACCTTGGGCCAACATGCCACTACGTTGTCAGGAGGGGAAGCCCAACGGGTGAAATTGGCAGAGGAGTTATCTAAGAAGGATACGGGCAAGACTTTGTATGTATTGGATGAGCCTACCACAGGACTACATTTTCAAGATGTCAAATTGCTTTTAGATGTATTACAGAAGTTGGTGGATAAGGGAAATACCGTATTAATCATTGAGCATAATTTAGAGGTGGTAAAGGTGTCGGATTATGTCATTGATATGGGTCCCGAGGGTGGAAATGCGGGCGGTCAATTAGTTGGGTCAGGGACTCCCGAGCAAATTGCTAGGTTGAAGGGCAGCGAAACAGGCCGCTTTCTAAAAAAAGAATTACGGTAAACGCTGCCGGGGTCGTAGACCCCGGCAGCGTTACTCCGGAAACGTTTTTAAGACAGAATTAGTCTATCAATAACTTGGATATTTTTTCCTCCGATGTTGCCGTTTCGTGGAATTTTTCAAAAACTTCTAGATTCCCAAACCAAAATAATCCCTCATTTTTATCAATGATTCTTGATTTGAATTTGAAATATTCTCGATAGGAAGAGTAAGGATAAAATTCATAATTTCCATGAATCTCGTGGGTAACAGGATTTAAATGTATGTATTTGATCAAATGAGTAAGGTATTGACTTGAGTCAACCGGTTTTCGCCTGAAGGGAGATTCAAATAAGCCACCAGTTCTACTAGTTGCTATGTTAAACATTTGAGCATGTGAGTTAAGTAAATTGCCTATTTTTCTACTGATGAAAAGGCCTACTGGAGCTTTTCGGAGAGGGAGCATTTTTAGATCGATCAGTTTATCTATTTCTTGGTTTGATTTTATCCGTATTAATAAGTGAAAATGGTTGCCTAATAGACAAAATGCATATGTATCCACGTACGGACTTACCATGCGTTCATATTTGCGGAGGAAAGATCTATAATGCTTGTCTGTTAGAAATATTGGCTTTTTGTCAATTCCACGAGTATAAACATGAAATACGCATTTTTCAATTAGTGGATCTATAAAATTTTTCATCTTTTTTTATCTCAAAATTGCAGCTTTAAAAATTGCGCCTATTGATTTAAATTGATAAAAATTATCACCTTGTTGATTTTTTTCTCTCGCAAATTTGCGCTAGTTTCGGAACGGATTTTGGTAACGCTGCCGGGGTCGTAGACCCCGGCAGCGTTTACCGCCAAACTCATCAACATGAATCAAATTAGCTTCATCGCCTTACTTTTAATCATGGGCTACCTCATAGCTCGGCGTTTTGGACAAATTGCAAAAACCATTCATCTCGCAAAGCCCGTGATCGTAACGAACTCAAGCGAGCGCTGGAAACGTGTTCTATTACTTGCATTCGGGCAAAAAAAGATGTTTGAGAAGCCTTTTGTTGGCATTATGCACTTGATAATTTACCTCGGATTTGTCCTAATTAATATCGAAATTTTTGAAATTGTCGTCGATGGAGTACTCGGAACACATCGAATTTTCGCACCATTTCTCGGAAATTTTTACCCCATTCTTATTAATTTTTTTGAAATCCTCGCTGGCGGGGTGGTGGTGGCTTGTGTCGTTTTTATAGCCCGTCGCTTAAGTCAACAAGTAAACCGCCTACGCGCAGCAAGTCATCGCGAATTGAATGGATTCCCCATCAAAGATGCCATGCTTATTTTGATCATTGAACTAGTGCTCATGTCAGCGCTTTATCTCATGAACGCAGCAGATCCAGGGCAATCATTCATCATTTCAAAACACATGAAGCCTTGGTTGCCACAAGAAAATCTTCACCTCATTGAGCAAATAGCCTGGTGGATTCATATCATTGGTATCCTACTTTTTGCGCTCTATGTAACCTATTCAAAGCACCTACATATTTTCTTCGCTTTCCCGGCGGTGTATTATTCCAAAATTGACTCAATTAGCCAAATGGATGCCATGCCACATGTGACGAACGAGGTGAATATCATGTTGGGTAAACCCGGAGAAGCCAGTAACCCTGATTTGAAATTTGGGGCACAAGACATCAAAGATCTCACCTGGAAAAATGCACTCGATGCCTACAGTTGTACCGAATGTGGCCGCTGTACCGAACAATGCCCTGCAAATCAAACCGGGCGCTCACTGTCTCCACGTAAAATCATGATGGATACGCGCGACAGACTAGAAGAACTCCAAAAAGATCCACAATCCACAAACATGCTTCTGGGCAACTACATTACTGCGGAAGAATTGCGCGCCTGTACCACCTGCCAAGCCTGCGTGGAAGCCTGCCCGATCCAACTCTCCCCACTAGACATTATTCTCGAATTACGCCGCTTTCAAATTATGGAGCAATCTGATGCACCAGGGGCTTGGAATTCGATGTTTGCCAACATAGAAACGAATCAGGCCCCTTGGAAATTCAATCCAAGCGACCGACTAAATTGGGCTAAATCATGAAAAAATTACTACTAGTACTCGTTGGCCTAACCGCCTTATACTTCCTTGGACCACATCCAGACGCCCCAGAAATCAAAGGGCCTAGTTGGACCGACATCCCCAACGAACCACGTGAAATCGCCAACTACCTATACGCCAAAGAAGCCACAAATCGTAATTTAAAGCCGGATAATCAGGGACAAATTATTTGGGCTGATTCTGCAAATCCACAAAAAACGAAAAAGGTTTTCCTCTATGTGCACGGATTTTCGGCGTCGCCTATGGAAGGGAACCCCTTGCATAAAGAAGTGGCGAAAGCTTTTGGGGCAAATCTAGTGCTTGCCCGCTTGGAAGATCATGGGGAATTCCCAACCGACTCCACAATGGCCAAAGCCACAGCTGATAAATTCTACCAAAGTGTCGAAAATTATTATGCCATTGCGAAGAAATTAGGAGATGAAGTAGTTGTATTAGGAACGTCATTCGGAGGAGCGATGTCCCTGGTTTTGGCCACCCGTCATCCCGAAATTAAGGCACTTATGCTCTATGGGCCATGTATCGCGATCAAAGATCCCACTGCACCGCTGGTTGACAATCCTTGGGGTTTACAACTTGCCCGTGCCGTGATGCGCAGCGACTTCCGTGATATTCCTTCTGTGAGTTCGGGCCATACGAGTTTTTGGAGTTTGCATTACCGCCTGGAAGGTATTGTAGCGATCCAAAATTTCTTGACGCATGAAATGACTGATGAGGTTTTTGCGCAAGTGAAAGTGCCGGTATATTTAGCCTACTATTACAAAGATGAGGCCAATCAAGATAATGTTGTTTCGGTACAAGCCATGCGTGATATGTTCCCTAAATTAGGGAGCAAAATCAAAAAAGAACACGCATTTCCACTTTCCGGTTACCACGTAATTACTTCTGATATTCTGGGTAAGCGGGTTGATTTGCCTATAAAAGCATCCGTAGATTTCATCAAGCAATTATGACACCGCAATTAATTCTATACGCCGTACCGTTTTTTCTTATCACGGTTTTGTTTGAATCTTGGGTTGCCTATAAGCAGCATCGGGATTTTATTGAGGCCAAAGACTCTCTGACTTCCATCGGATTAGGACTTGGAAATTTGGCTGTGGGTACCATAACCAAAGGCCTCGCGTTTGTCACTTATTTCTACGTGTATGAACACTGGCGCATAGCAGATTTTCAATTTAACTGGTGGCCAGTTTGGGTTTTCGCCTTTTTAGGAGAGGACTTTACCTATTATTGGGTACACCGTATTTCACATGAAATTCGCTTTTACTGGGCTTCGCACATGGTACACCATTCGTCTCCTAAATACAATTTAGCTGCTGCACTGCGCCAAACATGGACAGGTAGTATAACCGGCGGATTTATATTTTGGGCCTGGCTTCCGCTGGTGGGTGTGCATCCGTTTATCGTGTTCTTTTTCCAACAAACCAGCCTGCTATACCAATATTGGATTCATACGGAGTTTATTCAAAAAATGCCAAATTGGTTTGAGCAATTCTTCAATACTCCATCGCATCACCGCGTGCATCATGGAACGGATTTAGACTATTTAGATACGAATTATGCCGGTGTGCTGATTATTTGGGATCGTATTTTTGGATCATTTAAAGCTGAAGAAGCCCGTCCAAATTACGGTTTGACCAAACAGATTGAAAGCTATAATCCGGCGAAGATTGCCTTCTATGAATGGGTGCAAATCGGCAAGGACCTCATGCATGCCAAAAGCATCAAACAAGTAGCCGGATTTCTTTTCGGGCCTCCCGGCTGGAGCGATGATGGAAGCCGATTAACCGTGGAGCAAATGCGTGCATTACAAAAGAAAAAATAATGGAACTTCAAATAACGACAATGGCCGAATGGGCCGCTCGGGGCGAAAGTCCAGAATACCTTTTTTGGGTGGGTTGTGCAGGTTCTTTTGATGACCGCCACAAAAAAGTAACACGGGCCATGTGTGAAATTTTGACCAAAGCCGAACTAAGTTTTGCGGTACTTGGGACTGAAGAATCATGCACCGGTGACCCCGCGCGCAGAGCCGGAAACGAATTTCTGTTTCAAATGCAGGCCATGCAAAATATTGAAGTACTCAATATGTATGGCGTAAAAAAGATCGTGACTTCATGCCCCCATTGTTTCAATACACTGAAAAATGAATACCCTAGTTTAGGCGGTACGTACGATGTAATTCACCATAGCCAATTATTAGCAGAGCTTTTGGCATCTGGAAAAATTCAAGTCAACGAACATGCGGAGACGATTGCCTACCATGATTCTTGCTATTTAAGTCGTGGAAATGGTATTGTAGAATCACCTCGCGCCATCATTGCAGGCCTAAATAAAGACCTAAAAGAACTAAAGAGTTGTCGGACCAAAGGCCTCTGCTGCGGTGCCGGCGGTGCCCAAGTTTTCAAAGAACCAGAGCCAGGCGGACAAGATGTTCAGGTAAAACGTACCGAAGAAATTATCGAATCTGGGGTAAAAAAAGTAGCTTTGGCATGCCCTTTTTGTATGGTCATGTTGCAAGACGGATTAAACAAGACCGGCAAAGACCACGAAATTCAGTTGGTGGATTTAGCTGAACTCGTCCAACAAAGTATCCAATAACCATGTATATACCTTTTGAACAAATGCCAGACCATGCACGGGTTTGGATCTACCAAGCAAATCGTCCGTTTACACCCAGCGAAGCTCAGCAAATCAGCCAAACACTGGAAAATGGAACGCAAAGTTGGGAAGCACACGGCGCCCCGCTGCAAGCTTCCTTTGAAATTCGGTTTAATCAAATACTAATTGTAGCCGTAAATGAAGCTGTAAATCAAGCTTCTGGCTGCTCAATTGATGCCTCGACGCGCTGGTTTAAGGAGCTGGCGGCCAACCTAACTATTGATTTTTTCAACCGGGATTTAGCGGTTCTTCGGGGAGAAATCTTAGAACTAATTCCTATCAGTCAGATAAAATCTCACGTCGAGGCGGGAAATATCAGCCCATCAGACATTATATTAAGACCTTTAACAGAGCAAATCACCGCCTATCGAAGTGCGTGGCTTTGTCCTGCAAACGAATCATACATCAGTAGACATTTTTAACATGGCGGAAGATTTACATATTCCCACAGGTAGTCGGACAGAGAAATATGCCGTTTTATTCCCCCAAATTGCCAGTTTAGTTCAAAGTGAGTCCGATCAGACCGCTAATTTGGCTAATATCGCCGCCGCTCTAAAGGAAGTTTTTGGTTTCTTTTGGGTAGGTTTTTATCTGGTAAAAAACGGCGAACTCGTACTCGGGCCATTTCAGGGTCCCGTTGCCTGCACCCGCATTCCATTCCATAAAGGTGTTTGTGGGCACGCATACACAACCGGAGAAACCATCATTGTTCCCGATGTGGATGCTTTTCCAGGGCATATCGCCTGTGCATCCGCATCCAAATCAGAGATCGTTTTGCCCGTCAAAAATCAGGCAGGAGCTATTACCATGGTATTGGACGTTGACTCAGATAAGTTGAATGACTTTTCAGAGGTGGACCAACAAGGCCTCGAGAAAATAGTTGGTTTGATTAGCGAAGTTTGGCAATAACCGTTTCACTGCCAACAGGCTTATCTCCGATGTTGACACATATTTCTGCGTCTAGTGGTAGGTAAATATCGATCCGACTACCAAACTTAATAAACCCAAATTCTTGTCCTTGCGTTACAGCGTCACCTTCTTTGACGTACCAACAGATACGCTTGGCTAGCGCTCCTGCGATTTGACGGAATAAAATTTCAGTGCCATTTTCGTGTTTGACTACGCAAGTGGTACGTTCGTTTTCTGTACTTGATTTTGGATGCCAAGCTACTAAATATTTACCTGGATGGTATTTGAAATACGAAACAATACCTGAAATAGGATTAAAATTAACATGTACGTTAATAGGTGACATGAAAATTGAAACTTGCTTGCGTTTTCCCTTGAAATATTCAGGTTCCTCTACCTCCTCTATCACGACAACTTTCCCATCTGCTGGGGCAATAATGTGATTTGGGTTGATTTCTGTATGACGCGCAGGCACACGAAAAAACTGAAGAATGATTAAATAAAATAGCGATGTAATGACCACGATTGATTCGCGCAGGTACACATTTTCAGGGAAGAAATAAGCAACCAGCCCATTGATTACTAAGACAATAAGCAATGAACTAATTAATAGTGATTTTCCTTCGCGGTGTAACGTCATAAATCTATCGGAATTTTACAAGTTCCAAAAATAGCCATTTTTGTTCAAAAATTTGGTATAATTTTTTGACCAATCGCTAAGATTTTTTTAAATTTTAGTTTAAAAAAGTGCATTTTTGAAATCTAAACTTTAAAATTTGAATCGTATTCGGCTTTATGTGTTTTTATTTGTTTGCTTCTGTAGCCTGTCTGCTAGGGGTCAATTTTTAAAATGGCGCGAACAAAACTCATCGCAATTTTTTCGTTTGGACTATGCGACACAACAATTTTTTCGGTGCAATGATGGGGTTAATTGGCAGTTTGTAGCCAAAGCAAAATATGTTGATGTTGTTCCAGGAGATTTTTTATCGACCGATCGTGGCGTGACAGAATCCCAAGTTCCCAATGCGAAAAACCAGGTTTACTTAACCATACATTGCACGGGTCAAGTATATCTCGTCGATAAATCTACATGGGAAATTAAACGGATTGACCGGACATTTTTTCGGGGTTCAAACTGTAGATCCTTTCAATTTATGCGAAAAGGGAAACTGTACACATTCGGAGGGTACGGTTTTTGGCAGTCGACAAATGTGATTACCGAATTTAGTTTTAAAGGAAGAGAATGGTTAAGCATTCAAGCTAATGGCGATATTCCCAAAGCAATTTCCTTCAGTCCTTCTGGATATTCAGCGAAAAAAGATCGCTTCATCACGTTCGCTAACATTAAGTCCAATGATACGGAGTTCAAAACAAATTATATTTACGATTGGAATATTTATGAATATAATTTCGATAAAAAAGAATTTGTCACGGTAGGGGAAGTCAAAATGTCCACGTTTAAGGAATTTTTTACTAAAGAACTTGCTAGAAATTATCACTTTAATGGGCGTTATTTTGTGATGGTTGATTTAGTCCAACAAACCAATAATTTCGATTCGGTACTCATCATTGATACACAGGATAGCTATAAGGCTTACCGGTGGCGTAATCCGGAGCGCATTCACATCAGTGATGGCCATTCCGATGAGAGTCTAGAGAAACTTACGCACTTGGTTGGCGATACGTTAGTTTTTACCAATGCCCCTACTGCCTACCCATACCGCG
Organism: Aquirufa sp.; assembly: GCF_044377215.1. GTDB lineage: Bacteria > Bacteroidota > Bacteroidia > Cytophagales > Spirosomataceae > Aquirufa. The sequence goes on from NZ_JBILJM010000005.1 coordinate 74,703, forward strand.
TTGCAGGTTATTCTAAAATAGCGGTATCCCAATTGTTGGCAGATAGTGATTACCTAGGCGTTATCACGCAAGATACATGGGCGAGTGAATTCTCAAAAATAGGATTAATTTTTGCCGGGTTTTTGATTTTTATCATTATAGTGTCCACCATTTCAGCGCTTCGTAAACGTCGCAAAAAACACCAATTAGAGGTCTTACTAGGAGATAATGAAAGACAATTCATGGATTTTATGCTCTTAAATTACCGTCAAGGTTATGTAACCGGACACCAGATTGTCGCGTTTTTTGGTAAACATAAAAGCTCACCGGAATCACAACGGCAATTTCGAGCCACTCTTTTCAATAATTTCACCAAAGCTTTGAGCCTCATCTATCCAGGAAAGGAAGTACTCGATGTTCAAACAGACGAAAAGGATCAGCGCATGTTGAATTACCGGTTGAATGCTGAGATGTACGATCGTCTGAGCCGACTATAAATTCTTCTCTAAAAAGTTGGTCATCATTTGATATAAATGTAAGCGGGTATTTCCACCATAAATCCCATGATTTCGGTTTGGATAATAGAAGCTTTGAAATTGCTTGTTTGCATGTATCAACGCATCTTCAAGTGCAACCGCATTTTGAAAATGGACATTGTCATCTCCAGTGCCATGGACAAGTAATAAATTCCCTTTCAACTTATCTACGTGATTCACCGGTGAATTATCATCATACCCACGCGGATTTTCCTGCGGTGTACGCTGGTAACGCTCCGTATAAATCGAATCATAAAATCGCCAATTTGTTACAGGTGCCACCGAAATGGCCGCCTTGAATACCGATGAACCCTGCATCAGGCAGTTGGCCGACATGAATCCGCCATAACTCCACCCCCAAATACCTATCCGCGAAGCATCTATATAAGGCAATCCACCCAAATATTTAGCCGCAAAAATTTGATCCTCTACTTCAATTTTACCCAAGTTCTGATAGGTGATTTTTTTGAAAGCAACACCGCGTGCGCCCGTCCCGCGATTATCAACGCAATAAATTAAATACCCTTTTTTCAAAAGCATTTGATACCAATAGAAATCGGCACCCGGAAACGTATCCAATACCTGCTGACTCCCCGGTCCTCCATACACATGCATTAAAACTGGATATTTTTTATTCGGATCAAAGTTCGAAGGCTTAATCACATACCCATTCAGATGATCACCGTTTGCCAACGGGATTTCAAAAAATTCCCTGGGCGAAATTCCATATTCAGTAATTTGGCTGGCCAAGGTAGCATTGTCTTCTAGGACACGCATTAGCCCAGATTTGGTATTATGCAGCGTGAATTTTGATGGACTTTTAGCCGAACTTTGTGTCAATATATAATAAGAAAAGTCTGGGCTAAAGGTAGCTGTATTCGTCCCCGATGTGCCTGCAATTAATTTTTTCCCAGATCCATTAAGCTGAATTTGATACACATCACGACCAATAGGCGTCCGCTCTGTTGAATTAAAATAAAGCGTTTTTGTCTTTTCGTCAAACCCATAAAAATCATCCACCTCCCAATTACCTTGTGTAATAGCCTGCTGTTTCCCTGACGCAATTTCTCGCAAGTAAATATGTTTAAACCCACTTTTTTCGGAAGTAAAAATGAAATTTTTCTGATCATTCAAGTACGTAATGTCATTTCCAATGGATTCTATCTCGATTGAAGTGTCCGATTTTTCCTCGTAAACAATAGTTTCTTTCGCCTGACTAAGTTGATGGTGAATTAATTCCATGTGATTTTGCAAGCGATTTAAGCGAATGAATGCCAAAACATCGGAGCTTTTTGTCCACTTCATGCGTGGAATGTATTGGTCTTTAATGGGCCCAACAGCCACTTTTTGGGTAAGATTATTTTCAATGTTTGCGATAGATAAACTAACAATCGAATTTGCTTCGCCCGCTTTTGGATATTTGTAACGGTAATCTTTCGGATACAAATCGCCCCACATTTGCATGTTATACACGGGGACCTGCGTTTCATCAAAGGTGTAAAAAGCAATCTTTTTACTATCAGGCGACCACGCAAATGCTTTCGAGAAAGAAAATTCCTCTTCATATACCCAATCGCAAACGCCATGGATAAGTGCATTTATTTTACCTGTTGTCGTTACGGCCTTTTCAGTTCCTGTAGCTAAGTCCACCCAATACAGATTATTTTCACGAACGAAACCAACCTTTTTTCCGTCTGGCGAAAAGCTTGCATGCATTTGCTTACCCGCATTGACCAATAATTTTAAGCTTTGCGAAGCACGGTCAAACACATAATTTATTTCCGTTGAACTTCTCCGATAAATTGGTTCTGAGGCTGTTCCAATAAGAATCTTTTTCTCATCTGCAGATAGGCTGAATTTTTGCACACGAATAGCCTCCCCAGATGCTGTTTTGGCCACTTTTTCATCGAAGAGTACCTCTGATTTCGTCGGATCTTGGATATTAGTTTTTAAGATTTTACCTCCTTTTAATTCCAAATAGGACTGGCCATCCTCGGCCCAATTTAGGTTCTGAATGCTTTTTTGTTGGAACGTTCCATTTTTCCAAATGTCCGCGAGTGTGATTTCTTTTTGGGCTTGAAGTGTCAGGCTACATAGGAATAATAACCCAATGAGGTAGGCGTTAATTTTCATGTGTTTGATGAAGTTAATTTTGAAAAATCACAATAGGGTCTGTTTCTACCGTATTACTTACGTTTTTGGCGTTATCGCGAATGAATATTTGAAACTTGAGGGTATCGTTATTCGGGGTGAATCGAGGAGAATAGCCCTTGTAAAAAGCATATACGAATTGAGTGGAATAGGAAATACTTCCTTCAATAGCGCCCGTTTTTTGATCGGGATTGAAATTGAAATTCATGAGTCCACCTAATGGAGGCGTAAAGGTTATTAGGTCGAACTTGCCATTTTTTTTATGCATAACAGCTACCTCAAAATTTCTAAAATCTTTATATTTGGCTGGACTGGCAACTACTTCTGCTTGGGTAACGCCGAGGTCCCCATCGCCATCTTGAAAACGAATGAACATGATCACTGAATCTAATTTCGTTTTTCCTCCAAAACCATCATTACTAACCTTCGTGATTTTTTCGATCTTCTCAAATTTAATGACGGGAGTTGACGACCATTCAGGCTCTCGTAAACAAGAGCTAAAGATCACAAAGCTAAAGAACCAGTATAAAATGCGGGCCATCTGAAACATAGTTCGTAAAGTTAATGATTTGGTTTAATTTTGTTTACTTATTCAAAAAAAGCAATGCCTACCGAGTCATACGTTTGGGAATCACGGCGTTCAGAACTGAAAAAAAAAGTTCTGAACATGCAAAATTCGGATTTCGAAGCGATTGCCTTAGATATGTTTCAATTCACTTGGACGCACAACCCTTTGTACCGCCAGTACATCGAATTGCTTCAAATTGATGCGGAGTCGGTAAATACACTTGCCAAAATCCCTTTTCTACCCATTGAATTATTTAAAAATTACCGCGTGCAGACCGGATATGCACCCGTTTTATTTGACTTTGAAAGTTCCGGTACGACAGGACAAATTCCATCGAAACATCCAGTTTGCGACCCTGGTTTTTACCAGCAGCAGTCCAAACGCATTTTTGAACAACAATATGGTCCACTAACTGACTACCATATATTTGCTTTATTGCCCTCCTACTTAGAACGGAGTACCTCTTCCTTGGTTTTTATGATGGATTATTTTATCAAAGAATCAGGCTCACCGATTGCCGGATTTTTTCTGAATCAATACGAGGAATTAGTTAGCCAAATTAAGACCGCGTTACTAACGGATCGGAAAATATGGGTGATGGGTGTAACTTTTGGCTTGTTGGACTGGATCGATTCGGGTCAAGATTTCGCTTTTTGGCAAGATGCAGTTGCACAAGGCCGGATTGTAGTCATGGAAACGGGAGGCATGAAAGGCCGACGGGAAGAGTGGATTCGTGATCGTGTCCATGAATTTTTGAAATCTGCGACGGGCCTCCAGCAGATTGCATCTGAATATGGCATGACTGAATTATTTTCGCAGGCATATGCGGCATCCGATGGAATTTTTACGCCAGGCGTTTCGATGCGCGTGCAATTACGTGAGGTGACCGATCCATTTGTGAAAGTTACACAAGCTGGTCGGGTAGGGGGAATTCAAATTATCGATTTGGCCAACATTGATTCCTGTCCATTTATTGAAACCCGCGATTTAGGTTCGTTGGAGGAAGATGGTATTCGCTTTAAAGTTTTAGGCCGATTTGATAATTCTGAAATCCGTGGTTGCAACTTGATGGTCGATCAAGGATGGGGCACAAGCCATGCAGAGCCGTCGGTGTAAAATTCATTCTTCCAAATAGGAACTTCTTTTTTCAAGGTATCAATCAGCCATTCGCAAGCCCTAAAAGCCTCTGCCCGGTGGATGGAGCAAACGCCGATGATCACCGCGATGTCGCCAATTTCCAATTTACCCGTTCGGTGCGAGACCGTAATTTTGCGAATGGGCCATTGTGCAGCAGCCTCCGTGGCGATGCGTTCCATTTGTTTTTTGGCCATGGCATTGTAGGCTTCCATGGTCAAGTTTTTAACATCCTTATTTTGATTTTTAGTACGAATGGTACCTACAAATAAGCAAATACCACCTGCTTCCGAATCCTGTAAATACTGGTAGCTAGCGTCGATTGAAAGGGGCGTTTCGCTGAGTAAGATTTGATGCATTATTTGCGCGTGTAGGTAACGTAACTAAATTGATAGGTATTCTTATCGTCGGTGATGCCCCGCTCTTGTTCTGTAAGGTCCCACATTTCTGATGAAATTTCAGGGAAAAAAGCATCGCCTTCAAAAATATCGTGCAATTGCGTAACTAAAACTTGATCTACCAAAGGCAAACTTAAGGTATAAATTTCAGCACCTCCTACGATAAAAATATCATCTCGTGTGATTGATTTTGCTTTCAAAATAGCCTCCTCTACGGAATGAGCAAGGATTACGCCTTCGATTTGCAGGTTGGTTTGCCGACTGATCACAATGGTCGTACGATTGGGTAATGGTTTTCCGATGGATTCAAAGGTTTTGCGACCCATAATGATGACATGGCCGGTGGTCAATGCCTTGAAGCGTTTTAGGTCAGCTGGCAAATGCCAAATCAACGCATTATTTTTACCAATTACCCGATTTTCATCAAAGGCTACTAAAATTTTTAGCACGATTTTAGGTTTTAATTGTCAAAAATAAGGGATTTTTTGTCGGAACGAAGGCTCTTAATTTTATTTTCAAAAACACTTCCCTTTTCGGGGGTAAAGCCCTAATTTTGTACAATTTTTGAGCCTAGTCCTTAGGTGGTCAAAAACAACCTTTCATTACCCTTAAAATTAACACACCCTGTGCCTAAAGATTCGTCGATTAAATCTGTCCTCATTATTGGTTCTGGTCCTATTGTGATTGGTCAAGCCTGTGAATTTGATTATGCTGGTTCTCAAGCCGCACGCTCCTTACGGGAAGAAGGCATTGAAGTAATCTTGATTAACTCAAATCCTGCTACCATCATGACGGATCCGATGAATGCGGATCATGTGTATTTAAAGCCTTTAGAGAAAGCCTCGATCATTCACATCTTAGAAAATCATAAAATCGATGCGGTTTTGCCTACGATGGGAGGCCAAACGGCATTGAACTTAGCCATTGATTGTGATGCGGCTGGGATTTGGGAAAAATATGGTGTGCGTATAATTGGGGTGGACATTGCGGCGATTGAAACAACAGAAGACCGCGAGAAATTCCGGTTGAAGATGATCGAAATCGGGGTGGGGGTTTGTAAGGGTCGTACGGCTCGTTCATTCCTGGAAGGAAAAGAAATTGCGCAGGAAACGGGTTTTCCTTTAGTTATTCGTCCTTCGTTTACCTTAGGTGGAACGGGGGGTGGTTTTGTCCATGAGGCTAAGGATTTTGATGCGGCCCTGAATAAAGGTTTGCATGCTTCGCCAACCCACGAGGTGTTAGTTGAGCAATCCATCATGGGTTGGAAGGAATATGAATTAGAGCTTTTACGAGATAATTTAGGAAACGTAATTATTATTTGTTCGATTGAAAACTTCGATCCGATGGGTATTCATACGGGAGATTCAATCACGGTAGCTCCTGCAATGACGTTGCCGGATACGATTTATCAGCGGATGCGCGACATGGCCATTAAGATGATGAATGCCATTGGTCAGTTCTCGGGTGGATGCAACGTACAGTTTTCTTTGAACCCAGAAACAGATGAGATTATCGCGATTGAGGTTAATCCACGTGTTTCAAGGTCGTCGGCATTAGCTTCGAAAGCAACGGGTTACCCAATTGCGAAGATTGCTGCCAAAATGGCGATTGGATATAATTTAGATGAATTAACCAATGCGATTACCGGAACTACTTCCGCCTATTTTGAGCCTGCTTTGGACTATGTAATTGTCAAAGTACCTCGCTGGAATTTCGATAAATTTAAAGGTGCTGATCGCACGCTCGGTTTGCAAATGAAGTCGGTGGGTGAAACCATGGGTATCGGTCGCAACTTCCAAGAGGCACTACAAAAGGCGTGTCAATCCTTAGAGATCAAGCGTAATGGAATGGGAGCGGATGGCAAGGAATTGCGTGACCAAGATGCAATCATGCACTCATTGGCAAATCCATCTTGGAACCGATTGTTCCATATTTACGATGCGTTTAAGTTGGGGATTTCGTTTAAGACGATCCAACAAGCCACCAAAATCGACAAATGGTTTTTGAATCAGATTGAAGATTTAGTTCGCGTAGAGCGCGAGGTAGAAAAATATACCCTTTCAAATATTCCCAAAGAATTATTGGAAGAAGCGAAACACAAAGGTTTTGCAGATCGCCAAATTGCCCATACACTTCGTTGTTTGGAGTCTGAAGTGTATGACAAACGGAATGCGATGGGCATCAAGCGTATTTACAAATGTGTAGATACCTGTGCAGCCGAGTTTGAGGCGAAGACTCCTTATTACTACTCGACTTTCGGTCAAGTAGGAACCGATGTATTGGACAATGAGTCCCAAGTAACAAAAAAGAAGAAAGTCGTGGTATTAGGTTCTGGGCCTAACCGCATCGGACAAGGAATTGAATTTGATTACTCCTGCGTCCATGGGGTACTTGCTGCCAAAGAGGCTGGTTATGAGACGATTATGATTAATTCGAATCCAGAGACGGTGTCCACCGACTTTGACATTGCGGATAAATTATACTTTGAGCCGGTTTTCTGGGAGCACGTGTATGACATTATTCAACATGAAAAACCGGAGGGAGTTATCGTGCAATTGGGGGGTCAAACGGCCTTGAAATTAGCAGAGAAACTTTCAAAATATGGCATAAAGATTTTAGGTACTTCGTATGAAGCCTTGGATTTAGCGGAGGATCGCGGAGCATTCTCAAGTTTATTGAAAGACTTGGGGATTCCATATCCAAAATTTGGGGTATGTGAAGATGCGGATAATGCGGTGGCTTTAGGTCGCCAATTGGGTTATCCTTTATTAGTTCGTCCTTCGTATGTTTTGGGTGGGCAGTCGATGAAGATTGTCATCAACGAGCAAGAATTGGAACAACATGTAGTGGATATTTTACGGGATATTCCGGGGAATAAAATCTTGTTGGATCACTTTTTAGAGAATGCGATTGAGGCGGAAGCGGATGCGATTTGTGATGGGGAAGATGTGTACATCATTGGTATGATGGAGCATATTGAGCCAGCGGGTATTCACTCGGGAGACTCGCATTCGGTCTTGCCTCCATTTGATTTATCTGAACATGTGATGAAGCAGATTGAAGATCACACGCGCAAAATTGCGGTCGCGTTGAAGACGAAAGGCTTGTTGAATATTCAGTTTGCAGTGAAAGATGAGGTGGTATACATCATCGAAGCGAATCCACGCGCCTCGCGTACGGTGCCATTTATTTGCAAGGCTTATCAAGAGCCTTATGTGAATTATGCTACGAAGGTAATGTTGGGGGATAAAAAAGTGAAAGATTTCAACTTTAAGCCAGTGAAGAAAGGCTTTGCAATTAAAATTCCTGTATTTTCGTTCAGTAAATTTCCAAATGTAAATATGGAACTAGGACCTGAGATGAAATCGACGGGTGAGGCAATTTACTTCATCGATGATTTGAAGGATGATTTCTTCCGTAAAGTGTATGGGGAACGAAATTTATATTTAAGCCGTTAATTGAATTATGTTAAAGGTACTTGGACTGATTTTTTTGGTGTATTATATTATTTGGCCATTGTTGAAACTCGTTTTCAAGGGCTATGTAATTACTCAGGTGCATCGCAGGCAGTCGGAGTTTGATATACGTAATCAACAGAAAGCGGCCCAACGAAAAGAAGGGGTGATCGATGTGGATTATGTTCCACCGAAAAATAAGGCTAAATCGGATCAAGTAGGTGGCGATTATGTGCCTTATGAAGAAGTTAACGAATAAAAGCGGATGCGAGTAATTGTTATTTATTTCTTATTTGTTTTTTGTCTACTAATGAAAGATGGATTTTCATTAGCTATTGATGATTTTCGTGAAAAAGGGGAAACGGCTATTTCCCAAGAGTTAGCTTTAGAAGATTCGGTCGAAGAAGGGGCTCCGGAAGACTGCATGAATCATGCCGTATTAATTAATGTATTACCACAATTGCAAATACCTAACCCGCAAAAGACTTCATTCCCTGAACGGAATGAGTCTGAATTGAACGTGCTCCTTGAGCAAATTATTCCCCCTCCCCGCATGGCGTAATTGCACATGCTTTTTTGAAACAAAATCATAAAATCTTCTTGTCATCTGTGCATCGCGCACAGATAAATTAAATCGATATGAAAACATTCGCAATTGCGTCTGTGTTTATCTGTACAGCTATTGTAGGCTTTGGCCAAGGCAAAAACTACAAAAATCAGATAAACCGGACTTTAACTGAAAAAATAAATTTGCAACGTGCTGTTGAAGAAAAAGAAATTAAGCCTTCAACACAAACACCTAAATACCAGCCTAAATCATCCAATGTGGAATGGGTAGATACGGTGAAAAAGAAAAATCAACCGCCTTCCTATAAGCAACATGGAGGAAGGCCTAACTAAGTAGCAATGAAAAAATACCTATTCGGATTACTACTTCTAAGTGCATGTACAGCTAAAAAAGAAGACGCTGTTGACATACAAACACTGGAAGTATCATCCCCTATTTCCATCGATACAACGATTCAGCAGGAGTTTGTGGCCGATATTAACGCCGTTCAAAATGTTGAGATTCGTGCGCGGGTTAAAGGCTACCTTGATCGAATTTTAGTTGACGAAGGAAAACAAGTTAAAAAAGGTCAGATCATGTTCACGATAAATAGTCAAGAATATGTAACTGATTTAGCGCAAGCAAAAGCGGCACTTGGTCAAGCTTCCGCCGAGTTAAAAGCGGAGGAATTGACTTTAGTCAATACCCGTTTGCTCGTGGATAAAAATGTCATTTCGAAAAACCAATTGGCTATATCGCTTGCGAAGGTAGATGGCTTAGAGGCGAAGCGCGAAGAGGCGCGTGCCCATGTCCGTGCCGCTGAATTAAAAGTAGAAAATTCGAATATTCGTGCGCCATTTGATGGCGTCGTGGATCGTTTGCCCTTTAAAAGGGGAAGTTTGGTGGATGAGGGGACCTTGTTGACGACCTTGTCTGATAATCAAAATGTATTCGCCTATTTCAATGTGTCCGAACAGGAGTACTTGGCATTTAGTGATCAAGGTGGCGTGAATAAATCGGCATCCGTCGCCTTGGTCTTGGCCAATGGGGATATTTATCCACAAAAGGGTTTAGTCGAAACAATTGAAGGTGAATTCGATAAGAATACGGGAAATATTGCTTTTCGTGCGCGCTTTGCAAACCCAACTAGGTTACTTCGTCATGGTGCTTCAGGTAAAGTTCAGCTACCTAAAAAAGTAGCTGGTTTTTGGGCCATACCCCAAAAATCTGTTTTTGAGATTCAAGAGAAAAGTTATGTATTTGTAAAAGACGCTACTGGTATTGTTAAGATGAAGAGTATTATTCCAGACTTGCGCATTCCACATTTTTACCTAGTTAAATCCGGATTTTCAGCGAAAGATACCGTGCTAATTGAGGGAATTCAGCTTGTGAAACAAGGCCAAAAAATCAAGTCGACCTTCAAGCCGATGCGTCAATTATTAAACGAATATAAAGCGCTGTAACATGATCCAACAATTCATTACCCGACCGGTATTGTCGATCGTTGTATCGATTTTTATCGTGATTTTAGGGGTGATTGCCATGCAGCAATTGCCCATTACGCAGTTTCCAGATATTGTTCCGCCTGCTGTAACTGTGACCACTAAGTATACGGGAGCAAACGCCGAAGTATGCGCGAAAGCTGTGGTGACTCCACTTGAACGCGCCATTAATGGAGTGGCTGGGATGACTTACATGACTTCGGTTTCTGGAAACGACGGTACCAGTATTATTCAAGTCTACTTTCAAGTAGGTACAGATCCTGATGTGGCAGCCGTAAACGTGCAAACACGTGTGCAGACGGTGCTCGATGAATTACCTGAAGAAGTAATCAAAGCCGGGGTAATCACCGAGAAAGAGGTGAATAGTATGTTACTCTACGTGAACCTTTTGAGTGAGGATAAAGACATCGATGAGAAGTTTATTTTCAATTTTGCGGATATCAACGTACTTCCCGAGTTAAAGCGGATTGATGGAGTTGGTTTTGCGGATATTATGGGCCAACGAGAATACGCGATGCGTATTTGGCTGCATCCGGATCGTTTGTTTGCCTATAAATTATCAGCAGAGGACGTTATTCAAGCATTAAAGAATCAAAACGTGGAGGCCGCTCCAGGTAAAATTGGAGAAAGTTCTGGCAAGCACCCACAAGCTTTGCAATACGTCATGCGGTATACAGGAAAGTTTACCCAAGTAGCGGAGTATGAGAATTTGGTGATTAAAGCAACTGAAACAGGTCAAATATTGCGTTTGAAGGATTTGGCTGATGTGGAATTTGGATCTTTGGATTATGATGTACTTTCGAAAGAAAATGGCCGACCGTCCGCGGCGATATTATTAAAGCAACGACCAGGTTCGAATGCGGCAGAGGTGATTGAGAATGTGAAAAAGCGTTTGGCGGAATTGAAAACGACTACTTTTCCTCCAGGAATGGGTTTCACGATTTCCTATGACGTTTCTCGTTTCTTAGATGCGTCGATTCACGAGGTAATTAAGACGTTGCTAGAGGCCTTTTTATTGGTTGCTCTGGTTGTGTTTATCTTCTTGCAAGATTGGCGAGCGACGCTCGTGCCCATCATTGCGGTGCCAGTTTCACTGGTTGGTACGTTTACGTTTATGTTGGGCTTCGGGTTCTCCATCAACTTATTGACCTTATTCTCGCTGGTATTAGCCATTGGTATTGTGGTGGATAATGCGATTGTCGTTGTGGAGGCGGTCCATGCCAAAATGGAAGAAAAAGACATGCCTGTTCTTGCCGCCACGCAAGAGGCGATGCACGAGATTTCTGGAGCGATTTTAGCGATTACGTTGGTGATGGGTGCGGTGTTTGTTCCGGTGGCGTTTCTTTCTGGGCCAATCGGGGTATTCTTCCGACAGTTCTCGGTAACGATGGCGATTTCCATTGCCTTATCCGGTTTGACTGCCTTGACTTTAACTCCTGCACTTTGCGTGTTGTTGTTGAAAAAACCGGAGCATAATCAAACTACCTGGTTGGGTAAATTCTTTCATGCCTTCAATCACCGCTATGATCAAATCGCTCAAAAGTATTTGGTTTGGGTGGGTGCTTTGATTAGCAAGCGTCTAGTCATGTGGATGATTTTATTGGGTTCTGTTGCAGGAACGGTAGTTTTATCTGGTATCGTTCCGAGTGGATTTATTCCTTCGGAGGATCAAGGGACCTTGTATGTAAATGCGACGACTCCGGCTGGAGCGACCTTAGAGCGTACGGAAAGTGTGATGGATCAGGTCTATAAGTCGATTAAAGGGGTAGATGCGATTGAATCCTTTTCAACGCTTGCTGGATTTAGTTTATTGACTGATGGTTCTGGGGCTTCGTATGGTACGGGAATTATTACCTTAAAACCGTGGGAAGAACGTAAAGAGACCGTAGACGAATTAACGGAAATCATACGTTCGAAGACGAATGGAATTAAGGATGCCAGCATTCAGTTTTTCCCGCCTCCGGCCGTTCCGGGTTTCGGAAATGCGTCTGGTTTTGAATTTAGAATTCAGGATCGAAGTGGTACGGGAGATCTTCAAAAATTAGCGGCCGTAGCAAATGAGTTTGCTAAGAAATTAAATGAGGTTCCTGAGATTCAAAATACCTTCTCAAGTTTTGACCCCTCTTTTCCACAGTATATGTTGGAAGTAGACCAAGAAGCCGCCGCACAAAAAGGGGTCAACGTCTTACCAGCCATGGATAATCTGCAGACGTTGTTGGGCAGTTTCTATGCAACTAACTTCATCCGTTTTGGCCAAATGTACAAAGTGATGGTACAAGTGGATCCGCGTTACCGCGCGCATCCGGATGATGTGCTGAAGTTTTATGCCAAAAACAAAGACGGCGAAATGGTGCCTTATTCCTCTTTCGTGAAGATGAAGCGTGTGTACGGACCGGAGCAATTTACCCGGTACAATATGTTTACATCGGCAATGGTGAATGGCGAACCTGCCCCTGGATTTAGTTCGGGAGCGGTTTTGGATATCATCCGAGCACAGGCCTTGAAGAGTCTTCCGCGTGGGTATACGCTAGAATGGTCAGGTATGACGCGCGAAGAGGATTTGGCTGGAAATCAAGCCATTTTCATTTTCGCGATCTGTTTGTTGTTCGTGTATCTTTTATTGGCCGCGCAATATGAATCCTTCTTATTGCCATTCCCAGTGCTACTTTTCTTGCCGATGGGCGCGATGGGAACCTATGCTTTCTTGTATCTATTTGGCTTGCAAAATAACATTTATGCGCAAGTGGCGCTCGTGATGTTGATTGGTTTATTAGGTAAGAACGCCATCTTGATTGTCGAGTTTGCGATTGCGAAACAGAAGGACGGCGCATCGATTATCGAAGCGGCAAAAGAGGGAGCTTTCTCCCGTTTACGCCCTATTTTGATGACATCCTTTGCCTTTGTGGCTGGATTGATTCCGCTGATGGTGGCCTCTGGCGCAGGTGCGATTGGAAACCGGACGATTGGAACGGCATCCGCAGGTGGGATGATTTTAGGAACGGTAGGTGGTTTATTGGTAATCCCGGGATTGTATGTGGTTTTCGCCACACTCTCGGCTAAATGGTCAAAAAATGAAAAATAGATTTTGGATTTTATTGCTTGGCCTAGGATTCGTTTCCTGCCAATCAAACTTGAGCATTCAGAATCGAGTGGATGCTGATTTAGAAACGTATCGCCAACCTAATGAGGAAAGCTCTGTTTCGGATGTTCAGGCTTGTTGGAAGCGCGATAGTTTATTAGTTGAATTAATTGATTCGGTTTTGGTTCGGAGTAACGATATCAAGATTGGGTTTTTAGAAATGGCTGCGTCTCGGGCAGATTTTGTGTATCAGCGCGGGTTGCGTATGCCAACCGTCGGGGGAATTGTCCAACCAAGCTTACGTCGTTTTGGTAAGTATACGATGGATGGCGTAGGTAATTTTGATACGAAGTTTTCGACTAACATCACCAAGGATCAAATTATTCCGGAAATTTTACCTGACCTTCAGATGGGGGTTCAGTCAAGTTGGGAATGGGATGTTTGGGGGAAACTTGCCAAACGTAAAAAGGCAAGTGCCTTACGTTATTTGGCGACGGAGTCGGGCCAACAATGGTTGATTACATCCTTGGTGGCTGAAGTGGCGGGAGCGTATGGCCAGTTGGTGGCCTTAGATCAGGAATTATCCATTTTAAAAACGAATATTGCGATTCAGCGAAAGGCTTTTGAATTGGTCAAGGTGCAGAAAGAAGCTGGAGTAGTGAATGAGTCGGCAGTGCAGCAATTGGAAGCACAATGGCTGAATTCGCGTGCGCAAGAGGGCGATGTGTTGCAACAAATTACGGTGTTGGAAAATCAGATTCGGTATTATTTGAATAAGCCAACGGGTAATATAAAACGCGCGCCTTATCCATTTCAATGTGCTTTGGATAGTACATTATTTGCCAATGTTAAGATTGACCAATTGGAAAAGCGTCCTGATATTCGCCAAGCGAAGTTGAATTTATCGGCTGCTTTTGAGTCTAAAGAAAGTGCCAAATTAGCCCTGAAGCCATCTGTTGTTTTGTCGGGGATATTAGGCGTACAAGGTTTTCAACCGGCCTATTTATTTCAGTTGCCGGCGTCTATGGCCTATCAGTTATTGGGGGGCATTACAACGCCTTGGCTGAATCGGTCTGCTATAAATGCGGATATTTTGCGCTCGGATGCGCAATGGAAGGCGAAGGATTTAGCCTATCAAAATGCATTGGTAAATGGCTATTTGGAGTGGGATACGCAGGTGAAATCGCTAGGCTATTTACAGCGGCAAAATCAATTGAAGGAGCGGGAGGTATTACTCACAAAAGGGGCAATTAATACGGTAGGAACCTTATTTTTGACCGCAAATACAAGTTATTTGGAGGTGTTAACGGCCCAGCAAAATGCCTTGCGAGCTGAATTGGATTTACTTGAAATCTCGCGAAAGCGATGGACGCATGCGATCCAATTGTATCGTGTGCTAGGTGGTGGCTGGTAATATGATTGATTCAATCACTTGAGGGAAATCACGGTGTTCGAGCACCTGACCTTTTTTGGCAACATCTTCCGGAGTATCACTCGGTAAAACGGGGAAAGAGCTCTGGAAGATGATTGCACCCTCGTCGTAGTGCTCATTTACATAGTGAATTGTAATACCGGATTCTTTTTCTCTTGCGGCGACTACCGCTTCATGAACAAAATGGCCATACATGCCTTTTCCGCCAAATTTTGGAAGGAGCGCCGGGTGTAGGTTGATGATTTTTTGTGGATATGCTTGTACAAATTCGGAAGGGATCAGCCATAAAAAACCTGCTAAAATGACCCAATCCGTATGTAAGGACTGGATTTTTCGCAAAACTGTTCCGTTTTTGTATGCTTCGCGGGTAAATAAACTGCAAGGAATTTGAAGACGTTCTGCTCGTTGCAAGACTCCGGCTTCCGGATTATTACAGAAAATATGGGTGATTTTTACTTCGTTAGAACCCTTGAAATGTTCGATGATTTTTTCGGCGTTAGAGCCGGAACCGGAAGCAAAAATGACAATATTTTTCAATGGGGCTAAATTTATTTTAGCAAATTTAAGGCATATTCAGGAACCTTTCGGGATTTGTCTTAGTTTTGTTTCCGTTTGAGACTTCAGTTATGAAAATAGGAATCATTTGTTATCCAACCTATGGAGGCAGCGGTGTTGTGGCGACCGAGTTAGGGAAAGCACTCGCAGCGGTAGGGCATGAGGTACATTTTATTACCTATACACAACCGCCTAGACTTGACTTTTTTAGCGAAAATATCTTCTACCACGAAGTTTCTGTGGCATCCTATCCCTTGTTTGAATATCTGCCTTATGAGTCTGCTTTGGCTTCAAAAATGGTGGATGTAACAGTAAATGAACAATTGGATTTACTTCATGTCCATTACGCGATTCCACATGCATCGGCTGCTTATTTAGCGAAACAAATTTTAAAATATAAAGGGATTCATGTGCCCGTAATTACGACCTTGCATGGTACCGATATTACGTTGGTTGGTCGCGATCCATCCTTTGAACCCGTGGTTACGTTTTCGATTAATGAATCAGATGGCGTCACGGCGGTTTCGGAAAGCTTACGTAATGACACGTATTCATCGTTTGAAATTTTGAGTGCCATTGAGGTTATCCCTAATTTTATTGATTTAAAGCGCTTTCACAAGCAACCTAAAGAGCATTTTAAATTGGCTATTTGCCCAAATGGCGAAAAGCTATTAATGCATACGTCGAATTTCCGGAAGGTTAAACGAATTCAAGATATTATTCAGGTTTTTGCCAAAGTTCAAAAGCAAGTTCCAGCCAAATTATTATTGGTGGGCGATGGCCCCGAGCGTTCAGGCATGGAAGCATTATGCCGCGAATTGGGTGTTGCATCTGATGTTCGATTCTTGGGTAAATTAGACACGATTGAAGAAGCCTTGTCATTGGCAGATCTGTTTTTTTTAACATCAGAAAAGGAAAGTTTTGGCTTAGCGGCTTTGGAAGCGATGGCGTGTGAAGTGCCGGTTATTTCATCCAATGCCGGTGGAATTTCTGAGGTAAATATTCATGGTGTGACTGGATTTGTTAGTGAGATTGGGGACATCGATGATATGGTTTCGAATACGCTAAAGATCTTGACCGATGAGGTTTTACTGACGCAAATGAAAGCGAATGCTTTGGCAAGAGCGAAAGATTTTTCATTGGAAAAAATTCTTCCTATGTACGAGCGCTACTATGAAAAAATAGTAGGCCAAAGCTGGAAATTTCCAACCCAAAAGTTTACAGATGCTGAATAAGCGTCACAGTGCTGGTGTCTGTGGTGAGTGCTAATAATTCCTTTACTGATTTTCCTAAGATGGGATGCAGGGTATTAGGGGCAATTTCAACCAGTGGTATTAAGATAAATTTTCGGTCTTGTATCCGAGGATGTGGAAGCGTTAAATGCGGTGTATTTACCTGTTGATTCCCGAATAATAACAGGTCCAAGTCAATGCTGCGCGGCCCCCATTTTATATCTCTTACCCGACCAAAATGTAGTTCTATAGCCAATAAATTCGTTAAAATTTCTTCCGGGTTTTGTGTGGTTTCAATTTCAATTACCTGATTAAGGAAGTCGGCCTGATCCGTTATTCCCCATGCGGCGGTCTGATACAAGCTCGATTTTTGCAGTATGCGCCCAATTTTTTTTTCAATCAAAGGGTATGTCTGTTCAAAAATTTCCCGTGTATTTCCTAGATTGCCACCCAAAGAGAGGAATGCGGTCATGCTGCTGAATTTATTTGCCAACAAACATACACATTTTTATGCCGAAGGATTATACGTTTGAGGATCTAAAGCCTGGGATTTTATTGCTGGCTGAACCATTTTTGGACGAGCCTGCTTTTCATCGTGCGGTGATTTTGTTGTGTGAGCATACCTCTTCGCATTCGTTTGGCTTAGTTTTGAATCATCCGCAAGATGCGATTTTGGATTCGATTCGCGAGGAGAAGGTAATGGAGGAGATTCCCTTGTATACAGGCGGCCCCGTCGACCAAACGATTTTGCAATTCATTCACCGCAGGCCAGATCTTATTTCGGGTGGTCAGGAGATTTTACCCGGGTTGTTTTGGGCCGGTGATTTTGAACAGGCAATTGAGGCGATCATCAACCAGCAAATTGAATTTAAAGATATTAAGTTTTTTGTGGGCTATTCGGGGTGGTCGGCAGGACAGCTCGAGCGCGAGGTGAAGTCAGATTCCTGGATTTTGGAGCCGGCAACGCTAGACTATGTATTCGATGAAACGCCCGAATCCTTGTGGCGATTAGTGCTTTATCAGAAAGGTGGTAATTATCGAATTTTATCAACTTATCCGGACGACCCCACCCTCAATTAACCTACCTTTGGCAATCCTCCAAGGTTTGCCAAAGGTAAGGGGGAATTAGCTGATTCGAGCCCAGTTCGTCGTCTCTTTTCGTTGATGCATTACTTGCTCCCGAATCATTACATGCTTGTCCAACGCGAGATGTGGATCACTTTCTAAAATCGCCATCGCCGTTTCTCTGGCAACCTTTAAAATTTCCCCATCCGTCGCCAAATCCGCAATCATCAAATCTATCGCCCCACTCTGACGCGTCCCTGAAATATCCCCTGGCCCACGCAACTGCAAATCAACCTCCGCAATCTCAAATCCATTATTCGTGCGCACCATGGTTTCGATGCGTTTTTTGGTGTCCACCCCTAGCTTATATCCGGTCATTAAAATGCAATAACTTTGATCCGCACCTCGGCCCACACGCCCGCGCAACTGATGTAATTGTGATAATCCGAATCTCTCCGCACTCTCAATAATCATAATTGATGCATTGGGAACATTGACCCCCACCTCAATAACCGTCGTCGCTACCATGATTTTTGTCTCATGTTTGACAAAACGCGCCATCTCAATATCCTTATCAGCCGGCTTCATCTTCCCATGCAAGATCCCCAAAGGTACCTCCGGAAACGCCCGCGATATACTTTCATACCCATCCATCAAATCCTTGAAATCCATCTTTTCGGATTCCTCAATTAGCGGATAAACGATGTAGACTTGTCGGCCTTTATCCAACTCACTCTGAATAAATGCAAACACTTGCAAGCGATGGGAATCAAAACGGTGCGTTGTCTGAATCGGTTTGCGACCTACCGGCAGCTCATCAATTATTGACACATCTAAATCGCCATAAAGCGTCATGGCTAAAGTCCTTGGAATAGGTGTCGCCGTCATCACCAAAACGTGTGGGTGTGTCACCTTATTTTTGTCCCAAAGTTTCGCCCGTTGGGCCACCCCAAAACGATGTTGCTCGTCAATAATACACAGGCCTAAATTTTTAAATTGAACCACATCTTCGAAGATGGCATGGGTGCCCACTAATATATTAAGATCCCCAGATTCAAGTCCTTCATGTATCCCAACGCGATCTTTTTTCTTCACAGAACCAGTTAATTTGGCAATGGTAATGCCCAATAAATCGGCAAATTTCTTTAACCCTTGGTAATGTTGGTCTGCCAAAATCTCCGTTGGCGCCATAATACACGCTTGCGCCCCATTATCGATGGCGAGTAGCATGGAAATAAAGCCAACAATCGTTTTGCCTGATCCCACGTCCCCTTGGAGTAGTCGGTTCATTTGTTTCCCCGACCGCATATCTTGAAAGATTTCACGAATCACTTTTTTCTGTGCCTCCGTCAAATCAAAAGGCATGTGCTCCTGATAAAAGGTGGTGAGTAAGGCTGCGGAAGCAAAAACTTGACCTGGAAATGTTTCTTTTCTGACCAAATTCTGCTTGATCAACCGCAATTGGTTGTAAAATAATTCTTCGAATTTAAGCCTTCTGCGTGCCTGACGAAGCCAGTTTTCAGATTGAGGTAAATGAATGTGGTAAAGCGCCTCTTGCTTGGAAATAAGTTTGAATTGCTGAATGATGTCCGCCGGAAGCGTTTCGCGGATATAGGGAAATGCCGTGCTCAACAGGTTTTTCTGCAAGCCAGCAATCACTTTACTATCAATGTATTTTTTCCGGAGTTTCTCAGTTAAAGGATAAATGGGCTGGAAGTTTTTCTCAGCATGCTGAACACCTTTATACACCTCCATCTCCGGATGGGTCATCTGTAATTGCCCATTGAAACTAGTTGGCTTACCATAAAACAGGTAATCTTGCCCAGAAACCAATGATTTTTCTAACCATTTAATTCCTTGAAACCAAACCAATTCGATGCAACCGGAAGCGTCACAACATTCGGCAACAATCCGCTGACGTGCGCCATTGCCTATTTTTTCTTTATACCGAATGCGCGCAATAAATTGCGCATGCTCCATTTGATCGCTGATTTCGGCAATTGAATGCACAATCGTTCGATCTTCGTAGCGAAAAGGAAAATATTGAATTAAGTCGGCATACGTAAACAACCCCAGCTCCGTTTGTAACATAGGTAGCCGCGCCGGCGTCAT
>NZ_JBILJM010000006.1:0-93204 GCF_044377215.1 Aquirufa sp.
CCTTTGTATTGGACCGGCTTAGCCGATGTAGAAGCATACCTTGGGAACACAATTTCTGCGGATGAAGCCTACCAAAAATCACTCGAATTAGATTCATTCTTCGCCCCTACCTGGGTAAAATGGGCACAGTTGCACTTTGATTTGGAGGATTTTGAGAAATCGGCTGATATCATGCTTTCGGCCATCGATGAACTGCCTGAAGAGGCCGAATTGTATTACCGTTCTGCCATATTTCTAATTAAAGCCGGCCAATTCAAGGAGGCTTTTCATTTTCTAGAAACGGGTTTAGTCTTAGATTATGACAAGCACGTGCTCATCTTTGACTATTTTCCAAACTTGGAAACACAAAAGGCTATTTTTAAGTTAATCCAACAATACAAAAAATAAATTCCTTCCGAACAGGAAATCAACCTTTCATCCAAATCGCTTTCGATATACGAAATGCTTTGGTAAATTCGCTTCTTATTCAAATTTAACAAAATGAAAAAATTGTTTTACACGGGTCTTGCGATCCTACTACTTCAAGGTGCCGCATTTGCGCAACAAAAAGCGAAATCGCTACCTATCCCTGAAAAAGTGACTTCTGCTGAAGGAATCACAGAATACAAATTGGCCAACGGTCTTAAAGTATTATTATTTCCAGACCCTTCTAAGCAAACCATTACGGTTAACATCACCTACTTAGTGGGTTCGCGCCACGAAGGATATGGTGAAACAGGAATGTCCCACTTATTGGAGCACATGGTGTTCAAGGGCACAAAAGAAAAACACAAAGAAGTTGCCAAAGAGATCTCTGATCATGGAGCTCAATTTAATGGTACAACCTGGTTAGATCGAACTAATTACTTTGAAACTTTTGCATCAACAGACGAAAATCTAGATTGGGCATTGGATATGGAGGCTGACCGTATGATCAATTCACGTATTTCAAAAAGTGAATTGGAAACGGAAATGACTGTAGTTCGTAACGAATTTGAGAGTGGCGAAAATGATCCGGGAAGTGTCTTGATGGAGCGTATTGTTTCAACAGCTTTCTTATGGCATAACTACGGTAACTCGACGATTGGTGCTCGTTCTGATATAGAAAAAGTGCCTATCGAGAACTTGCAGGCCTATTACCGCAAGTATTACCAACCAGACAATGCGGTATTACTAGTGGCGGGCAAATTTGACCCGGTAAAAACATTGAAATTAATCAATGAGAAATTTGGGGTAATTCCGCGTCCAGAGCGTGTATTAACACAAACATTTACGGCAGAACCTACACAAGATGGCGAGCGTGAAGTGACTTTACGCCGTGTGGGAGATGTCCAACAAGTGGGAATGGCTTATCATATTCCATCCGGATTACATCCTGACTTTATTGCTTGCGATGTTTTAGTTGACCTACTAACAGATGCTCCATCAGGTCGTTTGTACAAAGCGTTAATTGACACGAAGAAAGCGTCCAGCCAATCTGGTTTTACCTTTCAGTTAAAAGAACCAGGTTTAGTGTATTTCGGTGCTGAGGTTTTAAAAAGCAAATCAGTCGATTCAGTCAAAAACATCATGATTGAGACGATTGAGCAGTTTGCTAAAAAAGCACCAACCCAAGAAGAGGTTGATCGCATCAAAACAAAAGGCATTAAGAATATTGAGTTATTGTTAAATAATGCACAACGTGTGGGCGTAGGTCTATCTGAGTATATTGCTCAAGGAGATTGGAGATTGTTATTCCATACACGTAATCAATTAGAAAAAGTTACCGTTGCTGATGTTCAACGCGTTGCAGCAAAATACTTTAAATCAGCGAATCGTACGTCGGGTATTTTCTACCCAACTGAGAAACCGGAACGTGCTGAAATTCCAGAAGCAAAAGATGTTGCTGAAATACTAAAAGACTTCAAAGGGAAAGCTGCTGTTGCGGAAGGAGAAGCTTTTGATCCATCACCAAGTAACATTGATGCGCGGACTAAAAATGAGAAAATAGCGGGTATTTCATTGGCTTTATTGCCAAAGAAAACACGTGGAAACTCAGTTTATGCACGAATGACCTTACGTTTTGGTGATGAAAAATCATTATTGGGAACGTCAACTGCCGCTGACTTAGCTTCGGATATGTTGACAAAAGGAACAGCAAAACACACACGCCAACAATTCCAAGATGAATTGGATAAATTAAAGGCGCGTGTATCCATCTCAGGCATGGCCTACCAAGCAAACGTTTCAATCGAGACAACGCGTGAAAATTTAATCCCTGCTATGAAGTTAGTAGCTGAGGCATTAAAACAACCTGTTTTCCCTGCTGATGAATTCGAAAAGTTAAAGCAAGAAAATTTAACGCAAATAGAAGCGCAGAAAAGTGATCCACAAGCAAAAGCATCCGAAGTGTTAGGACAATGGAGGTCAGGACATTATGCAAAAAATGATGTGCGTTACCAACCTACTATGGCAGAACAAACAGAGCGTTATTCTAATGCGAAGTTAGAAGAAGCTATTGCTTTCTACAAAGGATTCTATGGTGCTTCAAACGCAACGTTCTCAGTTGTAGGCGATTTCGATGAAGCTGCTATCAAGGCATTGATCAAAACTGAATTTGCAGATTGGAAATCACCTAAGCCGTACACGCGTATTCAAGATAAATTCAAAGATGGCAATGGTCAGGTGAAATCAATTGAAACACCAGACAAAGCAAATGCATTTTTCTTAGCATACCAGCCGCTCAAGATGGCCGATTCAGATCCTAACTATGCAGCCATGGAATTAAGTAATTACATGCTGGGTGGTGGTAGTGGATTAAGTTCCCGCTTAATGAATCGTATCCGTCAAAAAGATGGTTTATCCTATGGTGTAGGCTCGCAATTTATAGCGAGTCCACTTGACCAATCAGGTGCATTTATCGGTTATGCAATTTATGCTCCTGAAAATGTAGCCAAATTAGAAGCTGCATTTAAAGAGGAAATTGAGAAAGCGCTGAAAGAAGGATTTTCTCAGAAGGAAATCGATGAAGCGAAGAAATCATGGTTACAATCGAAGCAAGTTACGCGCTCGCAAGACAATGCTTTAGTAGGTACTATAAACTCAAATATATACCTAAATAGAAACATGAAATGGTCTGAAGATTTAGAAAATAAAGTTAAGAATTTGACTTCAGAGCAAATCACCGAGGCCTTACGCAAGACAATTGACTTGACTAAAATGTCATTCATTAAAGCTGGTGACTATGAAGGAGCTGCTAAGAAAATGGCAGAAAAAGCAAAGAACACACCGTCTGAATCAGGCGCTGTAGGCGGAGCACCGAAGCCATAAAACAAGAAGAGCCGTTCGATGAACGGCTCTTCTACTTAAAAAAAGGAGCTTTAAGGCTCCTTTTTTTATTAACAATACTCTTCAAAAACACCCTCTAAATGTTGCGCAATTAAAGCCGCCGAACGACCTTCGATGTGATGACGCTCAACAAAGTGAACCAACTCACCATCCTTGAATAACGCGATTGATGGAGATGATGGAGGATAAGGCAAGGTATACTCACGTGCTTTTTGGGTGGATTCTTGATCTACACCCGCAAAAACAGTTGCCAAGTTTGTTGGCTTTTTAGCTGAAGCCGAAACTGCCGCTTTCACGCCTGGACGAGCTGTAGATGCAGAACATCCGCAAACTGAATTAATAAACAATAAGGTTGTACCTGGTTTTGCCATGGTATCTTCTACTTCGGATGCCGACTTCAATTCTTGAAATCCACCTTCAACGATATCCATCCGCATGGGATGTACTAAATGTTCTGGATACATATATTTCTAATTTTTAGTTTTTAAAACACATTTACATAAATCCAAGTTCCAACTTGGCAACTTCTGACATCATATCTTGCGCGTAGGGTGGATCAAATGTTAGTTCCACAGAAACCTCTGCAATTCCTTCCACTTCCCTAATTGCTTTTTCGATGTCAACGGGAATACTTTCGGCCGATGGACATGACGGAGAAGTTAACGTCATTAACACATACACATTATTGACTGGAAAAATTTTGATTTCATAAATCAAACCCAACTCATATACATCCACCGGAATTTCGGGGTCATATACCGTTTTGATTGCCTTTACTACTTCTTCCTTTAATTCTGCTTCGGTCATGCTTCTTTTTGCTTAAGCGATTGCATGAAATGCAACAGCGTAATTCTTCATTTGTTTAACCATGGAAACCAATCCATTTGAACGCGTTTGGGCCAAATGCTGGGACATCCCAATTTGATCAATGAAATACAAATCAGCTTTCATAATCTCCTCGGGTGTATGATTCGATAAAACTCGTATCAACATACTTATCATACCTTTAACGATAATCGCTTCAGAATCTGCTTGAAAAACAACTAAATCTCCTTGTTTCTCCGCATGTAACCAAACCTTACTTTGGCATCCTTTAATGACATTTTCTTCTGTCTTAAATGATTCCGACATAGGCAAAAGCTTTTTACCTAAATCGATCAAATACTCATATTTATCAGCCCAGTCTTCAAAAAGACCGAACTCCTCAATTAATTCATCTTGGGTATGACTGATTGTGCTCATATTTATGATAACATCATTAAACAGCGCTTTAATGCCTTGACAAATAAATCAATTTCTTCTTTCGTGTTGTAAAACGCGAAGGACGCGCGGCAAGTTCCTACCAAATCATAGCGAGCCATTAAAGGCTGCGCGCAATGATGACCAGTCCGAATCGCCACACCAAATTTGTCTAACAACACACCGATATCCTGCGGATGCACTCCATCAATCACAAAACTTACAACTGCGATTTTCTCCGGAGCTTGACCAACGATACGTAAACCGTCAATTTGACTTAATTGTTCAGATGCATAATCCAATAATGCTTTCTCTTGCTCCCAAACTGCATCTGCAGGTAAGGATTTCAAATAATCCAACGCAAACCCGAAAGCATATACGTCGGCAATATTAGGCGTACCCGCCTCAAACTTATAAGGCAATTCATTGTAGGTAGTACCCGAAAAACTTACCTCTTTAATCATCTCTCCACCACCCTGATATGGCGGCATCGATTCTAAAATTTCACGTTTGCCGTACAAGACTCCCACGCCCGTTGGACCAAAAAGTTTATGTGCCGAAAATACAAAGAAATCCATATCCAAGGCCTGCACATCAATATCAAAATGTGCAACTGATTGCGCACCATCAATCAGAACCTTTGCTCCTGCATGATGTGCCATGTCTATCATTTGCTTAATCGGATTGATTGTCCCAATCGCGTTAGAAACATGATTAACCGCAACTAATTTCACCCGATCGGATGTTAAAAGCTGTCCGTAAGCTTCCATGTCTAATACCCCAACTTCATCTACAGGTATCACTTGAACCTCAGCTCCCGTTTCTTGGGCATTCATTTGCCATGGAACGATATTGGAATGGTGTTCTAAATTAGAAACCAAAATCACATCCCCTTTCGAAAAATTCGCACGACCGAAGGTCTGGGCAACTAAATTAATCCCTGCCGTGGTGCCTGAAGTAAATATAATTTGATCTGTGGAGGGCGCATTCAAAAAGTCCTTCAACTTGGTACGCGTCAGCTCATATCCAGTCGTTGCACGTTCAGCCAGCGTATGTAAGCCCCGGTGAATATTTGCATTGTCTTGGGTATAATACTGATTCAGCGCATCAATCACAACCTGAGGCTTCTGGGTCGTAGCCGCATTATCAAAATACACCAATGGCGCCCCATTGACCTGTTGGTCCAAAATGGGAAAATCCTTTCTAACTTGAACAATATCAAATTTATCTACCATGATTACGCACCTAAGGCTTGTTGTATTTTAGCGACAACCCGATTTGAAATTGATTCTTTCAAGGCAGGAATTTCTACTTTATCAATGACTTGTTGGACAAAAGCCAACATCAACAATGTTTTCGCCGCATCGAGTGATAGACCACGTGAACGCATGTAAAACAATGCTTCTTCACTCAGCTGTCCCGTCGTCGTCCCGTGTGAACATTTAACATCGTCAGCCCAAATTTCTAATTGAGGTTTGGTGTTCATAATCGCTTTATCAGAAGCTAAAACGTTTTTACAGGATTGAAATGCATTTGTCTTTTGTGCGTCAGGACGAACAAATATTTTTCCATTAAACACACCCGTTGAATTTCCAAGTAACACACCTTTATACAATTCATTTGATTCTGAATTCGGCATGCGGTGATCAACTACCGTATGCGAATCCACGAGTTGATTATTACCAGGCACATATAAACCATTCAAATTCGAAATAACTTGTTGGCCATCTACATAAAAATGTAAATTATTCCGAATCAATCCTCCATTAAGTGAAAATGTAAACATATCCACTACACTTTGATCGGCTTGAAAGATGAAAGTATGATCAACATGGGTAGTTGACAAACCAAAATCCTGTGTTTTTACAAAGGTCAAATGGGCATTTTTTGAAACCCAAATTTCTTGAACATAATTAGATAAAATTGATTTAGAATCCTCAGAGGAGGCTAAATCATCCACCCAAATAAGTTCGGCGCCTTCTTCTAAGTAAATCAATACTTTAATTTGAATGGCCGAGGCGATACTAACAGAGGCAAAATACGTGTGTAATACAGGTTTTTCAAGCTTCACCCCTTTCTTAACCCAAATAACTTGATGAGAACTAGCTAAAGCATCATTCAAATCATATAAAGGATTTTGATCTAGAATGGGATTACGTTCATTGAAAGCCTGCATAAATTCAGGTTTTTGAGCAGCAAAACTGGCAAAATCTAGATATTCAACACCTTGAGGCAATGAACCTACTAGCGTCATTTTTCCGTTTTGCGTTTGAATCTCAACGGTATTTTCTAGTGCTAATGCGGCTGAATTAACTGACTGTTCCGAAGTATTCCAATTCCACTCGATATCATTCAGCGATTTCAAGGAGGTATATTTCCATTCTTCCCATTTATTGGTAGGAAAGCCTTTGGCCAAAAAACGATCTAGTGAGAACTGTTTTTCTTTAGAAAGCGAAATGGTTGCTAATGTATCTGTTGCCATTATTTAGTCTACTAAAGCTGAAATAATCCAATCGTAACCTTTTTCTTCTAATTCAAGTGCTAAATCTTTCGTACCTGATTTCACGATGCGCCCCTTGTATAACACGTGAACGTAATCAGGAACGATGTAATCTAACAAACGCTGGTAGTGAGTCACGACAATTGTCGCGTTGTCTGGGCTTTTTAATTTATTGACTCCTTCAGCTACGATACGCAAGGCATCAATATCTAAACCTGAGTCTGTTTCATCTAAAATGGCTAGTTTAGGTGCTAAAACAGCCATTTGAAAAATCTCATTTCGTTTCTTCTCGCCGCCAGAAAAACCTTCATTCAATGAACGAGACAATAAAGATTGGTCAATGTTCACATAGGCCATCTTTTCTTTAAACATTTTCAAAAATTGAACTGCGTCTAAAGGCTCTTCACCTCTATATTTACGTATTTCATTGACGGCCGACTTCATAAAGTTGGTGGTCGAAACGCCTGGAATCTCCACAGGGTATTGAAATGCAAGAAAAACACCTTCCGCTGCACGTTTCTCAGGTGCCAGATCAAGTAAATCCTTACCAAAAAAAGAAACGGAACCCTCGGTAACCTCGTAATCTTCCCGACCGGCTAATACGGAGGCCAACGTAGATTTTCCAGAACCATTGGGTCCCATGATTGCATGAACTTCTCCCGCTTTGACCTCTAGATTGATACCTCGAAGAATCTCTTTTTCGCCGATTCGAGCATGTAAATTCGTAATAGACAGCATACGTATGATTTAAAATTGGTAATTGAACTCAAAATTAAAACCATAAATTTTACAAAACCACACTTTATTTAGATTCACTCTAAATAAAGGCAAAATAATTCCAAATTTTACCTATATTTGTGTCGAATTTTAAATGAGATACACATGATCACGATATCAGAATTGGCTGCGGACCGCATTAAGGAATTGCGTCAAAAAGAAGGATTAACAACTGATTTCAACATACGCGTAGCTGTTGAGGGTGGTGGTTGTTCAGGATTGATGTATAATTTGGATTTCGCATCGGAGCTAAAGGATAATGACGCCATATTTGAAGACAAGGGAGTCAAAATCATGGTAGACAAAAAATCAATCTTATATTTAGCTGGTACAGAATTAGATTTCTCGGATGGCTTAAATGGAAAAGGCTTTCAATTTAAGAATCCAAATGCATCGAGAACTTGTGGATGCGGTGAAAGTTTCTCCATCTAGATTCCTAATGGCATTTGCCTTGACTCAAGAATAAAGGGTTTAAGCAATTGATAAACATGATATATAGGCAAACCCATAACGGTATAAAAAGAGCCGTCTAATTTCTCAATTCCTGCCATCCCAATAAAATCTTGAACACCATAAGCGCCTGCTTTATCTAATGAGGTACCGCCACGTACGTACCATTCAATTTCCCAGTCGGCCAATTCCCGAAAACGCACAAAGGCAGAATCCGACGCTTTTACAATTCCGTTTGGACTAGCTAATGCGATTCCTGTAACCACTTCATGTGTTTTTCCTGATAATTTTTTAAGCATCTGCAACGCATCTTGCTTGTTGGCCGGCTTATTCAAAATTTCATTTTCCAAGATCACCACCGTATCAGCAGCTAAAACCAACGAATTCGCACAGCTTTCAAGAAGTGCTTTCGCCTTGCGTTCGGCCAACATCACCGGAACATCTTGTAGGATCATTTCATGTGGAAATGACTCGTCCACATCCGATGGCAAGACAGTGAACTGAAAACCTGCTTGGGTCAAAATCTCTTTGCGACGTGGGGAATTCGATGCGAGTATAAAAGGTAATTGAAGGCTAAAGGAATCTTGCATGACCAAAAATAAGATTTAATCAGACGTTTTAAAAAAATATATTTAAAAACATTAGTATTTAATGTAATTACATTTAATTTTGCAACATCAAATTCAAGTATGGGAATTTCAGCGGATTTAAAGCAAACTAAGTTTCATTCAGAAGAAAGTAAGGCGATCGTTAATGTGATCTTTACGGGCAACTGGATGATGCAGCAACAACATAATCTTTTGAAGCCTTTTGGATTGACGCCACAACAATACAATGTACTTCGAATTTTGCGTGGGCAACAAAATAATCCCATGACCGTTTTAGCAATTACCGAGCGCATGATGGACAAGATGTCAAATGCCTCTCGCCTAGTAGATAAACTTTTAGACAAAAAATTAGTTCTAAGACGTGAGTGTCCAAAAGACCGTAGGGCAGTTGATGTGATTATTTTACCCGCAGGATTAACTTTATTAGCTGAAATCGACCAAGTTCAAAAACAGTGGGAAATGACCTTTCGAGGGATTGGCGAGGACAAAATGAATCAATTAAACATCCTACTGGATGAATTTAGACATGTATTTTCGAACAATTAAACAATAAATAAAATGAAAAAAGTAAGCTTTATCCTAGCCGCTCTTGTAATGAGCATCTCGTCTTTTGCAGCACCAAAACCTGTAAAAGTTAACACAGCAGCAAGCTCAATTGCTTGGTATGCAGAAAAAGTAACTGGTAAGCACAACGGAACTGTAGCAATATCTGCTGGAGCTTTGAACGTAGACGGAAACAAATTAGTGGGTGGTAATTTCACCATTGATTTAAAAACAATCAAAGCATTGGATATCACAGATCCAGCGTACAACCAAAAGTTTATCGGCCATATCTCTTCAGGAGACTTTTTTGAGGTTGAAAAATTCCCGACAGCTAATTTTGTGATTACGAAAATCGCTGCGAACCAAATTACAGGTAACTTGACAATCAAGGGCATTACCAAATCTGTTTCATTCCCAGCTGAAATCGCAGTAAAAGGAGGAAAAGTGTCTGCAAAGGCTTCGATCACAATCGACCGTACAGATTACAACATTCAATATGGCTCAAAGAAATTCTTTGAATCAATTGGTGACAAGGCTATCATGGATGACTTTAAGTTAGTCGTTTCATTGGTTAGCGAATAAATTAATCCGCTTAAGAGCCGAGGTGTAAATTTTACGCCTCGGCTTTTTTTATAGTTAAACTAAATAACAAACATGTCTATAATTAATGATTTAGCTTGGCGTTATGCGGCAAAGCGCATGAATGGCAACAAGGTACCAACTGCTAAAATTGAAGATCTGTTAGAAGCAATCCGCTTGTCTGCCTCAGGATTTGGCCTACAGCCATATCAGATTTTTGTGATTGAAAATCCAGAATTACGTGCACAAATTCAACCCATTGCATTTGGCCAACCGCAGGTTACGGAATCTTCGCATTTACTTGTATTTGCCGCATGGAATGAAATAACAGAAGAAAAAATTGATTCATTTATACAATTGGTTTCTGAAACACGTAACGTACCTGTCGCTAATTTAAGTGATTACCGCAAAGCAATTAGCGGAATGTTGAATCGTACACAAGAAGCTCAGGCAAACTGGGCGGCTCGCCAGGTGTATTTGGCCATGGGAACAGCACTCGCTGCAGCAGCCCATTTTAAAATTGATTCAACACCTATGGAAGGATTTATGCCTGCCAAATTAGATGAATTGCTCGATCTGTCTACGAAGGGATTGCATTCGGTATTGATGCTAGCAGTAGGAGAACGCGAAGAAAAGACTGACTTTATGGCTAATGCCATTAAAGTTCGGTATCCAAAAGACCAACTTTTCATTCGCATGTAATCGCACCAAATTCTTATTTAGTTAAAAGGCTCCTTCGGGAGCTTTTTTTTTATCAGTTTTTTAGTCTAAATCCGAATGAACTAGTCACGCGTCGAATATGACATGACTTAGCTGACCGCTACTTTTATATAGCAATCGCGACGCAAATTAAACTCACATTTTAACCCTAAAAAACAATGAGAAATGAATGGAATTCCTTGAACAATTTTACAGACTATGAACTTAGTTGGCACGAGCAAATGCACATAGAAGCCGGTGGTTTCTGGGAAATAGTGGGCATTATCTGTGGGGTATTAACGGTAGTAGCCATTATTTACGTATTAGGTGGAGCCGCTGTATTATTAGCACTTTAATATTAATTCACATTTAAAAAAAAGATAATGGAACTTGAAAAATTCAATCGATTTGCCTTGAGCGAATTGGAGATGCATGAAATCTCGGGTGGAAATTGGTGGTCTGACTTTAAGACTGGATTTATGGACGGTTTTAATTGGGCAACCGGGGTCGTATTGGACGCAGTTAGCTTTGTTGACAAACTTAGATTAGCCACACCATAATATGAACCAGGACCCATTACGTGAACTACAGGCAAGAATCAATAATAAAAAACAATTGATTTCTGAGGTACATCAAAATGTAACCAAAACTATCCTACTAACTATTAATGGACATTTTGAAATTACAAAACCGATCATTCAGCCCAACGTAGCGCTTAAAACAATTGAAGAAGAATTGCCATGCCTGATTACGGATGGAATAAAATCCGTTAGCGAAAAAATCAATCGGGTTTTGATGGAATTTCAAGCAGCCAACTCGTAAGTTGGCTGCTTACAATAAATCGCGCACATCAACCTGAAAATAAGTGGCAATCGCCAGTAATCGCTCAACGCTCAATTTTGTTTTCCCCGACTCAAGCTTTGCGTACGTACTCTGCGTAATTTTTAAATTAAACGCAACGGCTTCTTGTGAAATTCGGCGCTCCTCTCGTAAATTTTTCAGGTTAATCAGTAGCTTAGACATCATAGATTTGGAAAAAACAAATCTAAATGAATCTAATAGGCATTAAAGCTAAATAACTGATATTGAAAAACAGTAAACTTATAACTTCAAAAATTCTTCCAATGAGATTGAAGGTTTTAAACCCAACCGCATTCCTTCGTGAATTAAAAGATCCCAACCAGAGGCTAAATCGTTTCGAATTTGTCCTTCTAAAATGGCTTCGCGAATGATCACTTTAATTTGGCCAATCTCTTTTCCAGGACCTAAATCAAACACATGCATGATGATTTCACCTGTGATGACGGGTTGAAAATTACGTAGCGAATCGCTGGCTTCTACCTCTTTTAGCTTTTCTTCTACCGTGTCAAAATTCCGTAAATAGCGTTTGACTTTATCTCCATTTTTCGAGGTGATATCGGCCCGACACAACGTCATAAGTGCCTCAAGCTCATCTCCTGCTTCAAACAATAAGCGGCGCAATGCGGAATCAGTAATTTCTTCTTTGGAGAGCGCAATTGGTCTTAAATGCAGGCGAACTAGTTTTTGCACCAACTTCATTTTCTCATTTAGCGGCAATTTAAGTCGCTTGAATATTATAGGAACTTGGCGTGCCCCCATTTCTTCGTGTCCATGAAATGTCCATCCTTTTCCTTGTACGAATCTTTTGGTTTGCGGTTTCGCAATATCATGTAAAATTGCTGCCCAGCGCCAAAATAAATCATCTGTATTGACCGAAATATTATCCAACACCTGAAGTGTGTGGTAGAAATTATCTTTATGTCCTTTGCCATCCTCCGTATCTACCCCCTTCAACTTCATAAACTCAGGGAAAATAATGGGTAAAATTCCACAAGCGTCCAACAGCAGAAAACCGTATGAAGGTTTTTTACATAAAATGATTTTGTTTAATTCATCTGAAATACGCTCCATAGAGATAATCGACAAACGATCTTTCTCCTTTTGAAGTGCATCAAAAGTCTCAGGTAAAATATCAAAGCCCAATTGACTCGCAAACCGAATCGCACGCATCATCCGCAACGGATCATCCGAAAAGGTAATGCCCGGTGCCAAAGGGGTACGAATACATTTAGCCTCAATGTCAGCTAAACCTCCAAAAGGGTCCAATAAGTTGCCCCAAGAAGCAGCATTCAATTGAACGGCTAACGCATTAATCGTAAAATCTCTGCGATTTTGATCATCTTCCAAGGTTCCTTCCATCACCAAAGGTTTCCGAGAATCACGTTGATATGACTCTTTCCGAGCACCCACAAATTCCAAATCCCAATCATCTACTTTAAGCATGGCCGTACCAAAATTCTTAAATATAGATACGGCATGATCTGGCAACTCAAATTCGCGTGCAACTTGCTCTGCAAGTTCAATACCGGAACCGATACACACAATGTCGATATCTTTACAAGGCCGACCTAATATATGGTCTCTCACATAACCCCCAACTACATATGCATCTATGTTCAAGCGATCTGCCGCTTGTCCAATTTTTTTAAATATACCTTCCTCGATGATGGCTAATCCCTGCATACTTACGATCTAATCAGTGTAAATTCACCCCCAAGCCCTAATCTGACTATTTTTGAGGGCTTAGTACTTGCCTTTTTCGCCTGAGGGGCTTGTAAAATATAATCAACCTGATCCTTTATTTCCGTTGAAATTGACGCAAAATCAATCGGTGATGTACTACCTGAAATATTAGCCGAAGTCGAAACAATCGCCCGCTGGTACCGATAAACCAAGCCCTTACAAAATTCATCTTTCACTAATCGAATGGCAATTGAGCCATCAGGACCCAATAAATGGGTCGATACATTTTTCCCTTTCGGATAAATAACAGTCAAAGGATCCTCCGCAAACTCAACCAAATCCCATGCAATTTCAGGCACCTCTTCCACATACTCGCTTAATTGTTCAATTTTTGAAATTAAAACAATCAATCCCTTCTCTACAGGCCGCTGTTTTATTTGCCAAATTTTCTCAATGGCTGTATCCTGACGCACATCACATCCGATACCCCAAATAGTATCACTTGGGTATAAAATAACCCCTCCAGCTTTTAAAGATGCCAAAGCATCTTGGTACAGATTTTGCATAATGGGCACAAAGGTAGCAATGTTTGCCCGTAATTGGCTACCTTTGGGGTTTCAAAATCAACACACAATTTGATTTAAACATGTTGCGAATTCAAAATTCAATCAGTGCGAGTATTAGCCTTGGCCTTCGCCAACTGTTTTCCATAGAAGCGAATGACATTAGTCTTCAAGAAACCAAAAAGGAATTTGAAGGTACATTTACCTGCGTTGTTTTTCCATACACGAAACAAGCAGGCATGGCACCTCCCATGATTGCACAAAAGTTGGGTGAATTCGTTCAAGTAAATAATGAATATGTTGACCAATTTCAAGTAGTTCAAGGATTCTTGAATTTGAGTTTAAAAGAAGAAACCTGGGTATCCATTTTAGCGGAATGTTTAGCTGATTCAAATGCGTTTCAATTAGCACCCAAAAATGAAAAAGTTTTGATTGAATATTCTTCCCCTAATACCAATAAACCACTACATCTGGGTCATTTACGTAATAATTTCCTAGGCTATTCCGTGGCTCAAATCATGAAAGCAGCTGGCTATGAAGTTATTAAATCAAATTTAGTTAACGACCGGGGAATTCACATTTGCAAATCCATGTTGGCTTACCAACTATTTGGTCAGGGAGAAACACCTGAAACAAGTGGCATGAAAGGCGACCACCTAGTAGGAAAATATTATGTAGCTTTTGACAAAGCCTATAAAGAAGAAATTGAAGCACTTAAAATAGCTGGAAGAACAGAGGACCAAGCTAAAGCAGAAGCTCCTATCCTACTTCAAGCACAAGCCATGTTACTCGCTTGGGAACAGCAAGACCCGGAGGTACTCTCACTCTGGGAACGTATGAATTCCTGGGTTTTTGCCGGTTTTGAGAAATCCTACGGGCAAATGGGCGTTGATTTTGATAAAATCTACCGCGAATCAAACACCTATTTATTGGGAAAAAAATTGGTAGACGAAGGTTTAACACAAGGTGTATTTTTCCAAAAACCAGACGGTTCTGTTTGGATCAATTTAGAAGCGGAAGGTCTAGATGAGAAATTAGTCTTACGTAAAGATGGCACGTCTGTATATATCACGCAGGATATGGGGACAGCCCAATTAAAATATGCTGATTTTGGTGCGGATAAATCCATTTATGTGGTAGGAAACGAACAAGATTATCATTTTGAGGTCCTTTTTCATATACTTAAAAAATTGAATAAACCTTACTCTACAGGTAATTTCCACCTGTCTTATGGCATGGTAGATTTACCAAGCGGTAAAATGAAATCAAGGGAAGGTACCGTCGTAGATGCCGATGACCTCATGGCAGAAATGGTTCAAACAGCCAAAGAGCGTACAATGGAGCTAGGAAAAATAGATGGATTTTCAGTAGCTGAATCCAATGAACTATTTAACCAGCTTGGTATGGGAGCTTTGAAGTATTTTTTACTCAAGGTAGATCCCAAAAAACGAATGTTATTTAACCCTGCCGAATCCATTGATTTCCAAGGAAATACCGGACCATTTATTCAATATACGCATGCCCGAATTAAATCGATAGTTCGCAAAGCCACAGAATTAAACATCAGTAACGAATGGACCGAAGATCAGTCGATTACATTGGCAACGGCAGAACAAGAATTAGTCTATTTAATAGCTCAATATAAATTAAAAATTGAAGAAGCAGCTTCCCAGTTGGCACCATCAGTCATCGCCCAATACGTATATGATTTAGCGAAACAATTCAATAAATTTTACAACGAATTAAGCATCATTAACGAAGAAGATAAAACAAAACAAAAGATTCGCTTATCTTTAGTGGAAATGACTGGCAAAACAATTCGTCAAGCCGCATTGTTATTAGGAGTAATCGTCCCCGAACGGATGTAAATGAAACGTAAAACACTTATATTCACCATTTTAATCAGTAGCATTATGATCATAAGCCTTATGAAAATCGGATCACTATTAACGGCGTTAGCCTTACCATTCACCCAAAACATGGCAAAATCGAGACCAGAAAACACAGAAACAGTTGCTGGAAAAAACTTTTACTCTTTTAAGATGAAAGGGATTGATGGAAAGGAAATTGACTTCAGTCAATTTAAAGGAAAGAAAATTATTGTGTTAAACACGGCTTCTAAATGTGGATATACACCACAATATGCAGATTGGGAGAAATTCCACAAAGCGAATAAAGATGTAGTTATTTTAGGTTTTCCCGCTAATGAATTTGGCGGACAAGAACCGGGTACTAATTCGGAAATTGCATCTTTTTGCCAATTAAATTACGGAGTTTCATTCCAAATGATGGAAAAAGTGGTAGTTAAAGGCAACGCTAAATGTGACCTTTACCAATGGCTAACAGACAAATCACAAAATGGATGGAATGAAAAAGAACCAAGCTGGAACTTCTGCAAATACATCATTAACGAAAAAGGTGAGTTAGCCAATTTCTTTGCTTCGGGGGTAAAGCCAACGAGCCAAGAGTTTATTGAAGCTTTAAAAAAGTAAATATGAATCGATGGGTAGAGGCGGCTCGACCGCGGACCTTACCGCTGGCTGTTTCCAGCATATTATTAGGTAACTTTTTAGCATTCGCTCAGGGAACATTTCACTGGGCGATTGCTGTTTTGGCGGTATTGACAACTTTGGGACTTCAAATTCTATCAAATTTCGCAAATGATTTAGGTGACTTTACGAATGGAATTGATACCCAAGACCGTACAGTCGCTTTGCGTGCTGTTCAAACAGGTAAAATCAGTCAATCTGAAATGCAGATCGCCGTTCGCCTAAGCGCAGGGATCTCCTTTACACTTGGGATTGGATTATTATTCGTAGGACTACAAAACGCATCACTACAAACGTGGATGGGTTTTTTGGGTTTAGGAATCGCTTGCATCGCGGCAGCTATCGCCTATACGGTGGGAAAAAGACCATACGGCTACATGGGACTAGGTGACCTCTCTGTATTTATTTTTTTTGGATTAGTTGGCACCATGGGTTCTTATTTTCTTCAAACAAAATCCATTCCAATTCATATAGCCATTCCTGCGTCAGGTTGTGGATTTTTATCCGTAGCCGTTTTAAACTTAAATAATCTAAGGGACCTAGATAATGACAAACGGTCAGGAAAATTTTCGATTCCCGTTCGAATAGGTAAGATATTTGGATTTTATTACCAAAAAGCATTGCTAATTTTGGGAATTATTTGCTTTGCAGCCTATCATTTTATCGCTTTAGAAACAGCATCATCTACCACGAGTAATTTACTTGTCTTACTGGGTTATTATCCGATCATCCAGCTTGTGCGCGAACTAAATCCAGAAATGACCCCGGCTGAAATAGATCCTTATTTAAAGAAGACGGCATTAAGAACTTTATTCTTAATTTTGCTTTTCGGAATTAGTGAAATCATCCAATAATCAATAAAACTGACCATGAAACATATTTATGCAACAATACTAGTAGGCATTTTCTGCATAACAGCTACGAATACCTTTGCACAAGAAAGCATAAATTACCTTGAATTAGGATTAACGCAGAACAAAACGGGCAATTACGCTGATGCTTTACGCAATTTCAGTTTAGAAATTGAAAAGAATTTGGCTAATCCAAATCCGGATTCTTTTTACAACCGAGGCTTTGCCAAATATAACTTGAAAGATTTTCGTGGAGCCATCTTAGATTTTGACAAGGCAATCGAATTGAAACCCACATATTTCGAAGCATTTATTGCACGCGGACAAAGTTACAGTAAGCAAGAGAATCACAAAGTGGCCATACAAGACTACAATGAAGCGATTCGCCTAAATCCGTTGGAGGCAACTGCCTATTACAGCCGAGGCATATCGAAAATGAAATTGGCTAATTACAGAGGAGGTCTTTCAGACTTTAATAAATCACTTGAATTGAATGCTGAGTACGCTCCAGGTTTAGCAGCACGAGGTGAAGCCAAATCAAAATTATTTGACTTCAAAGGAAGTATTGAGGACTTTGATAAAGCTATTGAATTAAGCCCAAAGCGTTCTGGTTATTTTTCTTTCCGCGCGTATGCAAAAATGCAATTATCGGAATACAATTTGGCATTAAAAGATTATGCTGAAGCCATCAAATTAAGTGCCGATAATGCTGATGATTATTACAATTCAGGATTTTGTAAAACGCAATTAGAAAATTTTCGGGGCGAAAATGGTGAGAAAGGTGCGCTAGAGGATTTTTCAAAAGCTATTGAAATGGACCCAATGAAAGTGGAAGCTTATTACGGACGCGCATTTGTAAAAGCAAAATTAGGTGACCAACGTGGCGCAATTGATGATTATAGTAAATCAGCTGATTTAGGAAATAATGAAAATGCGAAAATTATATATGACGCAAAAATGACCAAAGTTCTTTTGGATGAATTACGTAACGGGGTTCCTGACAAGTTGAAAATAGCATCATTTAGCACAGAACGTTCGGAAGTATACTTTAATCGGGGTGTCGCAAAAGCAAAATCTGGGGATGCCAAGCAAGCAATGGAAGATTATAACCGTGCGATTTCATTAAATCCAATCTTCGCAGAAGCCTACTATTTCAGAGGCGTAGCTAAATCATCCTTAGGCGATCAGCGCAATGCCATTCAGGATTGCTCCAATGCCATCAAGTTGAATCCGAAATATGCTGAGGCCTATTTTATACGAGGTATCATCAAGTTAGCGCTGGGTGATTCTTCTGGCTGTATGGACTTAAGTAAATCAGGTGAATTAGGATACAATCAAGCGTACCAAGTTATTCGGGATCACTGCAACTAATCAAAACGTAAGTGTTTAACTGATTCCCCTGAACTCGCCAGTTCAATTAATGAATCTATACCAATCTGTAAATGAGACTCCACATAACTTGTGGTGACTTTTTTATCCGAAACTTCCGTCTTAACGCCATCAGGAGTCATGGGATTATCCGAAACTAATAACAAGGCTCCGTGGGGGATTTTATTAACAAATCCTACGGTAAAGATCGTCGCAGTCTCCATATCAATTCCCATCGCACGAATTTCAGACAAATAGGTTTTGAACGCTTCGTCATGCTCCCAAACACGGCGATTAGTGGTGTAAATCAAGCCCGTCCAATAATCTAATTCGTGTTTTTTTATCATCGAAGAAACCGCACGCTGCAAACGAAATGAAGGTAAAGCAGGCACTTCTTTTGGCATATATTCATCTGAAGTTCCCTCCCCACGAACGGCCGCAATAGGCAAAATCAAATCGCCCAAACTTAAATTCTTTTTTAATCCACCACACTTGCCTAAAAATAAAACAGCTTTAGGACTGATGGCCGCTAAGATATCCATGACAGTAGCCGCCATGGGAGAACCCATCCCGAAATTGATTATTGTAATGTTATTTGCAGTAGCCGTTTGCATAGGCCGATCATTTCCAAGAATCTCAACCTGGTACTTCGCAGCAAACATATCGACGTAATTTTTGAAATTTGTCAATAATATATATTGGCCAAATGATTCAATCGGTGTACCTGTGTAACGTGGTAACCAATTTTGAACAATCTCTTCTTTCGTCTTCATAATTTGATTAGGTGTAATGTAAATAACGAACAAATAGCTTAATTTAGTCCTTTGTTTGGCTTAAAATCTATGCGCCCGTTGGCAGAACTGCAATTGCTCTTTCCCGAATTTGAGTATAAATTAACGCAAAAGGATGGAAAGATTTTCATTTACGATGGGATTGCAAAAAAATATCGCGCGTTAACTCCGGAAGAGTGGGTTCGCCAACATTGCTTAAATTACCTAACGCGTTACCTAAACTACCCTTCATCAATCATTCAAATAGAACGAGGACATGAAATAGATCAAATGCAACGAAGAACTGATATTCAAGTATTTGACAAGCAGGGAAACGTATTTATGTTGATTGAATGCAAAGCACCCCATGTGGCATTATCAGCCCAGGTGTTTCAGCAAATAAGTCAATATCAAAAGAAAAACGAAGCGAGATTTTTGGTATTAACCAACGGCCTTGAACATCAAATATTTGAAATAGACATTGAAAAAGCAACAACAAATCAATTAACTGAATTTCCAATTTACCAATGAAAAAAATCAACTTACTTATTTTGGCTTTAGTGGCAAGCTTATCAGTCACTTATGGACAGAAAAAATCAAC
This sequence comes from Aquirufa sp., assembly GCF_044377215.1. Lineage (GTDB taxonomy): Bacteria > Bacteroidota > Bacteroidia > Cytophagales > Spirosomataceae > Aquirufa. The sequence continues at coordinate 19,948 of NZ_JBILJM010000006.1, forward strand.
TGATTCGAATCGACCTGCTTTGGTGGTAGGAATCGTCGTAGACCAAATGCGTTACGAATATTTGTACAAATATGCGGACCGCTATTCTAACAATGGGCTTAAACGCCTCATCCGCGAAGGAATGAATTGCCAAGATAATCACTATAACTACGCTCCTACCGTAACGGCTGCCGGGCATGCCAGTGTTTACACAGGGACAGTCCCAGCAGTCCATGGAATTGTGGGTAATGAATGGACGGACGTAGCCACAGGCAAAAAGGTGTATTGTACAGATGACAGTACCGTTAGCACCGTAGGAACCACGGGTAAAACAGGCTTCATGTCGCCTAAAAACATGTGGACAAGCACAATTACGGATCAATTAAAATTAGCTCAAAACTTTAAGTCAAAAACCATTGCCATTGCCTTGAAAGACCGTGGGGCAATTTTGCCAGGAGGTCATTCAGCTGATGGAGCCTATTGGTATGACTCAAAAGAAGGCCGGTGGATTACATCTAGTTTTTACATGCAATCACTTCCGAAATGGGTGCAAGCATTTAACGCAGAACAGCGTGCTCAAAAATATACCAAAGCAGGATGGAACACCCTCTACCCTATTCAAACGTATACGATAAGCGGACCAGATGATTCTCCTTATGAGTCAAAAATGGCAGGTGAAACTGCCCCTGTGTTCCCACATACATTACAAGGAGGGAATCCATTGGAATTAATTCGCACAAGTCCCTATGGAAATACATTGACAAAAGATTTCGCGATCCAAGCAATGACCGAGGAAAAATTAGGTAAAAATGGAACCACCGACTTTTTAGCCGTAAGCTTTTCGTCAACAGATTATGTAGGACATAGTTTTGGCCCTCAGTCAGTTGAATTGGAGGATACCTATTTGCGTTTAGACCAAGACATCGCTGAGATATTAACTTATTTGGATAAAAATTATGGTAAGGATCAGGTCTTAGTATTCCTAACAGCAGATCACGCGGTGGCGGAAATCCCAGGATATTTGAATAGTCATAAAATGCCAGGTGGTGTTTTTGATCGGGTAAAAGCCATGGCTGATATCAAAAAAGTAACGCAGGAGGCATTTGGACAGTCTGACCTGATTATTGGTGAGGATAACTCGCAATTATACTTCAACAAGTTAGCATTAGCCAAAATGAACATTGATCGGGCAAAACTAATCCAAGTCGTTAAACAATCGCTAAAGAAACAAGTAGGCTTTCAGGAGTTAATCGACCTGCAAAATATTGAGGGTTTGACCTTAAACAACTTGTATGCCGATTTAATAAGAAACGGATATAATCCAGATCGCAGTGGTGATGTGATGATTTTGTTGAAACCTCAATGGTTTATGGGCAGTAAAACAGGTACAACACATAGTACGTTGTATGCCTATGACACACACGTTCCATTATTGTTTTATGGCTGGAAAGTTAAGCCTAGTGAGGTAACTGAACGTACAAGTATCAGTGATATTTCGACAAGTTTAGCCAATTGGTTGCATTGCATGGAACCATCGGGAAGTATCGGTCGTATTATCCCTTTAAAAAAGTAGCCGACAAATCAATAAGTAGCATTAATTAAAGATATTTGGCTAAATTTGCTCTCATTTTTTGAACAAAATAAAGAATTCTCTATGAAAATTGCGGTTGTTGGCACTGGGTACGTAGGCCTCGTAACAGGAACCTGTTTTGCTGAAACAGGAAACTATGTAACATGCGTTGATATTAATGAAGCGAAGATCAAGCAAATGCAAAATGGGATTGTTCCTATCTACGAACCAGGCTTGGAAGACATGTTTCATCGGAATGTCAATGAAGGCCGATTAAATTTCACTACTTCCTTAGTGGATGGAATTGCGGGAGCCAAAGTTATTTTCTTAGCCTTGCCAACGCCCCCAGGGGAAGATGGTTCTGCCGACTTAAAATACATTTTACAAGTAGCGAATGATTTAGGTCCATTATTGACTGAATATACCGTCATCATTGATAAAAGTACAGTTCCTGTGGGTACGTCTGAATTAGTCCATGCGGCGATTGCTAAAAACGCCCAAGTTGATTTTGATGTCGTATCAAACCCAGAATTTTTGCGTGAAGGAGTCGCAGTAGAAGATTTCATGAAACCTGACCGCGTGGTCATTGGAACAGAATCAGATCGTGCGAAAGATGTAATGACTAAATTATATGCGCCATTGGTTCGCCAAGGAAATCCAATCATCTTTATGGATGAACGCTCTGCGGAGATGACCAAATATGCTGCTAATGCGTTTTTGGCCACCAAGATTACCTTCATGAATGAAATTGCCAATTTATGCGAGAAGGTCGGTGCTAATGTCGATGATATTCGTCGGGGCATCGGAACAGACTCCCGTATCGGAAAGCGATTCTTATTTGCAGGTATTGGTTATGGCGGTTCTTGTTTTCCAAAAGACGTGCAAGCCTTAGCTAAAACATCCGAAGATAATGCCTATCAATTTCACATTTTGGATTCGGTGATGCGTGTCAATGAATTGCAAAAAACGAAATTGATGCCGTTGATTGAAAGTCACTTTAACAATGATTTGGCTGGAAAAACGATTGGAATTTGGGGCTTAGCTTTTAAACCTTATACAGATGATATTCGTGAGGCACCTGCCTTGTATAACATCGAGGCATTGTTGGCCCTAGGTTGTAAAGTACGTGTTTATGACCCGGAGGCGATGAAAAATGTCAAAGAATTACTGGGTGATGTCGTGGAATATTCCAAAAATCCATATGATGCTATTGAAGGGGCAGATGCCTTAATGATCGTAACAGAATGGCCACAATTCAGAACACCTGATTTTGAACGCATGGATACTTTATTGAAAAATAAAGTCATTTTCGACGGACGTAATTTATATGAATTGCCCCAAATGCAAGAGTTAGGCTACACCTATTATTCAGTAGGCCGCAAATTTGTTATATAACTTATGAAACGAATATTAATTACCGGAGGAGCTGGATTTTTGGGATCGCATTTATGTGATCGATTTATCAAAGAGGGTTATCATGTCATTGCGATGGATAATTTGATTACGGGTGATTTGAAGAATATTGAACATTTGTTCAAATTAGAACATTTTGAATTCTACCACCATGATGTTTCTAAGTTCATTCATGTACCAGGAAACTTAGATTATATTCTACACTTTGCCTCTCCAGCATCACCGATTGACTATTTAAAGATCCCTATTCAGACCCTAAAAGTGGGCTCTTTAGGTATTCATAATTGCCTAGGTTTAGCGCGTGTCAAAAACGCAAGAGTCTTAATTGCATCTACATCAGAAGTATATGGAGATCCTACCGTGCATCCACAACCGGAGGAATATTGGGGAAATGTCAACCCCGTGGGTCCGCGAGGCGTATACGACGAAGCCAAACGCTTTCAAGAGGCGATGACAATGGCATATCATACCTATCACGGATTAGAAACGCGCATCGTGCGAATTTTTAATACCTATGGACCACGCATGCGTCTGAATGATGGCCGTGTATTACCAGCATTTATTGGCCAAGCCTTGCGAGGCGAAGATTTAACGATGTTTGGCGATGGATCGCAAACACGAGCTTTCTGCTATGTAGATGATTTGGTAGAAGGGATTTACCGTTTATTATTGAGCGATTATGCCCAACCGGTCAATATCGGAAATCCGGATGAAATTACGATTAAGGAATTTGGTGAGGAGATTATCAAATTAACAGGAACGAGTCAGAAGTTGATTTCACTTCCATTGCCCACCGACGATCCGAAACAGCGCAAACCAGACATTACGAAAGCAAAAGCTTTATTAGGCTGGGAACCTAAAGTAACGCGTGCGGAGGGTTTGAAAATTACCTACGAATACTTTAAGTCATTAAGTCCTGAGGATTTACATCGCATGGCGCATCATAAAGAGTTTTAATTAAAACCGGGGAAACCCGGTTTTTTTATATCCAATAGAGGTGATATACTTCACTATTAAATTTTAAATTTTAATCAAAATAAATGCTACTCAAATGAGCAGCATTTATTTTAAAAAATCGAAATTATAGTTTAGTGATTTCCTCCCCCAATTATGAACCCAACCTTCCATTTAAAAAATGAATTTAAATTAATACCTGAGAAATTATTGAGTTGGGCATCATATGAATGGGAAGGAATAAGATTAAATTCAATTGATATTCTGAATTTACTATATTCTAAACCAGGTCTAAGCATAATTCCCGGTTTCATACCTTGAAACACAGTTTCGTTTATTCCAAGACTAGTTGGAGATGTTGACATGCTATACATATGAGATAAATTAAAAACACCTACTCCTCCACCTAAGCTATAAACTAACCTAGGTTGTATTTTAATAAAATGATCATATGTTCCTAATATAGATGTCATACCGATAGCTTCCGAACTTAACGAATTAACTTCAATATTTTTGGCCATAGCAAAAGCCCCAAAACTAAATCCAATCGTTTGATGGTCTGAAATATTATATGTAGGATCAAGTGAAATACCTATCCCAAAATCTAGCTTATTTAATTCAAAGGTACGCCCAACATCAAGGCTCACTCCAACACGTATTTTATTTGACTCTTGAGCAATCAAATTAGAAAGGCTCATTAAAAATAATACTGAACAAAATAAAATTAGATTTAATCTTTTCATTAAATATGGAATAGAGGATTATTTAGTTGATACAATACCCATCAAACTATGGCTTATAGATAGCTCCAGTAGCAAAATCTACAATTGTTCCCGGCCAAAAAAGTAAAACATCCGCAATTAATGCACCTACACGAACTTCGCGTCCAGGCTGTCCAGCTGCTGGAGCTGTACGTTGTTTTGCAGAAACTGGTCCGCCAAATACAGTAGCACATGAACTCATTGATGCTAATACAAACATCAAAAACAAAGGTTTAATAACTTTTTTCATAATATCATTTTATTTAGAATTAAACAATTTTTAAAAGTATTGATTAAAAAAATCATTACTTCACAAAACTTATTTTACGGCAATTATAAAATAAATAGACTTTTGGTTTAAAATACATTTAAATACCAAAAAAGGCTGCTCTTTCGAGCAGCCTTTTCACTTCGGATTAGCAATATCTTAGTTGAAGATATAACGGATACCGAATTGTGCTTGCCAGCGAGATCCAAGTCCGAAAGAACGTTGGAAAGTCTCAGCTAATGGCGTAGTTCCTGAACGGAAAGGGAATTGGAATACTGGTCTTCCAGTAGCCGCATCATTTGTTACGTAATTAACTAAAGCTGCACGCAATGGCGTTTGATTCAATCCCCACTGTGGAGATACATAGTTACCGAAGTTAAATACATCCAATGTAAATTGTAGCGTATTCTTCTTGCCACCTACATTGATATAGAAATCTTGGATTACTTTGAAATCAAAATTGGCAGACCATGGTAACTCAGCACCATTACGCTCCGCATACTGTCCACGACGAGAAGACAAATACTTATCTTGTGTGATGTACTTATCTAAATCAGTCCACTGTTGAGCGGCTGTATACGTACCTAAATCACGTAACAAAATCTCAGATTGGCTACGAGGAACATACATCAAGTCATTAAATTGATTGTCACCATTCATATCACCTGAATACGTGTAAGAGAAACGACCTGATGGAGCTACTGAATACGTAAAACCAAATGTAGTAGAAGCTTTCTCATTCAAGTAATTCAAACGGTATGAACCATACGCATTAATACGGTGTGATTGCATATAAGAAGAGTACGAAGCAACGTTCTCGTTTGGATCACCTGAAACAACACGGTCTCTCCATTGCGATTGTGCAATCGAACCTCCATCATTCACCGAACGTGAATCAGAATTCGTGTATGATAAGGAAGCAAATAATCCATTATCAAATGCCTTAGAAACCGTTGCAGTTAATGCATACGAATAACCCAAGTTTGTGTTCTTGATTACAATCGCGTCCGAGATGTTCGGAGCTGAAGTTGTAGCAATTCCGTTTGCAGGACCATTAACTCCTCTTACGTTACCGTAAATTTGAAAGTTTCTTGCTGTGCTTGGAAGTCCATTTGCACCTAACGTATAGAAAATAACACGATTGTCAGCACCTACTGCTTTAACCGTTGAATTAGGCAAGTTGACATTTTCTAAGTAAACCGCATTGATATCTTTTGTGTAGATACCTTCCACAGATACGATCCAGCCATCACCCAATTGCTTATCCACTGCTAAGTTTCCACGGAATACTTGAGAGAATTTAAAGTTTGGATCTGTAACCGCTAGGTTATAAGCTGTAGGTGTAACGGTCGACGATACAGCTGGACGGTATGCATTCACATCCGCATTGAACGGACGATTAGTTGGATTACTTAAGTTTTCAGATCCAAATAAAACACCATTATTAGACAATTGGTTAGACAACCATACGTAAGGAACACGACCTGAGAAGATACCCAAACCACCACGTACTTGTGTTGTTTTGTCATCCTTCACATCCCAGTTAAATCCGAAACGTGGAGACCATAAAACAGTAGTCTCAGGGAATTTGTTGGTTGCCAACTTAACACCATCGCGGAAAGTTAAATTAGGCACAAACGAGTTCGTGTACTTTGGCTCATCAAAAGATGGGAACGAAGTTGCATCAGCACGTAATCCAAATGTCAATTTCAATCCTTTCGCTGCCGTAATCTCATCTTGTCCATAGAATGACAGGGTATTACCTTTCATTTCAGCAAAAGGGAATTCCGCATAATTAGACCATTGTTGACGGTAAAAAGCTGGAATAACTGTTTTGTCTCCATTTGCTGACTTGATGAAATCATCAATCGATCTAAATTGGTAACCACCGTAGTAGTTAGGCGCAAAACCATTCTTAAATGCATTCGCCTCATACGCAAAACCTAAGGTGTATACATGCTTTCCTTTATAAATCGTTAAGTTATCTGAGATTTGGAAAATGTCAGAATTCAACAAGTTATTTGCCGAGAATGGCTCATAACCAAAAGTAGTCAATTGGTTTAAGTTGTTATTTCCAATATCTACCGTTGGGAATGGTGTATTATTCACAGGTGACTCACGGAAATCGCGCATCGCTGTGTAACCCACCGTCAAGTTGTTCGAAATTGAATTCGAGAATGTCGAGTTCAATTCAGCAATGTACGAGTCTAAGTTATTATTGATACGATACAATGAACCTTGGAAAGGTAACACGTTAACCGAAGGCGAACGACCTCCTGGTAATGAACCTGAATTCGAAGGAGAAATGTCAGCGTATGAACGTAAATAATTGTACTTAACGTTCAACTTATGCTTGTCAGAAATATTCCAGTCTAAACGAACATTAGCTTTTTGTGAGAATTTCTCTCTATTGTAGTTCTCGTATGCACCTGGATCATAATTGAATTTCGACAATAAGAATGCTTTCAATTTATCTAAATCTTCCGCTTTCGCAATTGATCTATTCGGCTCAGAACCTGTACGTGTTGCCACAAAGTTTGAACCTGGATCTGTTTGTGTTTCTTGCTCAAATGAACCGAAGATAAATAACTTATTCTTGATGATAGCTCCTCCTACACGTGCACCAAATTGACCACGGTTGAATTTACCAAATTGAGATGTTGCATCTCCAATTTTATTTCCTACTAAACCTTCGTTTGTACCAAAATAGTAACCTGAACCAGTCCAATTATTTGTACCCGACTTTGTTACTACGTTGATGTTTGCACCCGTTGCCATACCTTGACGTACGTCATACGGAGCAATCAATACTTGGAATTGGTCAATCGCATCCACTGAAATTGGCGAAGCACCTGCTTGACCACCGATTGTTGGTGATAAAGCAAACGCATTGTTAAAAAACGCTCCATCAACTGTTACGTTATTAAACAAGGCGTTACGACCTGCAAAGTTCAAACCATTCGCACGTGGATCTAAACGAGCAAAATCACCCAATGAACGATTCAAGGTAGGTAAAGTTGTAATTGACGAGTTTGAAACGGTTGTTGCCGCACCCGTACGTCCTGAGTTAATCACAGAACTACGTGAAGCTACGACCTTAACTTCTTCTAATTGAGACTGACTTACTTCTAACTTAAAGTTTTGACGTAATTCAGAGGCCAAAGTCAACACAATTCCTGATTGTGCAGATTCTTTGTAACCTACGAATGAAACAGTCACTTTATAAGGACCACCCACACGCATGTTAACAATGTTATAACGACCATCCGCACGCGTAGACGCTCCGTAACGTGAACCTGTTGGCTCATGTACCGCAATCACCGTAGCACCTGGTAGGCCTTGGCCTTTTTCGTCAACTACCGTACCTGCAATTGCAGAAGTCGTTGAACCTTGAGCAAACACCTGCCCAATGGGAAGCATCATGAGTAGCGCAAAAAACGCTCCTAGTAATACTGAGTGAGTAATAAACCTTCTCTGCATAAATTTGTAAATTAGTTATAAATGATATAGAAGAAATGAAGACACAAAATAAACCTAAAAAATCAAATACTCCAAAAAGAATGGATAAGACTTTTGTCATAATTAACTGATTGATAGCACTAAATTCACAAATAATGTACCTTTTCACATGAAACGAACACCGATTAGTCCTAAAACCGTTTAAAATTTAACAGAAACATAATTTTTAATTATTTAAAGAATAATTTTGCGCTAGAAATTTTCCTATGCAAACGAACGAAGAACCCATCAAGCTGACATCTTATTCCCACGGTGCAGGCTGCGGATGTAAAATATCACCCCAAATTTTAGATCAAATCCTACAATCGGACACGCCTAAAAAACACTACCCCCTTCTATTAGTTGGCAATGAAAGTCGCGACGACGCCGCTGTTTTCGATTGGGAAAACGGTGAAGCCGTCATTTCAACCACCGATTTCTTTATGCCGATTGTTGACAATCCATTCGATTTCGGAAAAATTGCCGCAACAAATGCGATTTCGGACATATATGCTATGGGTGGCAAACCGCTCATGGCCATTGCAATTTTAGGTTGGCCTATCGATAAAATTGCTCCCGAAATTGCCAGACAAGTATTAGAAGGCGGCCGCGCCGCTTGTGCTGAAGCTGGTATTCCACTCGCTGGAGGGCATTCAATCGATTCCCCCGAACCCATTTTTGGTTTAGCAGTAACCGGGAAAGTCAAAAAAGAAGACCTAAAACAAAACGACCAAGCTTCCGCAAACGCGTTGTTATATTTAACCAAACCCCTAGGCGTGGGCATTTTAACCACCGCCCAAAAAAGAGGCATCGTTTCTGACCAAGACCTGGCTACAGCCGTTAAACAAATGAGTACGCTTAATTCTTTCGGATCGAAAATAGCTCCGTTGGATTATGTAGAATCACTCACCGACGTCACCGGTTTTGGTCTCATGGGCCATTTAATCGAAATGTGCGACGGTTCCGGCGTTAGTGCCGAGTTGTTTTTTGACCAAATACCAACCCTCAATAATCTAGACCATTACCTGGATCAGAAATGTTTTCCCGGAGGAACCAGCCGCAATTGGGCAAGTTATGGTCACCGAGTACAAGAAGGAATTACAGAAACCCAACGGCTCATCGGGGCTGATCCGCAAACTTCGGGTGGCTTATTAATCGCCGTTTCCAAATCACAAAAAGATGCATTCGAAACCTTTGCGAAGGCTGCAGGCTTCGATCTAAAGCCGATTGGCCAAACGATACTGAAAAAAGAAAAAGCGATCTACCTAAAGTAATGGAACTATATTTTAGAAAAGTAGGTGAACAAGGACCTGCCATGATTATTTTACATGGAATTTTTGGTAGCTCCGACAACTGGTTGGGCATCGCAAAGGTTTTTGCCAACACCCATCAAGTCTATTTAGTGGACCAACGAAACCACGGACAATCACCCTGGTCCGACGATTTCGACTACCAAGTGATGTCGGAAGACCTGAAAGAATTCATCGACACGCATCAATTGACCAATCCGATCATCATTGGACACTCCATGGGCGGTAAAGTAGTCATGCAATTCGCATTAAACTACCCAACGCTTTCTGACAAATTCATCATTGTAGATATTGCACCAAAATTTTACCCGGTCCACCACACATCAATATTGGAGGGATTAAACTCGATCGATCTAAAAACGATCGCCTCGCGAACCGAAGCAAATGAACACCTCAAGCGCTTCGAGGAACAAGAAGGCATTCGACAATTTTTATTAAAGAACCTGTACCGCAAAAACGATGCGGAATTCGCCTGGCGAATTAACCTAGCCGTCATTACCAAAAACATTGATGTAGTCGGCCATGAATTATGGGTCAAAAACCCCTGCCAGACACCTATACATTTTATAAAAGGAGCAAATTCACATTACATCCAACCAGAAGACGAACGCTTCATCTCCGAAATCTTCCCCAATTTTGAATTACACAAGATTGCAAATGCGGGACATTGGGTGCAGGCCGACCAGCCTGATGCTTTTCTTCAAGTCATCAAGTCCATCCTATGAAACTGATACTTATTCCTTGCCCCATTGCAGAAAATACAGCAGCTACGTCATTAGCGCCCGAGGTGGCTGCACACATCGCACAATGCCAGCATTTTCTTGTCGAAAACATACGGACAGCGCGGCGATTTATATCCGAACTGAAACTTGGCATCACGATCGATTCGTTGACATTCGAAATTTTAGACAAAGACACCCAGAAAAAAACAATCCTTGATTTTTTAAATAAACATCAAAACGAAACTTATATTGGTGTTATTTCCGAAGCAGGTTGCCCAGGTGTCGCTGACCCAGGCGCGCTAGCCGTAGGAATCGCACAAGAAATGGGGATCGAGGTTGTCCCGCTCGTAGGACCATCCTCCATCCTACTCGCGCTCATGGGATCCGGGTTTTCAGGCCAAAAATTCGCCTTTCATGGCTACCTTCCCATCGAGAAACCTGCCCGCATTAAGCGCATGGAACAATTAGCCCAGCTAACCGAAAAAACGGGCGAAACACATATATTCATCGAGACTCCCTATCGTAACAATGGGTTATTGGACGACATGATTCAGCACTTTCCTGGAAATACGTTGGTGGCCATAGGTGCTAACCTACAAGGAGAAGGTGGTTTCATCCAAACAAAAACACTGAAAGACTGGTCGGCACAAAAACCCGAACTACACAAAATACCCTGCATTTTCCTTTTTGGCCAAACCAATAATTAATCCGAAATTTGTAGCGTTTATGATACAGCTCGAAGTCTTCCAATTCAATCCCTTTCAAGAAAACACCTACTTATTGTGGGATGACGCCGGAAATGGAATCGTTTTCGACCCAGGTTGCTACAGCTACGAAGAGCGTAAAGAAATCAAAGATTTTATCACCGAGAAAGGCATTCAAATGAAATACATTTTGAATACCCATGCACACATCGACCACGTATTGGGCGTATCCTTTTTCCAAACCGAATACAAAATTCCTTTTTGCTTACATCTGAAGGATAAACCCCTTTTAGATGACGCGGGCAATCGCGCAGAAGTCTACGGATTCCCGCATTATCAGGCTGCAAACGTCGATCAATGGATTAGCGCAACAGAGCGTATTCAAATAGGCGAATTTGACATACAAATTTTATTTGTACCCGGTCATGCACCCGGACACGTGGCTTTCTACTTAGAAAAAGAAGGTTGGGTTATCGGTGGAGACGTACTTTTCAAACGTAGTGTGGGAAGGACTGATTTTCCGTTGTGTAATCATGCCGACTTAATGCAAAGTATCCAAACGCAATTATATACCTTACCCGGAGAGACGATTGTTTATCCAGGACATGGGCCTAAAACGTCTATTGCAGAGGAAAAACAACATAATCCCTTTGTAAAAGCATGAAAAAAGAAATACCAAATTTATTGACATTGGCCAACCTGCTTGCGGGCTGTTTGGGTATTTACTTTGTCATGCAGGGTAATTTACTTTGGGCATCGTATTGCATTTTCATTTCGCTTGTTTGCGATTTCTTAGATGGATTTTTAGCGCGATTACTCAATGCTTATTCTGAATTAGGTAAGCAATTAGATTCGCTGGCCGACATGGTTTCTTTTGGTGTTTTACCAAGCTTCATCCTTTTCGCACTCGTTGAACAAAGTTGTGGAACGCAATGCTCCGTGGGCATTTTTGGGTTCTACAAACCATTTATGGTATTTTCCCTGGCGTTAATGTCGGCCTACCGACTCGCAAAATTCAACATTGATACCCGCCAGAGCGATCAATTCATCGGGGTACCCACACCCGCAAATGGGCTATTAGTGGCTTCATTGCCATTAATTCTACATTTCCAACCAGAATTCAGCCCCTATATTCTTCACTTTAAAGGTTTATTGATTTACAGTATACTCATGAGTTATTTATTAGTCGCGGAGTTCCCGTTAATGGCTTTCAAATTTAAATCCTGGGGATGGGCGGCAAACCAAATGCGCTACTTATTCCTAATTTATTGTGTTGCTATATTGCTATTGCTTAAATTTGCAGCTTTCCCGATTTTAGTAATTTCCTATATCGCCTTATCCTTAATCCAATCGTTACTTAATACCAGACAAAAATGAAATTTATCGCAGAAATCAATGTAATGCCTCAAAAAGAAATTCTTGACCCACAAGGAAAAGCAGTTCGCATTGGCTTACAAAATTTAAATATCACACAGGTTTCTGATGTGCGTATTGGAAAGCATATCACATTGCAATTGGAAGCTGCATCTGAGGCCGTTGCTAATGAAATTGTAACGGAAGCATGCAAGAAATTATTGGCCAACTTGATCATGGAGGAATTCGAATTCACCCTGACAGCCGTATAAATTAAAATTGGCCTGTATGCAACATCACAAGCGTGCAGGCCTCTTCTACTTCCATCCCGTCCGCAGCAAGCTGCTGCATTAACGCTGGGTTTTCTGTTCCTGGGTTGAAAATTACCCGCTTAGGTTGAAGACGCATTACATATGCCAAAAGATCTGTCTGATTTTGAGGCCCTACATACAATGTAACCGTGTGAATATCCCCCAAGTCTGGTTGGCCCACCTGAATATCAATTCCCCCAATTTCTCCAGGTTTGTGTCCTACCAAAATCACTTCATGCCCTTTAGACAGCAATAATTCCGTGGCGATGTACGCATAACGGGCTGGATTTGTGGAAGCACCATAGACTAAAACGCGCATGTAAGTTTATCAGTTTTGTGATGCAATAATAGCACAAAAACAGGCGTTTTCTAGATTAAAAAGTCGTAATTACGTCACAACCACTAATTAAAGTCATGCATTCAACTCCTACACCTTGGATTGAACAATGGAAACGTATTCAATCCGCTGATTGGCCAATAGAAATTCATATCGAAATTTCTAGTTTTGGCCGAATCAAAAGCTTCAAAACAAATTCGCTCGGAAAAATCATTCGAGGCTCTAGCATCCAGAATTACAACTCATTGAATATACGCTATCAAGGTAGTTCGATTAATCGCTATGTCCATAAACTTGTGGCTGAGCTTTTCCTTCCAAACCAAGATGCCCATGCGATTTATGTAATTCACCGAGATTTCGATAAACAAAATAACCAAGTTGAAAATTTAGCTTGGGTCACACGCGATATGCTGACAGCACATAATGCAAACAATCCGGCTATTCTGATGAAGAAAAGGCCTGCACGCACGAAGAATTACAAGTTGAATGTTGCGAAAGTTTTGCTCATCAAGCAGATGCTACAAACAGGCAAAAACCGCATAAAAATGATTGCAAAGCAATTTGGTGTTACTTCAACGCAGGTAAACCGGATTAAAAATGGCGCTAATTGGAAACAAGTCCAGTTAAAATAATTGAGAAGCAATTGCCTTTACACTATCTGATTTACTCATGGTGTAAAAATGCAAAGCGGGAACGCCAGCCTTGATTAATTCCTTTCCTTGCTCTACTGCCCAGTCTATCCCAACTTGCTTAATAGCTGCGTTACTGGTACATTTTTTAACTTCTTTCACCAATATCTCAGGAATCTCCAGGTGAAATATTTCAGGCAGAATCTCTAATTGACGGGCAGTTGCTAATGGTTTTAATCCCGGAATAATGGGCACCTGAATATCCATGGCCCGACATTTTGCCACGAAATCAAAATAGTGTTGATTGTTAAAAAACATTTGGGTTACAATATAATCGGCACCCGCATCTACTTTTTGTTTTAAATAGCGTAAGTCCTCATCCAAGGAAGCCGCCTCAAAATGCTTTTCCGGATAAGCTGCAACCCCCACACAAAAATTGGTTGGCAACGATTCTGTCTCTTCATGCAGTAAAATACCTTGATTCATCGCGTGGACTTGAGCCACTAATTCATTCGCATACGCATGCCCACCTGGCTTTGGAACAAATCGATCCTCGCCTTTTTCTTGGTCTCCACGCAATATAAGTGCATTCTCAATTCCTAAATAATGTAAATCAATCAAGAAATCTTCTGTCTCCTCTTTCGTAAATCCACCACAAATAACATGGGGAACCGCCTCCGTTTTAAAACGCTGCATGATAGCGGCACAAATACCTAAGGTACCTGGACGCTTACGAATAGGAATGCGTTTCAACACACCATCTACTAGCTTTTCAACATACTCCTCGCGGTGATACGTTACTTCAATAAAAGGCGGATTAAACTCCATCAGGGGTTCAATGTGGGAAACCAATTCTCCTAAATGCTGCCCCTTCATTGGTGGAATAATCTCAATCGAGAACAAAGTCTTGCCTTTTGCCGACTCTAAATACTGTGTAATCTTCGTCATAGCCTACGCATCATATGTTAAAACAGGACTCAACCAACGCTCAATCTCTTCTAATGCCATGCCTTTCCGAGCTGCATAATCCACAACTTGGTCTTTGGCAATTTTACCTAAACCAAAATACGTACTTTCCGGATGCCCGAAATAAAATCCAGAAACCGCCGATGCTGGATACATGGCATAACTCTCCGTTAATTGAATGCCAATCTGCTTTTCCGCATCCAATAATTCAAACAATCGTTTCTTTTCTGTATGATCTGGACAAGCAGGATATCCTGGCGCAGGACGAATACCTTGGTATTTTTCCATGATTAATTCTTCATTACTCATGGACTCATCAGCCGCATATCCCCAATATTCCCGACGCACCCGCGCATGCATTAACTCAGCAAAGGCTTCCGCCAAACGATCAGCTAATGCCTTGACCATGATGGAATTATAATCATCATGTTCCGCCTCATATTTCGCTAATAATGCCTCAATTCCAATACCCGTTGTCACCGCAAACGCTCCCACATAATCCGTCTCTCCCGTAGATAATGGAGCAACAAAATCACTTAGGCAACGATTAGGTAAAGAAGCCGACTTCTGGCCTTGTTGGCGCAAATGATGCAACCAAGCCGTCGAATCCGAAGTCTCATCTTTACGCTGAATGTTAAACGACGTATGTGCATGCACTCCATGTTTTTCACAAGGAACTTCTTGCACCTTTTCTTCAAAATCATGTAAAATTATATCGTCACCCAAGGAATTCGCAGGAAAAAACCCAAGCGCAGCTTTAGCGGTCAATAACTTTTGGTCTATGATTT
Organism: Aquirufa sp.; assembly: GCF_044377215.1. GTDB lineage: Bacteria > Bacteroidota > Bacteroidia > Cytophagales > Spirosomataceae > Aquirufa. Next base: position 35,511 of record NZ_JBILJM010000006.1, read on the forward strand.
CTTGTAGTAAGGATTGCGCATCATTGAATAGTTTACGTGCTTCCACGCCAACCGTCTCATTATCAAAAATACGTGGGTATTTCCCAGACAATTGCCACGTGGAGAAAAATGGTGTCCAATCAATGTATTTCGCGATTTCAGCCAAGGAATAATCTTGGAAGTATTTCACACCCAAAAATGATGGCTGATTTGCCTTAAATCCAGTCCAATCGATACCAGATGGCTTTTGACGCGCTTGTGCAATCGATAAATAATTTTTCTCTTGTTGGCGCGCCGCATGCGACACCCGCAACTCTGCATATTCTTTTTTAATGTCCGTAAAAATCTCTTGAGCTGTCAACTCACTTTGTAGCAAACGACCGGCCACAGGAACTGAACGAGACGCATCCAACACGTGAATCACGGGTCCACTGTAATGTGGATCAATTTTTACAGCCGTATGGATCCGGGAAGTAGTCGCTCCCCCAATCAATAAAGGAACCGTAAATCCTTGCCGCTCCATCTCCTTCGCCACATACACCATCTCATCCAATGAAGGTGTAATCAGACCTGAAAGACCAATTATATCAACTTGATGTTCTTTGGCAGCCGCTAAAATCTTTTCGCAGGATACCATCACGCCAATGTCGATTACTTCGTAATTATTACAAGCTAAGACAACACCAACAATATTTTTACCGATGTCATGGACGTCGCCCTTTACGGTTGCCATTAATATTTTGCCTGCGGATGAACTCTCCCCTCCTTGTTTTTCTGCCTCAATGTAGGGTAATAAATAAGCAACGGCCTTTTTCATGACGCGGGCCGACTTCACCACTTGGGGTAAAAACATTTTGCCTTCGCCGAACAAATCACCGACCACATTCATGCCATCCATCAATGGCCCCTCGATTACTTGAATAGGCCGCTCAACCAATTGGCGCGCTTCCTCCACATCCTCATCGATGAATTCCGTCAAACCTCTAATCAATGCATGCTCTAGTCGCTTACTAACAGGTAATTGGCGCCAAGCATCATCTACCACAGCTTCCTTCCCAACTGACTTAACTGTCTCAGCGAAATGAACTAGTTTCTCGGTAGCTTCAGCGTTACGATTTAACAAAACATCCTCGCACAATTCCCGTAAAGCTGGTTCAATTTGGTCGTAAACGCCTAATTGACTCGCATTCACAATCCCCATGTCCATACCTGCTTTAATCGCATGGTATAAGAAAACGGTATGCATCGCTTCGCGAACGGGTTCATTCCCGCGAAAGGAAAAGGAAATATTGGATACCCCGCCCGATACTTTGGCATGAGGTAAATTAGCTTTAATCCATTTAGTAGCCTTGATAAAATCATTTGCATAATTATTATGCTCATCAATTCCCGTTGCGACCGTTAAAATATTCGGATCAAAAATAATGTCTTGCGCAGGGAATTTGACAACATCGACCAAAATACGGTAGGCACGTGTACAAATCTCAATCCGTCGCTCGTACGAATCCGCTTGACCATCTTCGTCAAACGCCATAATCACGACAGATGCGCCATATTGCTTAACCTTATTCGCTAATTCAATAAAACGCTCCTCTCCTTCTTTTAAGGAAATCGAGTTGACAACTGACTTACCTTGCACGCATTTCAAACCAGCTTCAATCACCTCCCACTTAGAAGAATCAATCATGATCGGTAAACGCGCGATATCCGGTTCAGCCATCAATAAATTCAAAAATTGTGGCATCATTTTGACACCATCGATCATCCCCTCATCCATGTTGATGTCCAAAATCTGGGCACCGCCATCCACTTGCTCCCGCGCTACAGCAATCGCTTCCTCAAAATTTTCTTCTCGAATTAAACGGGCAAATTTCTTAGAACCAGTCACGTTGCACCGTTCACCTATATTAACAAAATTGGTGATTTCTGTAATTTCCAAAGGCTCCAACCCCGATAATTTCTGATTTTGCGAATCAGCCGGAATAACATGTGGCTTATATTTCGCAGCAATTTCAGCAATTGCTTGAATATGTGCTGGCGTCGTTCCGCAACAACCGCCAATAATATTGACAAAACCGTGTTGCAAGAAATCCTCAATCACCCCAGCCATTTGTTCTGGCGATTCATCATACTCGCCCATCTCATTCGGCAAACCTGCATTCGGGTGAGCCGATACAAAAAATGGTGATTTATCGTTTAACGTTTTGATGTAAGGTCGCATCAAATCAGCCCCTAATGCACAATTTAAGCCCACAGACAAAAGTGGCATGTGCGAAATCGAAGTTAAAAAGGCTTCCGTCGTTTGGCCAGAAAGCGTACGGCCGGATGCATCCGTAATCGTCCCAGATACCATGACGGGCAAATAAGGTTTGGGCGGATTTGCCTTGAAATAGTGATCAATCGCGAAAAGTGCTGCCTTCGCATTTAGTGTATCAAAGACCGTTTCTACCAATAGTAAATCAGCACCACCATCCACTAAACCACGTACTTGTTCTGTATAAGCTTCGACCAATTCATCAAAAGTAACAGCCCGAAACCCAGGATCATTTACATCCGGAGATAGTGAAAGTGTCCGATTTGTGGGTCCAATTGAACCTGCCACGTAACGCGGTTTTGCCGGATTTTGAGCCGTAAATTCATCCGCTACCTCGCGCGCAATTTTCGCAGATTCAAAATTTAGTTCGTAAACCAATTCCTCCATGTGGTAATCTGCCATCGCGATGGAAGTCCCCGAGAAGGTATTGGTTTCAGCAATATCCGCTCCTGCGGCAAAATATTTAGCATGAATTTCTTTGATAATATCCGGGCGAGTAATCGACAATAAGTCATTATTACCCTTCACCTCGTGTGGAAAATCTTTGAATCGATCGCCACGGTAATCAGCATCCGATAATTTGTATTCTTGAATCAAGGAACCCATGGCGCCGTCCAACACAAGAATCCGGTGGCGCAATTGTTCGTAAATAGATGGCTTCTGCATATGGGAGCAAAGATACCAAAATCAGAGGAATTGAAGCAAGAATTAGGCTCCCAGGAAGCCCATTTTTTTAATCTTTTCTAAATCTGCAGGACTATCAATCCCAATCGTTTCATATTCGGTTTGAATGGTCTGGATGACATAGCCTTTTTCTAGCCAACGTAATTGCTCTAATGACTCCGCTAATTCTAGCGCTGAGGGTTTTAAAAGACTTAATTCACGTAATGTGTCTGCTCGATAGGCATATAAACCGATGTGCTTATAAAAGGGGTGATGGGCCAACCAATCTTCTTGCGCCACCCCGCGTAAAAACGGGATTGTTTGACGTGAAAAATATAAGGCATGACCTAACTCATTGATAACAACCTTAGGGGTATTGATTGAAAATAGGGTGTTTTCGTCCTCCACACGCTTAATTAAGGTCAAAATAGGCGCATTTGTGGCAAACCCAGCGGCCAATTCCGTGAGTTGGGCCGGCTCAATAAATGGCTCATCCCCTTGAATATTAACAACATAATCAACAGGCTCACCCAATTTCTCCATGACCTCTGCACAGCGATCAGTACCTGAAACATGATCCTCTCGCGTCATGCATACTTCTGCCCCAAAAGCTAAAGCGGCTTGTTGGACCCGCACGTCATCTGTCGCAATAATAATGCGATGCCAACCAACCACTGCGGACACGCGCTCAAATGTTCGCTGTATCATCGATTTACCTCCAATATCCACTAGAGGTTTACCCGGAAAACGCGTAGATGCGTAACGGGCGGGAATCACGGCAATAACTTTTTTACCTTGCATCATGGGAATAGAAGCGGTTATGCTAAAATTTTCACCAAATTTGCACATAATTTGCGGGGAATCCGTGGGATAAAGGTGGAAAAAATATATACACATACATTTTCAGGAAACATATGGAGCACCGGTTACTTCGGTGATGCCCAGCGTCCTAAATGCTGGATTGAGACACGCGTAAATGAAACATGCCAGTGGCATGAGGTAGATTTGACTGACTTTAGTACACGTGAAATTCCGTTTCCGGCGGAGGCCAACAAACCAAAAAGTTGGCTCACGGGCATTCAAAACATCGGTGTTTTCCTTTGTTTACATACGGGAAAAAATCCAGGAATTGAGGCAATTGAAGGATATGATTTAGCAACAGGCAGAAAAGTCTATCGGGTTGAATTGACAAATTGGATCGCAGTGGAAGGAATCTATTTACGCACCCAAAAGGGGGATCTAAACTTGCAAACGGGGATTTATGAGACCCAGAAATCAATAAAATGGCAAGGTGTTTCATTTGAATCTCCCCAGCATTTTGAAGAAAGTCAGCCGGGATTAGAGGCTTTTCAAAAGCTATTTGAGCAAAAATTTGGGGAAACGATTGCAAAAGGATTGGATTACTGGGAAGGTTCTGATAAGCTAATATTTTCTTATTACCTTTACGCGCAAGGCTGGAAAAATCGATTGCGCATTTGCACATTTGATTTCCAGACACTCCATGAAGAAACGCTAGCAGAAGGAGAAAAAATTGGCTTTCAAACGTTTCAAATCGTTAACAGACATTTGGTATACATACGAGATAAACATGAATTAGTGATCTATGCGGACATTTAAACTAATCTTTTTACTGGTTTTTGGATTCACACTTGCGACAAAGGCCACGTCACTTGACTCTTTAGGACTTAAAAAGGAAAGTAACAAAACGTACATCGTTTACAAAGTAGGATCCAAGCAGACCTTGTTTTCTATATTAAAGAAATACAACCTTTCTTTGGCTGAGTTTAAGCAAGTAAATCCAGAAATTAGTATTCCAGTAAATTCGGGTGAAATTGTTTTTATCCCGGTCCATTATCTGGACGAGAGTACAAACACGCTTCTTTCTGTGGCTAAGCCAATTGAAAAAGTATCATTAGAAAAACCGAGCAACGCTTCGGGCTTGCACATCGTTGCCGCAAAACAAAGTTTATTAACCGTTGCAAATCTCTACAAAGTCACGATGGCAGAATTGCGCAAATGGAATAACTTGACGACGGATGTTTTAAAAGAAGGCCAACGCCTTCAAATCTCGGAACCTACAGCGGTGGATAAATCCACTTTAATGCCAAGCAAAACACCAGAAGCTGTCAATACCGAAGCTGATATTAGCAATAATGATGGCTTGCGAAAAACCATTGAAACGGGAATTGCCGAATTAATTGACGTGCCAGACAATTCTGGAAAATACTTAGCCTTACATAAATCTGCTCCAATCGGCACATTAGTACTTGTTAAAAATTTAGCCAACAATCAGAGTATTTGGGTAAAGGTAATCGGACGTCTACCGAGTTCAGATAATAAATTAATCATCAAATTATCTCCGAAAGCATTTGAACGATTAAATGCGATTGACAAACGTATCCGCGCTGAAATCAGTTATTTAGTTCAATAATGGCCAAACGAAAAAGACCCATAACAGCTGGTACAGTAGCATTCGAGATCCTATTTATTCTCTCCTACCCGTTTATTGCTGCATTTTCTGCAACCATAACTGTCTTTGTTTGGATACTTTCCTTACCCTCAAGGTTACTTGCATTTTTCGGCAATAAATAAGCGCCATGGAGCAACATATCCAAAACCTCTTGGATTCCAAATATGCATTTTTCAATCATCCTCGTTTCATCGAGCATGATCCGATTCAAATACCACATGCATTTAGTCACCAACCAGACATTGAAATCATGGGATTTTGGGTGGCGATGTTGGCCTGGGGCCAACGGAAAACCATCATATCCAATGCAAACGAATTAATCCAATTGTTTGATGGTGCGCCACACGCGTTTATTATGGGACATCAAGCGCATGATTTAAAACGTTTTGAAACCTTCAAGCATCGGACCTTTAATTACACAGATACCTTGTATTTTATCCGATTTTTTAATCGGCATTTTTCAAAGCACGCGAGCCTTGAAACCGCGTTTAGTGCGCAATACAATCCCGCAGAAATAACTATTGAAGCTTCCATAAATCGGTTTTTTCACACTTTTTTTGATGATGAATTTGCACCAAAGCGTACGCAAAAACATATTTCAGCTCCCTTTAAAAAATCGGCGTGTAAACGGATTTGTATGTATTTGAGGTGGATGGTACGAAAAGATGAATTTGGTGTGGACTTTGGTTTGTGGAACAATATAAAGCCATCCCAACTCGTTTGTCCGTTGGACGTACATGCGCAACGGACAGCTGAAAGTTTACATTTAGTTTCTCCGGGGCCTGCAAACTGGAATAAAGCATTGGAATTAACGGAATCATTGCGTCAACTAGACCCCCATGATCCAGTAAAATATGATTTCGCCCTATATGGAATGGGTATTGAAGAAAAAACGATTTGGCAATGATCATCGAACAAAACGAACAACAGATTTCATTAGTAAACCCGAGAAACCAAGCGCGCGTAGAGATTAATCTAGGTGCGGGAGGATTACTAACACGCTACGACGTGGAAGTTGGAAAAGAGCTTTTAAACATCGTAAAACTGCCCTTTTCTGACCGGTACCCCTTAGAATCTAACCCATATCATCCTTCGGCTTGGTTAAGTCCTTGGGTAAACCGTGTCCGCAATGGGAATTATTCTTTTGAAGGTAGAAATTATCAGTTGGCCATTAATGAACCAGATTTAGGCAATGCGATCCACGGTTTAGTAGCACGAACCTCATTTATCTTAACAGCTTCAAAGGCAACGGAAAATGAGGCCTCGATTCGAATTAGTCATGTTAATGAAGGCGCTGTAAAAGGCTACCCCTTCCCATTTGAATTTTCAATCGAGTATACCTTTGAAAAAAATGGAGGATTGCGGGTCAATTTCCATGCAAAAAATACAGGGTCAACTAATATGCCATTTGCGTGTGGTTGGCATCCTTATTTCGGTTTTCCAGATACGTTATTGGATAAACTCGAAGTGAAATTTGCTTCAAAATCGCGCTTTCTGTCAGACGCACAAATGATTCCCATGCGCGAGGAAGCATTTGACCGATCTGAACCGATTGCTTTAGCGACAGAAAAACCAGATCATGTATTTCGCTTAAAACCCATGGAAAAACATGTAACTGAATTATATGATAACAAACGAGAAATCAGCCTCTACCTAGAACAATCTAGTATAGAATTCCCGTTTCTAGTGGTATTCGCAATCGAAGACCAAAACGCTGTAGCGATTGAACCAATGACTGCCAATACCGACGCCTATAATACCGGTGATGGCTTACTCGTTTTGACTCCCGAGGCCCAATTCGACGCAGAAGTTTATTTATGGGTAGGAAAAGGAAGCAAATCTGTACGGTAGGCCAAATCATTTTTGTACATTTGTCGACATGAAATCACTTTTTACATTCATTTTTTGCATTCTTTTTGCCTCAGGCCAACTGTTTGGTATGGTTAAGGCGGATAGTTTGGCACAACAATGGAAAAAGGATTTTAATACGGGGATCAACTTAAATCAATCTAGCTTTAGTGATAATTGGAAAGGAGGAGGTACAAATACCTTTGCGATTGGTTGGTTTTTAAATCATTCCGCTAAAGTTGTCAATAAAAATTGGCGATTAAATAGTGACCTGAATCTTCAGGTGGGTTTTTTGCAAAATAGAAACCAGAGTCTACGTAAAAATGTTGACCGTATATTTTACGAATTTAAGGCAGGTTATCGGATCAGTAACAAATGGGATTTTTATGGATCCACCAACTTTCAATCTCAATTTTTTCAAGGGATTGAGTTTAACAAAAAAAATAAATTTGGCATCCCGGTTGATTCATTGGTGTCAAATATCTTTGCACCAGCCTATTTGACGACTTCGATGGGCTTGGAATACCATCCGCAAAAATCATTTTACACACGAATCGGTATTGGTAGTTTACGCCAAACGTTTGTCTTCGATGAGCGTATTTCACGCGCGGGATTGTATGGATTGGAGCGTCCTGGAGATAATATTAGAAATCAATTCGTCTTTCAATATTTAATGAACGTAGAGAAAGAAATTTTTCAGAATATAAATATGAAGGCTCGTTATTCAGCGCTTATAGATTATTTCAGACTTGGGAAAACGGATGGAATTGTACACCGACTGGATGCCAACTTTACCATGAAGGTGAATAAATATGTGTCAACAAACTTGCAAGCGGTTCTTTTCCGAGATTATGACCAAGATCCCAATTGGCAATTTTCGCAAATTTTAGCCATGGGTGTGTTGTACCGGTTGGGTAATTAAGTAGTTGACCGCCTGCGTGCCTGCATGCGTTCATGTAACATTTGAATAATTCCATCTTTCAAACCGAGGTCAGGTACAAAGATTGTTTCACATCCTGCTAAGTCCATGGCTAATAAATAGATCGATGCCGCTGGCACAATAACATCCGCACGATCCGTATTTAAACGCAATTTATTCACACGTTCTTCATAACTATAAGAGCCAACAAAATCAGCTATCCGCTTTAATTCCGCAAAATCCATTGTTTTTTGCTCATCTACCTGCGTCGATAAGTTGTACAACTTACTGATATTTCCACCGGTACCAACAGCATATACCGGACCGGAAATAGTGCTTTTTTGAAGACTAATCCACTGCTGCATTTTCTCCCAATCTCCCGCTTTCTCCTTGCCCTCCAGCAATCGTACAGATCCGATCTTGAAGGATTTGGTTGCAAATTTTTCTTGATTTCGGTAAAAATTCAGCTCCGTTGACCCACCACCAACATCAATATGCAAGTAATTTTTCTTCGGATTTAGCGATTTCACAACGACATCATTGATGAGCTCCGCCTCACGCGTACCGTCAATCAATTGAATTTTCATGTCTAAAATCTTGTGAACGCGTGTAATAATTTCAGTTGAATTAGAAGCCTCACGCATCGCTGAGGTAGCACAAATGGCATAATCCTGAACTTCATGCAAATCCATTAATAACTTGTAAGCATGCATTAATTTAAATATGCGCACTTCCGATTCAGGACTAATAGCCCCGTCGGTGAATACATCATGCCCCAAACGAAGCGCAAATCGAACATATTCTACACGCTTAAAACTGATCATCCCCTCGTTGTCTAGCACAGATGATATCTGAAGACGTGCGGCGTTTGAACCTATGTCGATAGCAGCGAATTTCATTAGTTTGGGTTAGGTTTATGTAAATAAAAGCCATTGGCGCCAGGATCGAAATCAACCTCAGTACCCACGACAAATAACATTTGGCGTTTATCGATGACCACCGGTATTTCAGCAATCAGGTATTGATCATCAAATTCCGATTTTTGATCAAACCCTAAAACATAGGTTCCACCGCAAGCACCACCCCGCATACCTATGCGAACATAAGGTTCTGGCATAGAACCATTTTCGATGATGCTACGTAAATTTTCACGTGCAGAATCAGTAAAAGTTACGGGTGAATTATTTGACATACAAAAATGATTGCGACGCAAAAATAGTTAAATTTAGCCTGCTATTTCACGAATGAGTGGTTAACAAATTTTAATTTTTGCACACACAATAATTCGGACACAAACAAGTTAAGGTTAAAAACGCAACGATGATTTATTCCATTCTTTGGGCAGACGACGAAATCGACTTACTTACTCCCTACATTATATTCCTTGAAAATAAAGGATACCAAGTTACGTCGGTCAATTCAGGTGCTGATGCACTCGATTTAGTCAATACACAGAAATTTGATGTCTTGTTTTTGGATGAAAACATGCCAGGGATGTCGGGCCTCGAAGTCTTACTTGCCATCAAAAAAATACGTCCCAACCTTCCGGTTATCATGATTACGAAGTCTGAAGAGGAGGAATTAATGGAAGATGCGATTGGATCAAAAATTGCCGATTACCTCATAAAGCCACTAAATCCTAACCAATTATTACTTTCGGTCAAGCGAATTTTTGACAAGAAGCGCTTAGAGGAGGAGAAGACGAATTTAAATTACCAACAAGAATTCAGGGAATTATCGATGCGTTACCAAGACCGATTAAACGCGGAAGAATGGGCCGATATTTATAAGAAACTAACGTATTGGGAATTAGAAATTGATCAAACTGAAAACAAATCCATGTCGGAGATTTTAATCAATCAGAAATCGGAGGCGAATGTTCACTTTTCAAAATTCATTGAAAATTCATACGAAAATTGGCTCCAGCGTCCGGATGCGAATACGCCCGTTTTGTCGCATTTGATGATGCGTAAATTTGTGTTTCCCCGAATCAATGACAAATCGCCCTTATTCTTTATTTTGATCGACAACCTGCGTTACGATCAATGGAAGACGCTTGAGCTATTTATACAGGAGTACTTCCAGATGGAAGAGGAGAAAACCTATTATTCTATATTACCTACGACGACGGCCTACGCACGAAATTCCATCTTTGCAGGTATGATGCCCGCTGAAATTCACAAAAATTACCCGGATAAATGGGTCTTTGATTTAGGTGATTCCGAGGATGAAGAAGGGTATAACAAGCATGAAGAATTTTATTTAAACGAACAATTAAAGCGCTTGCGCATTCCAGCAAAGGCTTCATACCATAAAATTATTCATCAATACCAAGGAAAGCAGTTGGTGGATAACTTCAACAAACTACTTACTAACCAGCTAAATGTAATCGTCTATAACTTTGTAGACATGCTTTCGCATGCGCGTACAGACATGGCGATGATTAAAGAATTAGCTCCGGACGAATCTGCTTACCGAAGTTTAACGGCTAGTTGGTTCCAACATTCCCCCCTATTTGATCTACTAAAACGTATTTCGGATAAAAAGGGCCGGGTAATTATCACAACAGATCATGGTATGATTCGGGTACAAAATCCAATTAAAATCATAGGTGATCGAAGTACGAATACCAACTTACGTTACAAACAGGGAAAGAATTTGAATTGGGATCCATCGAATAAACTATTTGTGAGTCGCAAGCCAGAGCAGTTATTTCTACCGAAGCCAAACATGTCTACAACCTATGTTTTCGCGAAAGATGATCACATGTTTGCCTACCCAAATAATTACAACCAATACGTAAACCATTACCGAAATACATTCCAACATGGAGGCATTTCGTTAGAAGAATGCATTATACCGGTCGCTTATTTAGTGGGAAAATAACTTAGATTGCTGCAGTTGGTTCGATTTTACCACCTTCACACTTCAAAAATTTACCAGGCACCTGACGCATGGTGTTATAATCATGACTTGCCATAATAATGGCCGTTCCTTGCGCAGTCAACTCTTTGAATAACTGCATAATTTCTAAGGAGACCTCGGGATCCAAATGGCCCGTTGGCTCATCCGCCAACAACAACAAGGGATTATTCAAGATTGCCCGTGCAATACAGATTCGTTGCTGCTCACCACCTGACAACTTATGGACACGTTTGTGAATAGAATTAGACATGCCTACACGAGAAAGCACATTTTCAATTAACGATTTAATTTCTGCTTGATCCGTATGGCCAGTAGCTTCTAAAACAAAAGACAGATTTTTTTCTACGTTCCGATCGGTCAGTAAGTGAAAATCTTGAAAGACAAACCCTAGCTTACGACGCAAAAAAGGAATTTCTTTACGTTTGATGGTTGCTAAATCATAGCCGACAACCTTAGCTTGTCCCTCATCGATGGGTAATTCAGCGAAGATTGATTTAAAAAAAGTACTTTTCCCGCTTCCTGTACGTCCAATCAAATAATAAAATTCACCTGCCTCAACTGAAAGATTGATATCTGTTAAGGTCGGGATCCCCTCTTGGGAAATACTTACATGCTCAAAAGACAGGATGGACATAAAATTATTGGTTTACTTTGGCGTGATCAGCTAAAAAAGTAGCTAGACCCGAATCAGTCAAGGGGTGTTTTGATAAAGCTAAAATGGCTGATAATGGTCCAGTCATGACATCTGCAGCTGCTTCAGCACATTTGATGATGTGCATTGGGTGGCGAACAGAGGCTGCGAGAATTTGTGTATCAAATTCGTAATTATCATAGATCAAGCGAATTTGCTCGATCAACTCAATACCGTCGAATGAAATATCATCTAAGCGTCCGATAAATGGAGAAACGTAAGTTGCACCAGCCTTGGCTGCTAAAAGAGCTTGACCTGCTGAGAACACCAACGTACAATTTGTTTTAATACCGCGATCTGAGAAATATTTCAAGGCTTTGATACCTTCTTTGATCATGGGGATTTTAACAACTATTTTTTCGTCAAGTTCAGCTAATTCCTCACCTTCACGAATCATACCATCATAGTCTGTTGCAATAACTTCCGCAGAAACATCGCCATCTACGATATCGCAAATGGCCTTATAGTGACGTAAAACATTATCTTTTCCACTAATACCTTCTTTTGCCATTAATGATGGATTGGTTGTTACACCATCCAAAACCCCAAGATCTTGAGCTTCCTTAATTTGTGCCAAATTTGCTGTATCAATAAAAAATTTCATGCTTGTACGATTTAGATGAACAAAAAAATGGCAAATTCACCGCTACGACCTACCTACCCTTGCTTCGATCAAGACCTGGGGGATTCAGAGGGAGCTGGTAATTTGCCACTGCAAAGATGCGACAATCACCGCTTTTTTCAAAATATATGCCAATAATTTCCAATTTGACAGTAACTTTATTCACTATTAAAAAAATATGCGATTTACCTATTTCATCCTATTCAGTCTACTTACCTTATCCTGTTCTTCAGATGCAGATTCTTGGCTTGAGGAAGCCAAAAAACGGCTAAAAGCAGGAGAAACTGTTTCGGCCAAAGAAGCCATTAAAAAGGCAATCGAAAAAAATCCTGGTTTAGCTGAGGCCTACAACCTACAAGGAGTAATTCTGTTTCAAGAAAAAGATTTAGCTGGTGCAGAAATACAATACCGAAAGGCAATTGAATTAAAACCGTCTTTGGTGCAGGCCCAACTGAATCTAGGTGCCTTATTAATGGAAAATGGGAAATGGAAAGAGGCATTTTTGCCCACGAACGAGGCTGTTAAACTGCAACCTGACTCCAGTGCAGGATATTTACAACGTGGAATTGTTTTAGCCGCTTTAGGAAAACCTGCCGAGGCGAAAGCAGATTTTACACGTTGTCTGCAGATTACACCCACCGAAATTAATGCCCGCTATAATCGGGGTAATATCTATTTTCAAGAATTAAATTACACCGAAGCCATCCGCGATTTTGAGGCGAGCGTCAGAACCAATACTGAATTTGGAAAAGGGTATTATGCATTGGGGCTTTCGTATTATTATGTTAAAGAAAAGGATAAATCTTGTTTAGCGCTCCAACAAGCCAAAAAATTAAAATATCCGGGGGCATCACAAGCCGTCAAAAACTTATGTAACGAATAAATAAATCGATCATGAAGCAACCCTTATTTATTGCTGGAATTCTGTTTACAGTAATTTTTACACTCTTTTCATACTGGCAATTAAATGACCCAGATCCGATTCTTTGGGTTCCTGTTTATGGCTCAGCGGTGTATGTTTCAATTCAAGCCGTTCGTGGAAAAGTTAATCGTGAATTGATAAGTATCCTTTTTATATTAAGCCTGATGGCTGGCATTCAACTTTGGAGCGAAATGACCGCCTGGGAAGGATTTATGACGGATGGTCTGGCAATGAAGACGATTAACCAAGAATTAGCACGTGAGGCTGTGGGTCTGTGGATCTGTTCATTCGCTCTTGCTTTATTATACAGCTTAGATAAACTAAAAAAACATGCTTGATCTCGGCCTAAATTCTGCCATTTTACCTGACTTGACCTTAGAGCAAGTTCTTGATTATGCACATCGGGCTCAATTTGCCTGCGTTGAAGTGATGTGCTGGCCCTCCACAAACGCGGACACCCGCAGATATGCTGGGGTTTCTCACATTGCAGTTGACCAATTGGATTCACTTGGACTTTTAAATTTAAAGACCTATCTGAAACAACATCCAGTAAAAATCTCAGCATTAGGCTATTATCCGAATCCCATGGATCCAGATGAGCACCAAGCAGCTTTTTATCGGGAGCACATTAAAAAGGTAATTCACGCAGCCGCAGTATTAGAAATACCGGTTGTCAATACGTTTGTTGGCCGCGATTACACGAAAAATGTAGCCTATAACATCGCAAAATTTTCAGAAGTATGGCCCGAGATTATTGCTTTAGCTGATTCCTTAAACATAAAAATAGGAATTGAAAATTGCCCCATGTTTTTCACCGACGATGAGTGGCCGGGAGGGAAAAATCTAATGACAACACCAAAGATTTGGGATCAATTATTCAGCATTATCCCATCCGCAAATTTTGGATTAAATTACGATCCTTCGCACATGGTTTGGCAACAAATGGATTATTTATTCCCAATTCACAACTATGCAGATAGACTGCATCACATCCATTTAAAGGATGTTAAAGTGTATTCAGACAAATTAAATCGGGTAGGAATTCTTGCCAATCCATTGGAATACCATTCGCCCAAAATACCCGGATTAGGTGACATCCATTGGGGAAAATTCATTTCTGCCTTACACGATGTACGCTACCGTGGGCCCATTGTGATTGAAGTGGAGGATAAGGCCTTTGAGGGATCTCCTGACGACATAAATAAGGCTATTCATGCGGCCAGAAACCACATAAATACCTTTTTGCCTTAACGAAAAACGGGAGCCGAATGGCTCCCGTTTTGATTTTATTTACTTGGCTTTTTAAACAAGCTAGGGTCTACGGGGACATTTAATTCCACCGACGTTGTATCTACTTGCATCATACCGCCCATTGGGCTTGCCGCCTCAACAGTAAATGGAAAAAATAAACCATCCACAGCTTTATAGTTCGAATAATTTACTTCTGTATCCACCGACTGACCATTCGCCTGTACTTTAGAAATTGTCTTAACGATGTAATACGTAGAGGAAGAAACGTAAACTTGAGAATCCTCTCCTCCAGCCTTAGATACTTTTAACAAAAACACATCTGCGCCATCTAATTTCTCTTTACTCACAAGTTCAATAGTAGCTCCCGAGTTTTTCGCTTGAATTAAAGCTGAGCCTAAACTCTTCTGCGAACCAGCTAATTTCACTTGCTCCCTTGGCATATCTTCTGGCTCACCCGTTCCGCCCATCATAGCTGGACGAATCATCCATCCTGAATTTTCATCCACGACAGTAATGATTTTGTTACCCATTACTTCCACTTCGGTCCGAAATGCTTTGCCAACGGCCATCGAAGTTTTTGATTCGATATCCATTCCTTGAACACTAAATTTATTTTTGACAACTGCGGATTTAACTGCTGCCCATTTTTCAGGACTTCCCATAGCCGCTTGATGCTTAGCTAAAACCTCCTCTGTACTTTGACCAAAGGCAATCGCAGAACTTAAAAGCAGTAAGCCAGCGAACACGTGTGTAAAATTTCTTTTCATCTTTTTATTTTTTTTGAAAGGTAAATAAATATCTGATTTGAATTCGCAAATCATACAAATTTATCAGTTTACTGATTATTTTTTGGAATTGATCGCATGATGATACCCCAAGCCACAAGTCCTACAATTCCAGCCGCAAAAAATGCCGCACCAGGGAAATTATGTTCTCTCATAGTGAAATAGGCAAATAAATTAGACGCAAATAATGGACCTAAAATTGTCGTAATGGACTGCAAACTGGTTAATCCTCCTTGAAGTTCACCTTGCTCATTGGCCCCCACCTGCTTCGTAATTAAACTTTGCAACGCAGGTCCAGCTAATCCACCCAACCCAAATGGAATCATAAACGCATACATCATCCAAGATTCTGAGGCGAAAGCGAATAATAAAAAACCTATAGCCCACAATAATAAACCATACGAAATTGCTTTGCGCTCCCCTATTTTAGGCGTAATAACACGCGTTAAACCGCCTTGTACAACAGCTACGATTAGGCCCACAAAAGCTAATGAATATCCCACCTCGTCAGGAGTCCAGTCAAATACTTTCATCGTAAAATACGACCAAGTACTCGGATGCGCCTGACTGGCTAATTGCACACAAAAATAACCTCCTACCAAACCAAGTACCATCGGATGGTACTTCGACATGTGTTTGAGCGAACCAAAAGGATTAGCTCTTTTCCAATTGAACGGTCGGCGATTCGCCAACGAAAGTGATTCAGGTAACACAAAATAGCCATAAAGCGCATTGACCATAGTCAAACCTGCAGACGCATAAAAAGGTAAATGAATGTCAATATTTCCTAAAAATCCTCCCACAGCGGGGCCGATAATAAACCCGAGACCAAACGCGGCTCCCACCATACCAAAGTTTTTGGCACGGTTCTCATCCGTAGAAACATCAGCGATATAGGCCTGCGCAGTCGTAAAACTAGCCCCCGTAATCCCAGCTAAAATGCGCCCCACAAACAACCAAGTAATGTTAGGCGCATTTGCTAGCAGTAGGTAATCCAATGAAAACCCAAAAAGAGATGCCAGAATTATTGGCCTACGTCCGAACTGATCAGAAAGTCCGCCCAAGATTGGCGAAAATACAAATTGCATAATGGCGTAAGAGGCCATTAGCCAACCAGAATATTGGGAGGCAATACTTAAATCACCTCCCGTAAATCCTCGAATTAATGTGGGCATCATCGGAACAATAATTCCAATTCCCATCACATCAATTACTAACGTAACAAATATAAACCCAATCGCTGCGCTTCGCTTCTTCTGTAACATGCATGTAAATTTGGACGCAATTTACTAAAATTGATAGGCAATTTTACCCTGAAGAAAATCTTTACTGATTTGTGCGCATTGCTTAGGTGTTTTGGCTTTATCTGGAACTCCATCTAATTCCACAATGGTCCAGCCGGCAAACTTAATTTTGTCTAATGCGGCGAAAACACCTACTAAATCTACGTTTCCTTGCCCTAACTCTACAAATTTATACGATTTAGGATTTGTATTCCCTGTAATTGGACATTCAACATCCTTCATGTGAAGACTATGCAATACCTTTTTGTATTTAATTACGGCCTCCGCAGGTTTTCCACCTCCTTGGTGGTAATGCGCCACATCTAATAAAAGGCGCACATATTTAGGATCCATCGCTTGAACTAAGGCATCCACTTCCTCTGGCGTTTCGCCATATTGATTCATGTGGTTATGATACGTGGCTTGTATACCGATCTCTTTTGTTAATGCGCCAATTTCATTCATAGCTACTCCCAAACGCGCTAATTCATCGGCGGTTGGCGGCACATTATTTTTACGTAAACTATTCGTTAATTGAATAGATGTACCTCCCAAGGCTTTGACAAAACGTGCGTGATTCAAGTGCATCGCGGCATTTGCTTCTTTTTTTGCTGGGTCTATCTCCACATTGCCACTCGAGAACATGACTAAAGAAAGTCCTTTGGCATCCATTAATTGCTTTAATGCCGCTGAGTTATCCTTGTATTTCCCATACGTATTCGCGCGCAATTGAATGCCCTTGTAACCTAATTCCGCTAATTCTTCAATAGCCTGTTCATCTTTCCCACCCCATGTAATGGCCGAATAGCCCATTCGGTAGGTTTTAGATTTGGCAGTAGGGACAAATGCAGCGAATGCCAAAAGTGAATTTTGCGCAATAAATCGACGACGTGAAAGCATAAATTAGAGTTTAGAGGTTTGAGGTAAGAGTTAAGAGGTTTATCAAAACAACAAAAAAAAATACAAAGAAAAAAGGGAAAACAGTTGACTGTATACAGTAGTCAGTAATCAGTAGTAAGAAATTAGATGTTCAAATAAACATAAAACACTTTACTAACAACTGATTACTGACTACTGATTACTGACTACTGACAACTGAATACTGACAACTGACAACTGAATACTGACAACTGACTACTGATTACTGATTACTGACTACTGACTACTGATTACTGACTACTAGCGACTTACCTTCAAATACCCCGCCAAGTCCGCCAAATGATCCGTTCCGATGTAATCCACACCTAAGTCCAATAAAGTTTGATAAGCAATCATCGTATCTGGAGTCGCCCATAAACGAAGTTTGCGGCCCGCGGCGTGAACTCGATCCACGTAGGCTTGCAGTTTTTCACGCAGTGCCGGGGCCATCGGGACATTGCCACTCCACACCCCAAACTTGTAAAATGCCTCACTCTCTAGCTCCACATGCGATGCTAGGAAACTAGGAACTGGTTCATTCGACCGACCGTCAAACGTAATCCAATTCGGATATTTGACATAATCAGCCACTTTAGGGCGATTACCCGATATGACAATGCGTAATTTATTCTTTAGAATTAAATCCTTATGCGGCTCCAAAGCTTTGATAATTAATGGCAACGTCGAGTCCGAAGAAGTCTTGCAATCAATCAAAAATTGGTGGAAATTTCCCGCCTTTCCCGATTTTAACACCTGGATAATTGGCTCCAAATACAGATTCTGTAAGGTACGGGACGCCTTCAAATCCTTCACATCATGAGCAACCAATAATTGTCCATTCACCGCATACACATCCGATTCAATCGAACCAAATCCCAAAGAGAAGGCCTCATAAAATGGTTTTTCATGCTCATAATCATTATGTGCATGTGCCTTGGAAACCACCGACTGCGCCCACATTCCTGTCGAACACAAAAGCAAAAACAAAATCGCGATTTTTTTCATCTTATGGTTTCATGTAGTCACCCGATGCAATCCGTGTCTTCGGATCCGTCGGACGGTTATAGATATACGCATACGTGGTTATCTTCTTTCCCTTCAATGTTACCTCAACCTGCTCCCGAATAAATAGACTTTCCTCCGGACGATCCGTTTCATATTCTTCATATTCATCTAACACGTTCAACAACTTGACGGTATTCGATAACAAATATAATTCACCTACTACCTTATCAGCCGGATTTGCTGAAGGAATAATGCCTGGATATTCAGCCACCTGGAACATTTGACCTTGATAACTCGCCATACCCACATAATCCGAATTTCGCGCAATTAAACGATGTAAATCATTTCCACAATCGCGACGCAAGGTTCCATACACGAAAATGTATTCCTCCACATCTGGCTCTGGCAACTTCGCCTCTTCCAAGGTCAAGACCAAATCTTCTTGTTCTACTACCGTACCCTCATTCAGTACCACGTTTCCAATGATACCCTCAAATGGTGCCGAAACAATCGACTCCATTTTCATCGCCTCAATGATATACAACGGTGCATTTTTCTTCACTTCCTCCCCCGGCTTCACTAAAATACGACTTAAACGCCCTTGCAATGGAGCGCCAATGTCACCTTTTCCAGTCGCTTTCGCATGTTGTGCCCGCTCAACCTTAATATTCTTATCTAATATTTTCAAGCGACGCGCCTGACCATTCAAATCAAATGTGATATTTCGTAAACCAGATTCATCTGGGTCCGACATATATAAGTACTTGACAATGATCGTCTTACCGGGCTCAATCGTAATCATAATCTCCTCATCCTGCTTCAAACCATAGAAGAAAGCCGGCGTAGGCATCATCGTCAAATCACCATAAAGTGCCTGATTCTTGTAGAAATCTTCATACACTTTGGGATACATTTTGTACGACAAATAATCGTAGAATCCACCTTCATGATCCGGAAATTTAACTTTGAAATTTGCATAATCCGTATCAAAATCGATTGGATCCAAGTGGTCATTCGGTCGGCCCTCATAAGGCACCTCTCCCTTCAACACAATCTCTTGCAACTGTTTCGGGAATCCTTGATACGGCTGACCCAAACCACCTTTAAAGAAATCTTTCACCGATTCTGGGAAAGATAAGGTCGAACCTTTGGCATAGACATCCTCCGCAGTCAAACTATTCGCGGTCATAAATATGGCCATATCTCCCACCACCTTAGACGACGGTGTCACTTTAACAATATCACCAAACAAATTATTCGCCTCCGAGTAATTCGTCTTCAATAATTCAAATTTATCACCCACACCCAACGCGATCGCCTGACCACGTAAGTTGGTGTACTGCCCACCCGGAATCTCATTATTATACACCTCAGCCGTTCCTGCCTTCAATTCAGATTCAAAAGGGAAATACATGGCACGCGCCGCCTCCCAATAATTCGAATATTGATTCAGCTTATTCAAATCCAATTTTGGATCTTTTTCGTGGCCTTTCAGCATGGCCACCAACGAATTTAAGTTAGGCTGCGAAGTCAATCCCGACATCGAACCGATAGCTCCATCAACCACATCTACCCCCGCATCAATCGCCTTCAAATAAGTAGCCGATTGAACAGACGAAGTATCATGCGTGTGCAAGTGAATGGGAATATCGACCGCCTTTCGCAGCGCAGTCACCAATTTCTCCGCTTGGAACGGGCGTAAAAGACCTGCCATGTCTTTGATACAAAGTATATGTGCGCCTTCATCTTCCAGCTGACGCGCCATATCCACATAATATTGCAGATTGTATTTTTGATTCGTAAATACATCCCCTGTGTAGCAAATTGATACTTCCGCTAATCCAGGCGTACGCTCACGCACGGCGCGTATCGACACCTTCATCGCCTCAATCCAGTTTAACGAATCGAAAATCCGGAATACATCAATACCCGCTTCGGATGATTTCTCCACAAACTTTTCAATCAAATTATCCGGATAGGCTGAATATCCTACGGCATTGGATCCTCTAAATAACATCTGCAAAAGCATATTCGGCATCGCCTCTCTAAACTCTTCCAAACGCTTCCAAGGGGATTCCTGCAAGAAACGCATCGCCACATCAAACGTCGCGCCACCCCAAACTTCCATTGAGAATAAATTCGGGAAAGATTTGGCGAAGCCAGAGGCGACGGCCAACATATCTTGTGTCCGCACGCGGGTAGCCAATAAAGATTGGTGCCCATCGCGGAAGGTCGTATCCGTAAATAAAACTTGTTTGGTGTCGCGGATGTGCTTGGCAAATTTCTCTGGACCAAGTTCCATCAATAACTGTTTGTAGCCAGCTGGATATTCAGCAACATCCGAAATAATCGGAATGATTGGTTGGCGAAATGGAGCACTCGGCTTCACCTTAACATCCGGATTTCCATTCACAATCACCTCACCTAAATAGCGAAGTGCCTTCGTCGAACGGTCACGCGTAGGTTTGAAATTGAATAATTCGGGATGATTCGCGATAAATGGAACCGTACAATTTCCCTCCTGGAACACCGGATGGGTAATTACATTACGCAAAAATGGAATATTGGTTTTTACTCCACGAATACGGAATTCTGTCAATGCCCGATTTAAGCGTTCCGCAGCACCGCGAAGTGTACGGCCTTTGGCAGAAATCTTCACCAACATGGAATCGAAATAAGGCGAAATTTTCACCCCTGGATAAGACGATCCCTCATCGAGACGAATCCCAAAACCAGCCGCATTTCGATACGCAATAATCGTACCAAAATCAGGCTTAAATCCATTAGCTGGATCTTCTGTTGTAATCCGACACTGAATCGCAAAACCGTTTAACGGGATTTTCTCTTGCGATTGAATGAAAATACCCGGATCTGATAACTTATAATTTTGGGCAATTAATATCTGCGTTCGCACAATATCAATCCCCGTAACTTCCTCAGTAATCGTGTGCTCCACCTGAATCCGTGGATTAACTTCAATAAAGTAGATGTTTTCATCCTTGTCTACCAAGAATTCAACCGTCCCCGCATTGTAATAATTAACCGCCTTACCGATTGATAACGCGTATTGATATAATTTTTGCTTCGTTTCTTCCTTTAGGCCAAACGAAGGTGCCACCTCAACAACCTTTTGAAAACGGCGCTGAACAGAACAATCACGCTCATATAAATGAACTAAGTTGCCATGCTGATCGCCCAACAACTGTACTTCAATATGCTTGGGCTCATTAATAAATTTCTCAATAAATAACGTATCGTCACCAAAGGCATTTTTAGCCTCATTTTTAGCTTCTGAATGTGCTTTTTCTAATTCTGCCTCGGAGTAAACGACCCGCATCCCACGACCACCACCACCGGCAACCGCTTTCACCATGACAGGGAACGTGATGCGGCGCGCTTCAGCAAGGGCGTTTTCGTACACCGACATATCTCCTTTCGAATCAAGGATCATCGGGACGTTAGCTTTGAGTGCGGCAACTTTGGCTGCTACTTTATCACCTAAGGCATCCATCGCTTCTGGAGATGGGCCAACAAATACAATGCCTTCCTCACGGCACCTACGGGCCAAAACTACGTTTTCAGATAAGAAACCGTATCCCGGATGAATGGCATCAATCTTTTTGGATTTACATAACGAAATCAAACATTCGATATCCAGGTATGGCTTAAGAGGTTCATTTTCTTTTCCAATTTGATAGGCCTCATCCGCCTTATAACGGTGAAGTGAATAACGATCTTCGAAGGTATAAACGGCAACGGTTCTGATTCCTAACTCAGACGCAGCACGCATGATACGAATAGCGATCTCACCGCGATTCGCGATCAGTAGGCTGTTGATTTTGTTAACGTAAGATTTGGGCATTCGATTAGATTTAATGCAGTCTAACAAAAATGATAAAAATATTGGGATTTCAATATCGCTGACAATACAAAATTTGGCAAATATTGAAATTTTACAATTATTATTGGGTTCGGTACTAAAAAACAGCAGGTTTAAAAAAATCCTATTTCCTTCCTTCGAAAATTGTTAACTTGCACACCCTAATTTGACCTAACATTCATGAGCGCAACGAAACCTTTTATTGGCATCACCCTTGGAGATTATAATGGCATCGGTCCGGAGGTCATTCTCAAAGCTTTGGGTAGCCAGCGTATATTAAAATGGTGCACGCCAGTCATTTACGGTTCCAAAAAAGTACTCGAATTCACGCGCAAACAACTAGAATTGCCCGAATGGTCAATCAAAGAAATTAAGGATTTAAGTGAAGCTGGGACAGATCAAAGTTATGTAATTACGTGTTGGGACGACTCCAATACCCTAGTCGAACCCGGAAAAGTGACTCCTGAGGCCGGAAAAGCAGCTTTTGCTTGCCTAGATCGCGCGGCAAAAGACCTTGATTCCGGGGTGTTATCGGCGATTGTTACGGCACCCATCAACAAGCACAATATCCAATCGGAAGACTTTAAATTCCCTGGACATACCGAATATTTAACCGAACGTTTCGAAGCAAAATCCTCGTTGATGATGCTCGTAAGCGACGAATTACGCGTAGGTGTTGCCACAGGCCACTTGCCACTTTTAGAGGTCAGCAAAGAACTAAGCAAAGAACTTATCCGCGAAAAAATCACGACTTTTTTACAAAGTTTACGCGAAGATTTCGCGATTGAAAAACCTAAATTAGCCGTATTGGGATTGAATCCTCATGCGGGTGAAGCAGGGCTGTTGGGCCAGGAAGAATTGGAGATTATCCAACCGGTCATCGATGAATTTAGAAGCAAAGGAAACCTGGTATTTGGTCCTTATCCGGCGGATGGATTCTTCGGAAAAGCGCAATTCAAGGAATTTGACGGGGTTTTGGGCATGTACCACGACCAGGGATTAATTCCATTCAAATACATCGCGTTCGAAACAGGTGTTAATTTCACGGCTGGCTTACCCATTATCCGCACGTCACCTGACCATGGAACAGCCTACGATATCGCAGGAAAAAATGAAGCTGATCCAAGCTCATTCTTGCATGCCTTCTTTTTGGCAATCGATTTAGTTAAAAACAGAATGAACGCATAGTATGGCGAAACGCGTCTTAATCATCGATGAGGTACACCCTTCCCTAGCGAAAGAGTTGCGCACATTAGGTTTAGATGTGGACGAAAAGCCATTTTTAAGCGCGTCAGAAGTAGATATTCAAGGATATCAAGGTCTGGTACTACGTTCCAAATTACCGCTTACAGCTGAATTTATCTCCACCGGATCTTTGGAATTCATTGCCCGTGCAGGGGCAGGATTAGACTTAATTGATCTTGAATATTGCGAAGCAAATGGGATTGCCGTTTTTAGTGCCAACGAAGGCAATCGGGATGCCGTGGGCGAACATGTGATTGGCCAATTACTAAGTATCGCACGAAAAATAAATACGGCAGATTCAGAAGTGCGCGCAGGAAACTGGAATCGCGAAGGAAATCGCGGTTGGGAATTACAAGGTAAAACAATTGGAATCATAGGCTATGGAAATATGGGCCAAAGCCTCGCTAAAAAATTGCAAGGTTTTGATATGCAAATTATGGCTTATGATAAATATGCCCCGGCTACGCATAGCTTGGAGGATATTTTTGAGCAGGCCGATATACTTTCGTTGCATGTACCGTTAACGGGTGAAACGCGCGACATGGTGAACCAGGAGTTTATCTCCAAATTTAAAAAACCATTCATTCTGATGAATAGCTCGCGCGGTGCCATTTGTTCATTGGATGCTATTTTAGCTGGATTGCAATCAGGCCAACTAATTGGACTGGCCTTGGACGTATTACCTAACGAGCAAGTTGCGAGGTGGTCGGACGCGGAAAAGGGCCGTTTTAGAGCTATTTCAGCCTTTCCACAAACTATTTTCAGTCCGCACGTTGCAGGTTGGACCCGCGAAAGTTATTGGAAAATAAATGACGCACTTATCGAAAAAATTAAAGCCTTTTATCAGCTATGAATTACCCAGAAAATATTGCTGAAAAATTAGGTTTTGATCACATACAACGAGACATCTCGCAGGCTTGCCTCAGCCCCATGGGTGCTGAATTTGCAGCCAAAATGAAATTTTCTACGCGCCATTCCGTCGTTACATCTTGGGTTACGCAAGTACATGAGATGAAACAAATCATGGCGGAACATGGGGGCGAATGGCCCCAACAAGATTATTACGATTTACGTGCTTGGTTTGCGCCATTAAGTTTAGAAGGACATTATTTGACGCCGGAAGACTGGCGAGATTGGCACCGTGGACTGGATATTTTAGTGCAGATGATTCGCTTTTTTACGAATTTGGATGCTGAAAAATTTCCTGAAATCAAGCGCATAACCCAACAATACCAAGCGAAGGAAACGGAGATGGAATTAGATTTCCGTCAAATTATTCCGCTTATTCAAGAGCTCGACCGTGTTTTTGACGTGAATGGTCAAATCAAAGAAACGGCCTCTCCTGCCCTGGGTGATTTGCGTCGGAAACGTTTTGCTGAGGAACAAAATCTGCGTAAAAAACTAGATTCATACATCCAACAAGCCTACAAGGAAGGCTGGGTAAGCAAAGACTTTTCGTTGACCTTGCGGAATGGCCGTATGGTCATCCCATTAGCTGCCGAGCACAAGCGAAAAATCAAAGGATTCGTCCAAGACGAATCGGATACAGGGAAAACTGTTTACCTAGAACCTGCCGATGCCCTTGTTTTAAACAACGAAATTAAGTCACTCGAGTCTGCGGAACGACGTGAGATTATTCAGATTTTAAGCCGATTATCGGATCGTGTGCGTCCCTTAGTTCCCATGCTCGCCGCCTGGTTTCAATGGTTAGGCGTGATCGATTTTGTCCGAGCTAAAGCCGTATGGGCCATCGAACATGATGCTATTTTGCCACATATTCAAGCGACACCCCATGTGAAGTGGCGCGCGGCTAGACATCCGATATTGGAAGAATCACTGGTGAAAATTGGCAAAAAAATCAAACCGCTAGACATTACCTTAGATGCACAAAAACGCATCATGGTCGTTTCAGGACCTAATGCTGGTGGTAAATCAGTGACGTTAAGTACCATCGGATTGTTACAATATTTGTTTCAAGCCGGCTGTTTAGTACCGGTAGCTGAAGGGTCAACGATGGGATTCTTCGATCAGATTTTTCTAGATATGGGCGACGAGCAAAATCTAGAAAACGAACTCAGTACCTACAGCTCGCACTTGAGCAACATGCGCTATTTCTTGCAACATGCGCAGGAAAAAACCCTATTGCTAGTTGATGAATTTGGAACCGGTACCGAACCTTCACTGGGTGGGGCGATTGCGGAATCGATCTTGGAGAAATTGGCCGATAAAGGTTCCTATGGCGCCATTAACACGCACTTTGGCAATTTGAAGAGTTTGGCGGATCGCAAGGCAGGTTTATTTAATGCAGCGATGCGTTATGACACGACCCATTTAGAGCCTCAATTCATTTTGGATATGGGGAAACCGGGTAGTTCGTTTGCTTTTGAAATAGCCCAGAAAATAGGTCTACCTACGCAAATCATCGAAAATGCACGGAAAAAACTGGGCAAAAACCAAGTAGATTTCGATAAGCTGTTGATGGAAACGGAGACGGAAAAGCAAATTTGGGAAAGCAAAAACAGTAGTTTAGCGGCGCAATTAGCGCAAGCAGAACGCATCAAAGAACAATATTCCAGCCTCAAGCAATTACTGGAGGAAGACCAAAAACGGCTATTGAATTCCGCCAAAGCGGAAGCGAAACAACTCATTAAAGATGCCAACCAAAAGATCGAACAAACCATTCGGGAGATTAAGGAGAAATCTGCAGAGAAAGAGGCTACGAAGGCAATTCGAAACACATTGACTGAATTTGCTACCGAAAAATTGGCCAATCCAGTGAAGAAAAATGAGCCAAAACCGGCGCCTGCTAAACCTATTGTGGGTATAATTGAAGTAGGTTCTTGGGTGGCTATCAAGCAAGCTGATGGCGAAGGGGCGGTTGGGCAGGTGCTCGAATTAAAAGGCAAAGATGCCGTGGTTGCTCTCGGCTCAATACGCAGCACAATCAAATTAAATCGCCTGGAAAAGGCTGCGACACCCAAAGCTGAAAAGGCCACGCGCGTAGCCATGAAGGGCATTGATATGAATAGTCGGATGGCTCAGTTCACATTAACACTTGATGTGCGTGGAAAACGTGGTGAAGAAGTCTATGTAATTTTAGATCAATACATGAACGATGCCATTTTATTGGGCGTTCCGGAAGTACATATTTTGCACGGGAAAGGTGACGGCATTTTACGTGCGCTGGTCAAGGAGCAACTCAAACGCTACCGCGAAATTAAGTCGGTGCAGGATGAACATGCCGACCGAGGTGGTGCGGGAATTTCAATTATACAATTTAAGTAGCATGCGGTTCATTGGGATTTTATTGGTCATCAGCTTGCTGTTTGCTTGCCAGTCGGAATACAATCTAGGCATCCGTCAGCTCAAGAAGGGCCAATACAAAGAGGCTGTTGAATCCTTTAATTTTGCCTTAGATCGCAATCCACGTAATTCAGATATTTATTTTGCACGCGGATTGAGTCGCGGCTTTCTAGACAATCATTTGGGCGCGATAGCGGATTTGACGCGCGCAATTAAGTTGGACGAAAATCAACCGAACTATTATTTTTACCGCGCGTATTTCAAGTCACTCTATGGAAATAACCGAGGATCGATAGATGATTTTTCGCGCGCCATTGACTTGGAACCCTATTGGCCGGAAGCCTATTATAACCGTGGTGTAAAACTTGTGAACATTGGGCTTTTTGATGAAGCTTGCTCAGATTTCGAAACGGCCAAGTATTTGGGAGATACGCTTTCGAACAACTACCTAAATCTTTACTGTCGGCCCATTTCCTCTATGAAAAAGGAAAAAAATTAGTGAACTTTACGGCTTATGTTCGACCCAAGAGGCTAGAGACTTGAGTCCATTTCATTTACTACTCAATAATATGCTTAGGGTCTAGCGCCTAAGGTTAAATTTACACGTATGTCATTAGCTAAAACGGGCGACAAGGTTGCCGTACATTACACAGGAAAACACGATGATGGTTCTATTTTTGATTCATCGGTTGGCCGCACTCCATTAGAATTTCAATTAGGTTCGGGTATGGTCATCAAAGGATTTGATGATGGTGTGACGGGTATGGTCATTGGCGAGAAAAAAACAATTGTGATTCCGGCGGCAGAAGCGTATGGCGAGCATTCGCCAGAAAACGCTTTGACTATTGAGCGTACGCAGATTCCAGAACATATTGAATTGGAATTGGGGGCTTCGTTGAGCATGCATCAAGATGGTGGACAAGTGGTTGAGGTGGTGATTACTGATTTGACAGAAACACATGTAACGTTGGACGCGAACCATCCTTTAGCTGGTCGTGATTTAACATTTGAATTGGAATTGGTAAGTATTCAATAGCATCCTATGAAAATTGATTTGCGCTCCTTTGTCCCACATGGACTTGTTATTCTTGGCTTTATTATCATGGCCTACATATACTGCGGACCTGTTTTGCAGGGAAAGGTATTGGTTCAGCACGATATTCAACAAGCTCAGGCGGCGGCTCAGGAGAGCATTCAATTTAAAAAATCTACGGGGACGGATGCTTGGTGGACAAACTCCATGTTTGGGGGGATGCCTACGTACCAAATTTCCGGTTCCTACCCGTATAGCATTTCAAGCTATTTAGGTAGTTTTATTACCAATTTATTCCCTACACCGGTCAATTTATTGATACTCCAATTGCTGGGAATGTACATTTTTCTATGGGCTTTTGGTGCCTCACCCCTACTTGGATTTGCGGGATCTGTTTTTTACGCGTTTGCGACGTACAACATGGTTATTATCCCGGCGGGTCATACCTCTAAAGTGTTAGCATTGGCCTATGCACCAATGGTTTTAGCTGGCGTTCGCATGTGTTGGGGTAAATATAAATGGATGGGAGCGGCCGTCTTTTCGCTGGCGATGTCGCTGGAATTGTATGCCAACCACGTCCAGATTACGTATTATTTATTTTTCATTATTGGCGCTTACAAGCTTTACACGATTATTTTAGCGATTCAAACCAAGACTTTAAGTGACTGGTTTCAGCGCGGTGCATTGCTTGGTTTGGGACTGGCCTTGGCGATTGGAACACATAGCATGCGCCTTTGGAACAACTACGATTACAGTAAAGAGACAACGCGTGGAAAATCTGAATTAAAGGCAAATGCCGCGCGGGGAAATGGATTAGACAAAGGCTACGCGTTCGATTGGTCGTATGGATTATCGGAAACGGGTACTTTATTTATACCAAATTTTAAAGGGGGAGCTTCGCAAGGGGATTTAGGTGGTACTAAGTCGGCGACTTTCAAAACCATGGTGGATGCCGGTTTCCCGGAGGAGCAAGTTTTGGGATTTGTGGAGAAAGGGCCTACCTATTGGGGAGAACAAAGTTTCACGGCAGGACCTGCCTATGCCGGTGCGCTCGTGGTTTTCTTATTTTTATTTGCGGCCTTTTACATTCGTACAGCGGAGAAATGGTGGTTGATTGGAACGGCAATATTATTTCTGACTATGTCTTGGGGCAAGAATTTTGCCTTAAACTATGTCTGGTTTGATTATGTGCCTATGTTCAATAAATTCCGGGCAATCACGATGGTGCTTTCGTTTGTGCAGTTGGCATTTGTGGGTTTGGGAATTTTAGGGTTGATTCGTTTGGCGAAACTAAAGCCTAATCTGGCTGAAATCAAAAAGCCACTATTTTATGCACTTGGATTGTCGGCAGGAATTTGTCTACTTTTTGCTGCATTACCTGATTTATTTTTTGATTTCAAAGGGGTGCAAGATGGCGCAGGAATCGTGGAAGATGCTGGGATGAATCAAGCGATTTGGACGAGTATTCGTACAGATCGAATGTCATTATTCCGTTCAGATGCGATTCGCAGTTTAGTTATTATTTTGATTGGGGCAGGATTGCTCGTTGCGTCAACGTATAAAAACGTTAAAAAGGCAGTCTGGATGTCTGCCTTTATTTTACTCGGCATATTTGATTTGACGCCTGTTGCCAAACGTTATTTTGGCAAAGAGGCCTTTGTATCTAAAAGTACGTTAGAGGAACAGATTTTACCAAGCCCGGTGAATGAGCAAATTCTGTCGGATAAAGGGACGTATCGCGTATTAAACTCGACGGTATCCTTTATGAATGATGCCACCACAAGCTTTTACCATCAGTCGGTGGGTGGCTACCACGGCGCCAAACTACGTCGGTACCAAGAATTAATTGAGAAGTATTTTGCTGGAAGCCCTGCACAGATGTCGGTGCTGAACATGTTAAATACCAAATACATCATAGGCGCAGATTCGGCAGGAAGGCCAACGGCACAGGTAAATCCGTCCGCTTTAGGAAATGCGTGGTTTGTGAAGCAAGCTATTTGGACAAAAGATGCAGATGGGGCTTTAGCGGCAGTAGGCGAATTCAATCCTGGGGAGTCGGCAATTATCGAAGAAGTTGACCGAGCGAATGTGGTTGCTTTTGATTCGACACAAACGGGCGTGATTGCGTTAACAAGCTACAAGCCAAATGAATTGGTTTATACGAGTGAAAGTGCGCAAGCGGGTTTTGTTGTTTTTTCTGAGATTTATTACCGGGGAAATGTGGATTGGAAATCATTTATTGATGGAAAAGAGGTTGCGCATGTTCGGGCCAATTATATTTTAAGGGGATTATCGGTCCCTGCGGGTAAGCATACAATTGAGTTTAAATTTGCGCCAAAATCGGTAGCATTAGGCAATCGGGTGGATGCGGCCTCATCGATAGGGTTATTGGCATTTATTGGCCTAGCCATTTTTCTAACCCTCAAACAACATAAAAAAGAAGCAGTATGATTTATTCGATGACAGGTTTTGGGAAATCCCAAAAAGAGGTGCAGGAGCTTCAAATACGTGTGGAGGTTAAAACCTTAAACTCGAAGTTTACCGATATATTTTGTCGGCTCCCCAAATCCATTTCCGCTCGTGAGATTGAAATTCGCAATTTTTTAACGCAGCAATTAGAGCGTGGAAAAATCGAATTGAGTTTACAGATTCAAAAGAATCACGATGGTGGCGAGGTAAGCATTTTGCCGCAGGGACATATTGCGTTGTATTATGCGGAGTTGAAGCGTGTGGCGGCCGACTTAGGCGTATCGAATGTCGATGAAGGAGCCTTGTATTTACAGGCATTGAATGTTCCGTCAAGTATTTCACAAGAGACGAAAGAAGAATCTGAAGAGGAAATCGAAGCATTATGGCAGGTGATTTACGAGGCAATTCAAGAGGCTGTAGCTGAGTGCAAGGAATTCCGCGCGCGCGAGGGAAAGATTGTTGAAGATAAATTCAGAGAATATATTGCTTCGATCGCATCGGGATTACAGCAGGTAACAGAACAAGATTTAGTGCGTATGCCGGGTATCCGGGAGCGCATGAAAAAGTCGCTTTTAGAATTAGGATTGAATGAAGATTTCGACAAAAATCGTTTCGAGCAAGAAGTTGTTTATTACATCGAAAAGTTCGACATATCGGAGGAAAAAGTGCGTTTAAATACCCATTTAGGCTACTTCATCGATATCCTAGCGGAAGGAAATGGCAAGAAATTAAACTTCATGGCACAGGAGATTGGTCGGGAAATTAACACGATCGGATCGAAGGCAAATGACTCGCAGATTCAGCGTTTAGTAGTGAACATGAAAGATGAGTTGGAGAAGATCAAGGAGCAAACGGCGAATGTGCTTTAAATGAGGTGAGAGGTAAGAGATAAGAAATAAGAGGTGTTTTCTTTGGAAGAGTGTCTAGAGACGCGATACTTCGCGTCTTTTTTCATTTTTTTTAAGAAATCGGCGTCAAAAACGCCTCAAACTTTGGCAATCCTGTAAGGTTTGCCAAAGAAACTCTAGACGCGAAGTATCGCGTCTCTACAAGCCATTCAATAGCGCGATCCCCACACAACCCACCGCTAAACCCAGCCATTGTTTGCGCGTCAAGCGCTCCTTGAAAAACACATAGGCCGTAACCGCACTTAGTAAAATAACACTCAAATTATACATAGTCAATACCACCGCCGCATTGTTTTGGTATGCGTCCAATGCCTTCAAAAGGAAGTAGAAGGAGAAGAAATTGGGTAAGCCCAACGGGATGGAAGCTAGAACGGAATTGCGATTCCAGTTGAGGGTGCCGTTCGCCGACTTCCAAACAAGCACGATCAATGAACTAGCCATCGAGCCGATCAACAACATCATGATGAAGGGAAGTGTACCGCCAACTTGCGCAGTCAAAGTGCTGTTCAAATAACTAAAAAGCGTATTTGTTAGCCCATAAGCTACAAATACGGCTAATAACAAGGCAACAACGGGTTTCGAATCACTCGACGCATCTACCTGCGGACTACAGAAATAAATCGCCGCAAATGAGAACGCTAATCCCGCCGCAATCGACCACGTGATTTCACCACCCGTTTTCAGAATAAACAAATTGATGAGCACCGGAATCACCAACGAAATATTATTGGCCAGCGACGTAGGCGCCATGCCATTCTTCTGTGTCGAGAATCCAGAAAGCAAAAACGTAATCACAAATCCAATACCCATCGCCATTAACAACATAGTATCTGTTGCCGCGGGCCAATGAAACGGAATGGCAGACGGTTGGTGAAAGTAGGCCGTTAAAAAGCAAACCGGATAATTCAACAGAATCGCTATACGCGTATCCACTTGAAAGCGCGCGTGCGCTCTAAAATTCACCAGCAAAAGCACGGAGAAAATGACGCTTAAAATTAAATAAAGCATGTTATGATTTTTTAACCAGGTCCTCTAAAATACCTACCCACTCCGGGGAATTGTTTAGGCTTTCCACCAACTGCCAATGTTCGCCACCCGCTTCCTCAAACAATTCTTTGTATTCCTCACCTACTTCAATCGTGGTTTCTAGACAATCTGAGACGAATGCCGGAGAAAATGCAAGAATTTTCTTCTTTCCCTCAGCTACTAATTTTTTGATGGTTTCATCCGTATATGGTTGTAACCACGGATCACGACCTAGTCGGCTTTGAAAAGCAGTACTAAATGTCCCTGGCTTTAAGCCCATTTCAGCAGCGATCCTACGAGTCGTTTCATGACATTGCGCACGGTAACAACCATGATTTTTTTCGGTAATGGACTCACAACAAGTTCCAAACACACAGGTGTTTTTGGAGTAATCTCCTTTGCGAATGTGACGTTCAGGAACTCCGTGATACGAGAATAAATAATAGTCAAAATCAACATCCTTTTGATAATTCGCAGCTTTGGAAGCGAAATATTTGGCAAATGCAGGATGATCATAGAAATAGCTCACTAGTGAAAGATCTGGCATAATTTGCCAATCTTTCATTAATTCCATCACCCGCTCATACACCGAACCAGTCGTTGCAGAGGCATATTGTGGAAAGAAAGGAATAATGATTAGCTTTTTAAGCCCCTTAGATTGCATATCAGCTAAAGCTGATTTCATATCAGGAGACTGATAACGCATGGCTAAACGTACATAATAGGCATCTCCTAGTTGAACCTGCAAATCTCGAGCTACATCTTCCCCATAATATTTGAGGGGTGAACCGCGTTCATCCCACAATTCTTGGTAGATCTTAGCGGATTTTGGCGCACGAAAAGGTGCGATGATTCCATTAACGAGGATTGTTCGAAAAATATAGGGAAAATCGATTACTCGACCATCCATTAAAAATTCGCGTAAATATTTACGAACAGCGGGGGTTTTCGGATTATCCGGTGTACCCAAATTTACAAGCAGAACTCCAATCATAACGCAAATTTGGCCTAAAAAATTAGAATACCCAACCTTCTGGAGTGATTTTTGTTCGCGTTGATCCTTCTACACAAGGCGTTCTATCCTGGCAATTGGCTGAACCTGGAGGGCAAGAATAAATTTCACCTGGAACCGAAAAAGTAATTGGCGTATATCCTTCTGGAACACCAATACGTCGATCAATGTTAAAGATTTTCTTACGCACAGAAAAGACATTAAATATACCTAAAACACGCTCCTCAGGTTTCGTGACCGATTTAATATTTAAACTAAATCGTGTTTCAGCGGGAACATCAAATAGAGATCCACTTGACTGCACGGACGAAATCAACGATTGATAAAAACTGTAGGTATTCTTCGTCACAGAACGCTGCTCTAATCGGAAATAATAAAAACCATACCCATCAAATGGCAACCGCGCGACTTGTCGGCCCACCACCCGCTGCCCATTCGTCAGCACATCAGAAAATACATTCAAATCATTATTGGTTGATATATCCCAACAATTTCCATCACACAGATAATTCAAAATATTGTCATTGGGAAAACGAGGCGCCACACAATCGAGCGTACGTACAAAATCAAATCGCGCTCCATCCGTGCAGGTCTTACAAATCTGAGCTTTTTCATAATGTTTCCAGTTCCACATGTAGTAGTCTCCTTGATTTGGCAAGTCTTTAAAATCCAAATACACAGTGAAACCAGCACGACGTGGGTCAACTTTGGCATATTGTTCAAACGCCTCAAAACGGACAATGGTATTTTCTATTTCGGGAACAGCCTTCATGGTTTCGACCGTACTCTCGTACTGATTACCTATCAGGGTACGAACAAAAAGTTTATACGAAGCGCCTACTTTGCCCACAAATCCAGCGGGAGGTAAATACGTACCTAATGGCTTAGCGGCTTCTTTAAATATAGTCTTTACGCCATTATTGTCTAGGATATAGACCTCCGCTTTCGTAACTGGTTGCGACAAAACAGATAAAATGCGATTTGCAGAGCCTGTAATACGGATTTTACATAATTCAGGATCATCTGCTATATCTGCTTCAATGGTCATGTACGAATTTGAATCTTTCTGAACAAAATTTTCAATAGGCTGTACGCATGAAAACAAAAAAGCAGCAAAAAATAAGGGTATATATTTAATAGGCATTGCTATAAAAATTTAAAGTTGTAGGTCATCGAAACAAAAGGAGACGCAAAAACACTTAGTTCATATGCTTTCAAGCCATTTTTGGTTGACTTAAAGAATACGGAATATGGATTTTGACGTCCATATAAATTATATACCGTAAACACCCAGCTTCCCTCCCAGCGCTTATGTTTCATTGAAGGATTATTTATCGTCCAAGAGAAATCTAAGCGATGATAATCTCGAATTCGGTCATTATTCCGCTCTGCAAAAACAGGGTATTTCTTTCCGCCAATCTCATAACTACCCGATGGCGAAGAGAATGGTCGGCCTGTATTATACGCAAATGTAAAAGAGAAACTATGGTGTGTCGTAGGCTGAATATTCCACATGACATTAAATGAGTGTGGCTTATCATAGTTTGTAGCAAACCAGTTACCTCGGTTAATCGACTGAATCTCTGGAAAATCACCAATCATCTGATTGAAAGCGCGGGCATAAGTATAAGATATCCAACCCGAATTTTCGCCTTTCTTTTTTTGAACCATCACCTCAAATCCATAAGCTTTCGATTTCCCCGAGATTAATTGCGTCTCAATGTTGGGGTTCAACTGTAAATTTGCCCCCGACACAAAATCTAACGTATTGCGCACATGGCGATAATATGACTCCAAAGAAATCTCAAAAACATTTTCATTAAATGTTTTAAAGAAGCCAATCGACGCAAAATCACTTTGTTGGGGTTTGATAAAAGAATCAGCGGTTTTCCAACGGGAAGTTGGCAATGGCGTCGTGTTATTCGACAGCAACTGGAAGAATTGTTGCTGACGGTTATATCCCAATTTCATAGTTGCATTCTCGGCCAATGAATATTTCATCGTCAAACGTGGTTCAAATCCGCCATAAGAGGCCATTACCTCGCCTGCTTCGTATGTTTTCTTTGAGACAATTGTATTGATTGAAGGCATAAAATCGGGTGAATACGTATTCACTGTTCCAGCACCAATTCGCCAATATTGGGTATAGCGTAATCCAGCTTGAATGGTCAACTTCTCATTAATTTTCCACTCATCATCCACATAGACTGCGG
Source organism: Aquirufa sp. (assembly GCF_044377215.1). Taxonomy (GTDB): domain Bacteria; phylum Bacteroidota; class Bacteroidia; order Cytophagales; family Spirosomataceae; genus Aquirufa. The sequence goes on from NZ_JBILJM010000006.1 coordinate 71,195, forward strand.
CTTCTAGCGATTGCTCATCGTCCAATTTCACTGTTGACACACGCGAAACAATTCCTTCATTTAAAGTTCCGGGGGTGATATCGTACCGCGTCACGGATACCCCAAAATTCAACTTATGCTTTTCCACTGGCTGATAGTCAAAACTGAGCGAGCCATTTCGGTATAAAATAGAACTATTCAGATCAATCGTGTTGACGGAATCTGGTGCATAGGTTTTAGTAACGTAGTTGGATAAAGCCGCGCTCACCAACATATTTAATTTGGGTGAGAAATAATGATTCCAGTGAAATGAGGCATTTTTGTGTCCGTAATCAAAGGAAGTCTGCTTGGCAACTACGTTCTCAATACTAAATAAAGAATCTACGCGGTAATAATCGTTGCTGAGGTACGTTGAAACGGAGATCGTATTTTTCGCGTTAGGCCTAAAATATATCTTAGTCGCAATGTCTGAGAAATTAGCCCGAATATTTTTTAGATTATCGGGGGCAACAGCCTTGAATAAAAAATCATTCGCTGATAATCGTCCTGCGACAAGCACGGATAATTTATCTTTGATGATTGGAATTTCAGCCATTATACGGTTCGAAACCAACCCAATTCCACCTTGCATTTTAAACTTTTCGGTGTTTGGCTCAATCATTTTAATATCGAGTACGGAAGCAGTCCGACCGCCAAATCGGGATGGAATTCCTCCTTTGTATAGTTCCAAATCCCGAATTGCATCTGATGCAAAAACGGAGAATAGGCCGAACATGTGTGTCGGGTTGAAAATAGGCGTATCGTCAATATAGATCAAGTTTTGATCCACGTTGCTACCTCGAATATTCAAACCATTTGCCCCTTCGCCCACGGAAGAAACACCAGGCAACGATTGGAGGCTACGAATGACGTCCACTTCCCCCATCATGGTGGGCAATTTTTTAATCCCTTTTAAACTAAGGACAGTAACGCCCAATGAAGGCGTTTGAATATCTTTTTTGTTTGTTGACGCAGACACAATAACCTCCTCCAACTGCTTTGTCACATCGTTAAGCTCCACATTAAGCGTCAAATCGCCTTTGATGTAAACCTTAGTACGAAAAGGATTGTATCCTACATTACTAACTTTGACGACATATTCGCCTACGGGAAGCGATATTTTGTAGAGACCTTTGGCATCAGAAATCGAACCTGTCTTTTTAAAGTCGACCGAAATGACGGCGCCCACCAGCGGTTCGCCCGATTGCGCATCAATAACTTGACCACTTAACAAAGGAAGAATATACTCTTGGGCACTTAGATTCGTGTAAACACCGAATAAACCCAGCAACAATAGGCGGGTAAAAGTTTTATACATAAATTAATAGCTAAATAGCAAAGGGTAATGATACAGAAATTCTCAGACAATCGTCACCCGAGTAGCGACCAAACGGCAGATAATGCGACAAACGCCAACGTAAACGGAATGAGTACTTTCCAGCACAAGTACATAAATTGATCTACACGCACACGGGGAAGTGTCCAGCGAATCCACATTTGAAGTGCGATGAGCACATATGTTTTGGCCATAAGCCAAAAGAAACCTAAAACGGTAGCTTGAATCGTCCCTGGAATTCCATTTGTCCAATCAGCCAATCGTGCAGAACCCACGTTTGGCAAGGGAGAATACCAGGCACCCCAAAACAAAATGACACCTAAAATACTGACAAGCAGCATCATACCATATTCGGACAAGAATAATAAAGCCCAGCGCATCCCGGCATATTCTGTATGAAAACCTCCGACAAGTTCAGATTCCGCTTCGGGAATATCAAAAGGTGCCCGATTAGATTCAGCAAGAGAAGCGATAAAATAAATGATAAATAAGATAAAGAAGAACGGCATGCGCACCACATTCCACGCAAATATTCCCCCAATTTCCTGCACTTCGATTCCCAGTTCCTTTAACCCAAACAAATACTGCACCTCGTGAGAAAAAATGCCTTGTTGGCCCGCTATCACCTGCAAATTCAAACTTCCTGAAATCATGACCACACATAAAATTGTGAGGCCAAGTGGAATTTCGAATGAAACTAATTGGGCAACAGAGCGAATAGCTCCTAAAAGCGAAAATTTATTGTTGGACGTCCAGCCGGCCAACAAAATTCCGAGCGTATCCAAGGAAACGATTCCCATAAATAACATGACGCCCATTTCGGTTTGACTGCCTTGGAGCCAAGTTCCGGAACTGAGTGGGATGACGGAAAACGCGCTGAAAATAGCTAAAAAAATGATCCAAGGGGCAAGCAAAAATAAACGTCTTTGCGCCAAAGCTGGAACGATATCTTCCTTTTGAATCAGCTTTAACAAATCGGCAAAAACCTGCAATAAACCCCAGTGGCCAACTTCCATGGGACCTAAACGGTCTTGGATAAACGCTGACAATTTACGCTCAACATAGACGCAGATGATGACATTGACTGTCAATAAAGCGAGGCAAATGAGGAGCGCGATCAACATTAATTAAGCGCGTTTAAGGCTTGTAAGAAATCAGCTTTAAGGTCATCGATGGATTCAAGCCCGACAGCAATACGCACTAATCCATTGGTAATTCCTAAGGCTGCTTTTTCTTCAGCAGGTAATTTTGAATGCGTGGTAGATGCTGGGTGGGTAATGATCGTACGCGAATCGCCTAAATTAGGTGAAATGGATGCGATTTTTAAAGTTTTGCTAAAAGCAACCACTTTTTCGAAGCCACCTTTGATATCGATTGTTAGGATACCGCCACCATATTTCATTTGACGTTTTGCCAATTCATATTGGGGGTGAGATGCCAAAAATGGGTATTTTACCGTGTCGAGAGCAGTATGGCCTTCTAAAGCTTCGGCTAAAGCTTGTGCATTTTCCGAATGCTTTTGCATCCGCAAGTCTAATAATTCTAAACTTTTAGAAAGAATCCACGCGTTAAATGGAGATAACGAAGGACCTGTATGGCGCGCAAAAAAGCGAATCTCATCCATGTAAATCTTCTTTCCACAGATTACACCACCTAACACGCGCCCTTGCCCATCGATGTATTTCGTTGCCGAGTGAATAACTAAGTCGGCACCTACGTCTAACGGTGTCTGTAAAATGGGCGTAGCGAAGCAGTTATCTACGGCTAAAATAATATCGCGTCCTTTTTTTAGTGCAGCTAATGCCGGTAGGTCAATTAATTCTAAGCCGGGATTTGAAGGTGATTCACAAAAGAAAAATTTCGTATTGGGTTGAATAGCTGTTTCCCACGCCTTCAAATCTGCCCCAGGAACAAAAGTGCATTCGATGCCCCATTTGGCCGTTATTTTTGTCAAAATTTGGATGCATGAACCGAACAAAGCATTGGAGGCAACAATATGATCGCCTGCTTTTAGTAATCCAGCCATGGATGCAAAAATGGCTGCCATGCCTGTAGAGAAAGCTAATCCATCCTCGGCGTTCTCCAGCATCACCATTTTCTCTACGAATTCATCCACATTGGGATTCATGTAACGTGAGTAAATGTTACCGGATTTTTCCTCGGCAAAAATCGCTCTTCCCTCTTCCGCATCATCGAATGTAAAACTAGATGTTAAATAAAGAGGTACCGAATGTTCGCGGTTATGGGATCGCTCGGCTTGAATCCGAATCGCTTTCGTTTGTTTTTGCATCAGCTTGTAAAATTAATCTACAAAAGTAATAGAATAGTGGGAAATCGTGCCTATTCGGCATTCAGTATTTTTAAACCTGATAAACACCTACAAGTGAACAGAATTATTTCAAGATAAATGAGTAAATTTCGCCGTTGGTCCACCTTTAGGATACAATAAAATAGAACTATGAAAAAACAATTACTTTATGCCTTAAGCGCGGCGCTTTTGTGTATTTCTTTGCAAACTCAAGCACAAAAATGGACTAAGCTATTTGATGGCAAAACCTTCAATGGTTTTAAACAACTAAATGGTCAAGCAAAATACGAAGTGAAAGATGGTGTTATGGTAGGAACTACCGTAGCCAATACGCCTAATTCTTTCATGGCCACCGAACAAGATTACAGCGATTTTATCCTTGAATTCGATGTTAAGGTGGATAACAGAATGAATTCTGGCGTTCAGTTCCGGAGCCTTTCTATCCCTGAATATCAAAAAGGTCGCGTACATGGATATCAAGCCGAAATCGATCCTTCAGCACGTGGCTGGTCTGGTGGAATTTATGATGAATCCCGTCGTGGCTGGTTATCTCAAAACGAGGGTAAGCCTGAAGCTAAGAAAGCATTTAAGTTAGGGGACGTTTGGAATCACTACCGCATTGAGGCGATTGGAAATACGATTCGTACATGGATCAATGAAATTCCTGTTTCATATTTGGTCGATGATATGACTGCCACAGGTTTCATTGCTTTTCAGGTGCATTCTATATATGGTGACATGAAACCAGGCATGCAGGTGATGTGGAAAAACATTCGTATCCAGACGGGTAAGGACATGCAGCCTCGTCCGAATGATGGCAAAACGGTTGTTGAGAATTATACCTTGAATACCTTATCTGAGCAAGAAAAAGCAGCTGGATTTAAATTATTATTCAATGGCAAAGATTTAACGGGTTTCCGCTCGGCGTTTAAAACAACGGCTCCTCCGTCTGTTTGGACGGTTGAGGATGGAACTTTGCACGTGAATTCAAAAGGAGGAAAAGAGTCGGGCAATGGCGGCGACATTTTGACAAATGATCAATATGGAAGTTTTGAATTAACGTTCGATTTCAAATTAACAGAAGGCGCAAATTCAGGTGTGAAGTATTTTGTGAACGAAACCTACAACTCAGGGATGTCGGCCATTGGATTAGAATATCAAGTACTAGATGATGCCAAACACCCGGATGCGAAATTAGGGACTGTTGGCAATCGTACCTTGGCCAGTTTATATGACATCATTCCTTCCAACAAAAATGATGCGCGGTTTCAAAAGAAAATTGGGGAATGGAATCAGGGGCGTATCATCGTATATCCAAACAACATTGTTCAGCATTGGTTGAACGGGTTTAAAGTATTGGAATATGAGCGCAAGAGCAATATATTTAACGTATTGGTTGCGCATAGCAAGCATGCGAAATGGCCGGGTTATGGCGCCCAAGATAAAGGAGCTATTTTATTTCAGGAGCACGGGGATTCCGTGTTTTACAAAAACATTAAAATCAGAGAAATTAACTAAATCTTACCATGGAAAGAAGATCATTTATTCAAAAAGGTGCTTTGGCGACGTTGGGAACACTCGCATTTAGTGCCAAATCGTACAGTAAAATCATTGGTGCGAACGACCGTGTTCGCGTGGCTTGTGTTGGTTTTTCAGACCGTCACCGTGCTTCCCATGTACCTCCATTTAAGGCTTTGGCCAAAGGAATGAACTTTGAAATGGTGGCGTTATCGGATCTTTGGAACCGCAGACGTGATGAGGGAAAAGCATATTTAGAAAAGCAGTTGGGTGGAACTATTCAAACTTACCGCAACAACGAAGAATTGTATTCAGCGAAAGGAATCGATGCGGTGTTTATTTCGACGGCGGATTTCCAACATGCCTTACATACTATTGAGGCGGTCAAAGCAGGTTGCGATACGTATACGGAGAAACCATTGGCAGAAACGATGGAAGATAACCGTGCGGTATTGAAAGCGGTGAAGGATTCTGGAAAAATTGTTCAAATCGGATCGCAGCGTCGGTCTGGAGAGAACTATTGGGCAGCTGACGAATTCATCAAATCAGGAAAATTCGGCGATATCAAAATGGTGGAGTTGATGTGGAATGTAAACCAACCGGCTCGTTGGAGACGTCCTGAACTAACAAGCATTTTAAAAGAGTCAGATATCGACTGGAAGCGTTTCTTGATGAATCGTCCGGCCGATAAATTTGACCCACGTAAATACTTAGAGTATCGTTTATTCTGGCCTTATTCATCTGGAATTCCGGGCCAATGGATGTCACATCAAATCGACACGGTACACTGGTTCTCAGGCCTGGCACATCCAAACTCGGTGGTTGCAAATGGTGGAATTTACCAGTGGAATGACGGCCGTGTTAATGCGGATACGTTGACAGTGGTATTTGATTACGGTCAAGGAAATAAAGGATTCCAAGTTCAGTTCACATCACGTTTCTCTAATGGAGCTGGTGGTACAAAGGAGATTTACTACTCTAATGGAGGTGAATTAAACCTAGACACGAATACGATTTCACCAAACGGTGGTTTGCGTGAGCGTGAGGCGAAAGCGATGGGAATGCAAGCGAATTTATTGCCAACGATGAAAATTGAAGGTGCTAAAGTGGCTACAGATGCAGATACAGGTGGTGATTCATTGACATTCAACCACGTGAAAAACTGGATGGAATGTGTACGTTCACGCAAGACACCGAATGCACCGATTGAAGCTGGTTACCAGCACTCTATCGCTACGATTATGTCGAATGCGGCGTATCGCACTGGCCAGCGCGTTACTTTTGATCAAAAGACGCAAGAGGTAATGGCGGGAGATAAAATCTTTAAGTACTAGCCAGTGGTCAGTAATCAGTAGTCAGTAATCAGTGGTCAGTCGCTAGTCGTCAGTCACTAGTCCGAAGTTGAAAGTTCAAAGGATGTAAATTCATCAAATGGCTTTTGACTTCGGATTTTTTTTTAGCTGCTGAACGTTAAACTTTAGATTGATGACTACCGACTGATGACTAGCGACTGACCACTGAAAACTGATTACTGACCACTGACTACTGCCCACAGACCCCTTGCCTAGGATTATTGTTTTCCTTATCTTGCACGCAAATACGTATTTCCTCACAATGGCTCAAATACCAACGCAATCCAAGAAAGACTTAATCACACACATCGCGATTTTAATCTCGTTGTTTCTTGTGTTATTTTTTGGCTTTTTCTTCGTGTATTTACCCTGGAGTACGCATCATGGCGAAACAATCAAAGTTCCTAACTTAAAAGGCTTATCGGCCGATAAAATGGAAGAATTGATTGATGGTAGCGACCTTACATATGAAGTTTCAGATTGCACTTATACGGCTGATAAGCCGCCATTGACCGTCTTATCGCAATATCCACTACCCAATGCATTGGTCAAATCAGGGCGTAAAATTTATATTACGATTAATTCAGAAACACCTCCTACAATTAAATTGCCAACTTTAGTAGGCTTATCCGTGCGAAGTGCCGAGCAGCAATTATTCATTGCTGGACTACGCAAAGGAATTGTTCATGAAGTAAATGATCCGCGCGTGAAAGAGGTGATTGAAGTTCAAGCGCTGGGCCGTAAAATTGAAGCAGGCGCAAGTATTCCCAAAGGCACGATGGTTGATTTATACATTGGAAATGGTATCGCGAATGTCGACATGGAAATGCCTGATTTTGTGGGTAAGCCGATGGACGAGGTGACTATTATTTTGGCAGGTATGAATTTAAAAATGGGCAAGGTCGTATATGAGGCGAATGAAACGTTTCCAGCGGGAACGGTTTTCAAACAAACGTGCGCAACTTGCGAAGGAACAAGTGTTAAACCTGGCGACCTGATCGACCTATGGGTTGTGGGTGGCGAAGATCAATAATCATGGATATTACAATTGAAGAATTAAAAGAGCGTATGGACAAAGGTGAAAACCTGAACCTGATCGATGTCCGCGAGGAATATGAATTTGATGAGTTCAACATCGGGGCAACCTTGATTCCGTTGGGCGAATTACCTGATCGTTTGGAGGAAATCGAAGCCTGGAAAGATCAAGAAATTTTAATCCATTGCCGCTCGGGTGCCCGTTCTGGACGTGCCAAAGAATACTTAACAAGCGAAGGATATACGAACGTCCGTAACGTTTTAGGTGGTATGCTTGCCTGGCAAGCGGCTGGATATTAAGATGTTATCCATTTCCGCGAACGATTTCAAGGAAAATTTATCCGCTCTTTCCCTTTTGGACATTCGTACGCCTAGGGAACGAGCGGATTTTGATTTAGGGGGAATTCATATACCATTGGATGATCTACTAACGCGCATCGACGAGTTAAACACATCCACAAAATACACCGTCATTTGTTATAACGGCACACAAAGCCAGATTGCTTGTCGGCTCATGACCGCCAAAGGCCTTCAAGCCCAAAATGTCTCGGGAGGTCTGGAAGCTTATTTAAGCTTACCCTGAATGTAGGCGAAAGCCTGGTCGGGATGCACAAATTCAAAATCATCCTGATGCCTAAACCAAGTCAATTGTTTTTTGGCATAATGCCTGGAATTACGTTTCAATAGGCGAATCATTTCGGGCTCATCGTACTCAGCTCTGAAAAACCCATATATTTCTTTATAACCCAAGGTTTTTAAGGCGTAACGGTCTTGATAGGCTTCGAAATCTTTGGCTTCTTGTACGAGGCCAGCGGCCAACATCATTTCCATGCGGGCATCGATTCGTTGGTATAATTCTTCACGCGGCCGATCAAGGCATATTTTGATCATCTCAAAGGGACGATCAGCCTTTTGCTGATTGCGGAAAGATGTATAGGATTTACCAGTCGACAAACATACTTCCAAAGCTCTAACAACCCGCTGCGGATTTTGTGGATCTAATTGCGCGGCATATTCAGGGTCTAATGCCTGAAGCTGCCTAAATAGTTTTTCCAACCCATCCGTTTCCAGCGATTTCATCAGGTTTTCCCGCAAGGCCAAATCTACATCCGGCATATCGTCCAAACCTTCCATCAAGGCCTTAAGATATAAACCTGATCCACCCGTTAGGATGACGAGGTCATGTGTTTGAAATAAATCAGTTAAGATTTTTAGCGCATCACGTTCAAAATCCCCCGGAGAAAAATAGTCATGGATGGAATGCGAATTAATGAAATGGTGTTTGACGCCACCCTGCTCTTCGAGGCTTGGCTTTGCGGTACCGATACTTAATTCTTGGTAAAATTGCCGGGAGTCGGCCGAGATAATTTCGGTATGAAGACTTTTGGCCATTTCGACGCATAGAGCTGTTTTGCCAACAGCCGTAGGACCCGCAATGACCAAAAGTGTTTTATTCATCTTAGTAGGTATTCTTTTTGCCGTACCATTTACGACCGGCTTTGGCTTTATCGAAAGAGCGCGGATTTTCCTCCGGTTTTGTGGCGGCAGTGCCAGGTCCGGCAGGTTTTCCACCCCGGTTTGGAGGACTTTGTTTGGCCTTTTTCTCGATTGTCAAAACTTTCATCGGGTAGCGGTGTGCTTCGATAACGGGCACTTTTTTGCCAATTAACTTCTCAATATCCTTTAAATAGGCTTTTTCTTCAATATCACAAAAAGAAATCGCGGTACCGTTGGCACCTGCACGCCCAGTCCGACCGATCCGGTGGACATACGTTTCTGGGATATTAGGTAATTCAAAATTAATCACATATTCCAAATCATCCACATCGATACCACGCGCTGCGATGTCGGTGGCTACTAAAACTCGCGTTGTTTGAGCGGTGAAGTTTTTCAAGGCTGTTTGGCGCGCATTTTGGGATTTATTTCCATGAATTGCTTCGGCTTTGATGCTTGCTTTTAATAGGACTTTGACAACTTTATCGGCACCATGTTTGGTACGCGTAAAGACTAAGGCTGTTTTGATTTTGGTGTCTTCGAGAATATCCAATAAAAGGGTGTTCTTGTTGTTTTTGTCAACGAAATACACCGATTGGTTAATGATTTCCACGGTTGATGACACGGGCGTCACGGAAACTTCAGCTGGGTTGCGCAAAATAGTCGCGGCCAATTGCACGATTTCGGGCGGCATAGTTGCCGAGAAAAATAGCGATTGACGCTGACGAGGAAGTGCGGCTAGTAATTTCCGAACATCATGAATAAAACCCATATCGAGCATGCGATCAGCCTCATCGAGGACGAAATATTCTACATTGGCAATTGACAAAAGCTTTTGATTCATCAAATCCAATAAACGACCTGGGGTCGCTATCACCACATCAACGCCGGAGCGAAGCGCGGAAACTTGTGGGCTTTGGCCAACTCCTCCGAAAATAACGGTATGATTTAATGAGGTATGGCGCGCGTAGGCCCTAAAACTCTCACCGATTTGAATGGCTAGTTCCCGCGTGGGAGTTACGATCAGTGCACGGATTTTTTTAGGTTTTTGAAATGTTTGATTGGCATCCATCAATTGGATGATGGGAAGCGTAAAAGCGGCGGTTTTTCCGGTACCTGTTTGGGCGCAACCAAGGAGGTCGGTGCCTTTAAGTACAATCGGAATAGCTTGTGCTTGAATGGGTGTTGGGTTTGTGTAACCCTCCTCACCGAGCGCCTTTAAGATAGGCTCAATGAGGTGTAACTCTTGAAATGTCATATTAAAATGAGAATGTGTGCTTATGAGTAATAACTGGAAATAACAAGCATCCTCATAATAATGGCGCAAGTTACGGCTTTATTCTGGCATTCCGCTTTTTCAGCGAACGCCTACCGTGCGCGGGAGACGCTGCCGGGGTCGTTGACCCCGGCAGCGTAGCTGGCTAACTTGCGAACGTTTTTTAAACGACATAAATTGCCCAAGAACTTGATAATCTACAATGGAACAGCAGCTTGAATTTCTTCCGGTTTGTGCGTACCAATTAAAATTTTCTCTCCTGATTTGAAGACCAACTGAAGTCCTTGGTCCCCGGAAACATTATACACTTTACCTTGGCCACTAAATCCGTATTTAATTCCCCAGCCACCATATTCAAACAAAGAATCATAGGTACGAACTTGAGCGGATTCAATGGAATCCCAAGGGTAAAATTGTTCTTTAAAATGAAAAGGGATAAATCGCACGTAAATTCCCGCTGAAGTCACTCGTGTCACTAAACGCATTTGCCAAAAAAATATGGGCAAACCAAGGCCGATAAATCCACCAATAAAAAATGACATATTTATTTCATTTACTTCCTGCAACAAAGCAAAAATCATGATAGCCCATGTTCCAAATAAAATCAACCACAACCACCACTGCGTAAACCGCTGCGTTTCCTTAAATTCAGTCATATCTTGAATATTCTATTGACAAATTTTAGCTATTTTTTTGATATATTCGGGTAAAATTCTAGACCTGTGAATAAAAAATTAAGCTACATCATCGGCGCATCTTCTGTAGGCACGTTGATTGAATGGTACGACTTTTACATATTTGGTAGTTTGGCGACGGTATTGTCGACGAAATTTTTCCCTACCGACAACCCCACAGCTGCTTTTTTAAATACGTTGGCAACTTTTGCGGCAGGTTTCGTTGTACGACCATTTGGTGCACTTTTTTTCGGAAAGATTGGGGACGTCATTGGCCGTAAATACACCTTTATGGTTACTCTGATGCTTATGGGTGGAGCTACATTCGCCATTGGTTTAATTCCTTCCTACCAAAGCATCGGCGCACTCGCTCCTATTTTGGTTTTAATTTTACGCTTATTGCAAGGTTTAGCACTTGGTGGTGAATACGGCGGCGCGGCCACTTACGTCGCGGAACACTCACCTGAGCACCAAAGAGGCTTTTATACGTCCTGGATTCAAACCACTGCCACACTCGGACTGATCATTTCATTAGGCGTAATCATGCTGACACGCAGCCTCCTATCTGCCGAAGAATTCGATAATTACGGTTGGCGCATCCCCTTCCTCATCTCCATCGTCATGGTCATCGGTTCCATCATCGTCCGTAAAAACATGGCAGAATCTCCTTTGTTCGAAGAGGCCAAAAAGACAGGAAATGTTGCAAAAAACCCCTTAAAAGAATCTTTTGGCAATAAATTGAATTTAAAATTTGTGTTGCTTGCGTTGTTTGGAGCCACGATGGGACAGGGTTTGGTGTGGTATACGGGCCAATTTTACGCCCAAACATTCTTGTTGAAAATTTGCCATCTCGAAGAAACGCAAACCAACCTGATATTGGTCATTGGCTTACTCGCCGGAACTCCCCTATTTGTGCTTTTTGGCGCCTTATCGGACAAATTAGGCAGAAAAGGAATCATGTTGGCCGGCATGGCCCTCGCCTTATTCCTGTATCGACCGATTTTTTCCACGATGTACGACCTCGTAGATACGAAACAAAAAACGGAAGTAAAGGGCTCGATTACCTACGAAAAGGGACATACGATTCGAACCTTTACGGATGGAACTGTCGAAACAACCACCGAAAAAGGCCCAATTATTCATATCACAGCCACCGCACAATGGAAAATGATCGGCTTGATTTTCTGCCTGATTAGCTTTGTAAGCATGGCCTATGGACCGATTGCCGCATTTTTGGTTGAGTTATTTCCGATAAAAATCAGGTATACCTCCATGTCCTTTCCGTACCACATCGGCAATGGGATTTTTGGCGGATTAATGCCAGCCATAGCAACTTTTTTAGTGACTACGGCATCGAACGATACCACCATAGCGAAACCCTATCTGGAAGGATTAAACTATCCAATCGCCATGATTTCGGTTTGTTTGATCATCGGCCTAGTCTATATGCAAGATGTTAAAATCAAAAAAACATTTCAACTGAATGGCTTAAAAAGACTTTTAGGCGTCGTTTGGATTATGTTGGGCATCTCAACAGGCCTATACCTTGTATATTTCCAAGCACTTCCATTATGGGAAAAAGGCGGAAACGACCTAGTCCCAGCCATTATTTATACCTTTATTTTAGCTCCTTTCATCAGCATTGGCATGTCCCTTTTCGGATACTTTGCCTTGACAGGAGAGTTTGACCAAAAAAAACATGCGAATTAAAAGTTTACAAGAATACCAGGAGGCGTATTCCCTAAGTGTAGAAAAACCGGAACAATTTTGGGCTGATATTGCCAACGAATTTGATTGGATTAAACCATTTACCAAAGTTCTTGACTGGAGCTTTGATGACTATTCGGTCAAATGGTTCGAGGATGGCCAAATGAATATTACGGCTAATGCACTGGATAGGCATCTGAAAACCATTCCGGATCAGGCAGCGATTATATATGAACCCAATGAGCCAGGCGATGAAGCGATTACCCTAACTTATCGTGAATTACACACGCGCGTTTGCAAATTCAGCAATGTGTTAAAAGCACAAGGGGTAAATAAAGGAGATCGAGTATGCATTTATATGCCCATGATTCCGGAATTAGCGATTGCTGTCTTAGCTTGCGCGCGCATAGGTGCCATTCACTCGGTAGTTTTTGGCGGTTTTTCTGCGCAATCTATTTCGGATCGTATCAATGATTCGCAATGTAAATTGGTCATCACAACGGATGGAGCGGTGCGCGGTAATAAAACCATTCCCATGAAGGAAACGGTGGATGACGCATTGCTTTCATGCCCTTGTGTGGAAACGGTCATCGTTAAAACACGTACCAAAACACCGATTTCCATGTTGAAAGGACGTGACCTTTGGTGGGAAGAAGAAGTAATACAGGCTTCTGACGTTTGCGCTCCAGAGGCCATGAATGCCGAAGATCCTTTGTTTATACTCTACACATCTGGCTCAACTGGTAAACCGAAAGGGGTCGTTCATACCTGCGGCGGTTACATGGTTTACACGGCTTATACCTTTGCCAATGTTTTCCAATACAACCCGGGTGATGTATTTTTCTGTACGGCGGATATCGGTTGGATCACAGGCCACTCCTATTTGGTTTACGGTCCCTTATTAAATGGCGCCATTTCGGTATTATTTGAAGGTATCCCAACGTACCCCGATGCAGGACGTTTTTGGGATATTATCAAACGTCATCAAGTGAATATTTTCTATACAGCACCTACGGCGATCCGTTCATTGATGGGCTTTGGCGATGCGTTCTTAGCAGGAAAAGATTTGAGTTCACTTCGTGTGCTCGGATCTGTGGGTGAACCCATCAACGTGGAAGCATGGCAGTGGTACGACGAAAAAATCGGCAAGGGTAATTGCCCAATCGTCGATACGTGGTGGCAAACTGAAACGGGGGGTCTAATGATTTCACCAATTGCCGGCATAACACCTTTAAAGCCAGCTTTTGCAACGCTTCCCCTACCCGGAGTCCAGCCGATCTTAGTTGACGAAAACGGAAAAGAGATCGAAGGAAATGGCGTCAACGGAAACTTATGCATCAAATATCCATGGCCATCCATTATCCGGACGACCTACGGGGATCACGAGCGATGCAAAACAACGTATTTCTCAACTTATCCCGGATTGTATTTCACGGGTGATGGATGTATGCGTGATGAGGATGGCTATTACCGAATTACCGGTCGGGTCGATGACGTCATGAATATTTCGGGTCACCGCATCGGAACAGCTGAAGTTGAAAATGCCATCAATATGCACACGGGAGTTATCGAATCTGCGGTGGTTGGTTATCCTCATGATGTCAAAGGCCAAGGAATCTACGCCTATGTCATCTGTGAGCACCCAACCATTAATGATGAATTGACTCGCAAAGATATTTTGGCTACGGTGGCGCGTGTGATCGGGCCAATTGCCAAACCAGATAAAATTCAGTTTGTGACTGGTTTACCAAAAACTCGCTCAGGCAAAATCATGCGTCGTATTTTACGCAAGGTCGCTGAAGGGGAATTTGGCAGTTTGGGAGACACCTCTACGTTGTTAGATCCGGGGGTAGTAGATTCGATTATTAAAGGAGCAATTTAGACGTTGGACACTAGACATTAGACGCAAGACATTTTTAAATTAAAAAGACCCTAGGGAGTAATTCTTAGGGTCTTTCTTTTAATTATACTGTCCAACGTCTAGCGTCTGACGTCTAATGTCTAGTGTCTTTTTACCAAAAATACGTATACAATCCCAGCAGCATCATCACAATCACCACTGTTCCGGCGATAAAAGCGGGCTCAAGTTTGAACATTTTGGCATCGATTTCCAATCCTTTGGGATTATTCTTAGATGCAGGATCAGCAAGGGATATAATCACCATAGAAGCCACACAGAATAAGAATACCCAGCCCATACGATCGATGAATGGAATGTAATACACGCCAGACGCATCCGGAAATGAAGAGTAGAACATACAATCCGTCACGCCTGTCCATGTGGGAATGTATTTAGATAATACAGAGAACGTCACACCACCAATCAATGCAAACAAGGCTGCATTCGATGTCGCACGCTTCCAGAAAAAACCTAAAATAAACAAAGCAAAAATACCTGGTGAAATATAACCCGTGTATTCTTGAATAAACTGAAAACCACCTTTTTTATCGATACCCATGAAGGGAGCAATTAAAACGGCAGCCACCATGGAAACGACAACCGAAATACGACCAATGGAAACCAATTTCTTCTCGGAAGCTTGTGGGTTAATGTATTGCTTATAAATATCGAGGGTAAAAATAGTTGAGATTGAATTTGTTTTACCTGCCATCGAAGCTACGACTGCAGCGGTTAACGCAGCAAACGATAAACCTTTCAATCCTACAGGCAATAAATTCAACAATACAGGGTAGGCATTATCCTTGCTCAAGGCGCCATCTTTCATCATTTCAGTCTGGAACATTCCATCTTTCCACAATAAATAAGCGGCAATACCTGGTAAAACAACGATAATGGGCATCATCATTTTTAGGAATGCAGCAAACAAAATTCCCTTACGAGCTGTGGGCAAATCAGCCCCCAACGCACGCTGCGTAATATATTGATTACAACCCCAATAATTTAAATTAATAATCCACATACCCCCAAACAATACCGCTAAACCTGGTAATGAAGGATAATTTGGATTTTCCTTACCCAAAATCATGTGGAAATGATCTGGAGCTTTGGTCATCAGATGATTCATGCCATTCAACACGCCTTCTCCTCCAAAACGCTCAGACACTAAATTCAATGCTAAATAAGAGGTAACCAAACCTCCTAATACCAAGAAAACCACTTGAATAACATCGGTATATCCAATCACCTTCATGCCACCCAGCGTAATAACAATAGCAAAAACCGACATGGCAATCATACAAACTGAGAAGTCAATTCCAGAAATAGTAGACACCGCTAAGGCGCCTAAATAAAGAATGGATGTTAAATTCACAGTCACATACAACAACAACCAAAACACCGCCATAATCAAACTAACGGTTGAGTTATAACGCTGCGACAAAAACTGAGGCATGGTGAAAATCTTATTTTTCAAATAGATAGGCATGAAGAAAATCGCAACAATTAAGAGCGTTCCTGCGGCCATCCACTCATAGGTTGCAATGGCAAGCCCCATTTGAAAACCGTCTCCTGAAGCTCCAATAAACTGTTCAGCAGAAATATTTGAGGCAATTAAGGAAGAACCAATGGCCCACCATGTCAACGAGCCTTCGGCTAAAAAGAAGTCATTTGAATCTGCGATTTGTGATTTTTTCTTGTTGTAAATCCAATAACCATAGCCAGAAACAACAACAAAATAAAAGAGGAAAACCAAGTAATCGAGCAATTGCATAGATAGAAAGTTTAGATAGGGTAGTAAGGCACGAAAATAGGGTATTTCAGGAGAAAATAAAAGGATTTAATGGTATTATACTATTCCCAAAAGGTGGGCTTCACCAAAACTACCTCTTCCTCTCGATCCACAATAACCTGACCAGGTAATAAATCTTTCGTCTTCCGTACGTATTTTTTAGAAGTTACGATGACCGGACAAAGGGACTCCGTCGCCCGTTTAGAAAAATGGGCGGCTAATTCAGCGGCCTTCTCAACAATGTGTTTCGGAACGGTACGCTGTTGGGGATTTCGAATAATCACATGCGACCCAGAAACATCCCGCGCATGCAACCAAATATCAAATTTCTTCGCATATTTCAGCGTCAATAAATCATTATTCTTTGCATTTTTTCCTACCCAAATCACCCAGCCATCCGTTTCAAATTGCTTAAATGGCAGATCAGAGGCATCCGCCACCGCCGCAGTATGTACACGTAAAAGTGGTAAATAAGGTTTTAACTGTTTGCGATTTTCCGCGAGTGAAATTTGGCTTAACTGCTCGCCCAACAATTCTATTTCAGCTTGCTTTCGATCTACATTGGATTGCCAATGGGCAATTTCCTTCACGTAATTTTTTGCTTTCCGGTAATAATTTTCGGCATTCTCAGGGCCTGATAACAGCGGATTTAATTTGATTGCAATCGTACCTCCGTGGTAAAAATCTTCGAGTTCGACGGATTTGGATCCGGCCGGAATGAGGTGTAAAAAGGCCATTAAAATATTTCCAATTTCCTCATAGGCTAAATTTGCCTCGCGAACATGTTGCTGTTTTGTTAAATTATCGAGGTAATGAATGGCCTTGATGCGTTGCTTAGTTAGCAATTCCAGTAACAATCCTTTTTCGCGCCGAAATTCCCCAATGGAATAATGCAGGCTGTAGAATTGATTGAGCGCGTCGACGGCATCTTGACTTTGAAAAAGGGCCTCCCCGTGAATGGGAAAAATGGTTAGACCAATTCCCTTGGTTGTTTCGATGATCGAGATGGTTGGATTTTCGAGTGCATGTAGCGTTTGCTCAAGAAATTCCCATTGGCCTGCACGTGATTTCGATTCGTAACCAAGCGCGTCAAAGTAGGCCGCACCTTCTTTACCGATCGTTGGATACAAAGCCCTATAATCACCATCTGCAGCCTCAAAAGCATCAAAATCTTGATCGATCGACCGATGCAAAACTGGCAATGTCAACTCATAATCCTTTCCTAATTTTTTTTGAAATTGAGCAACATGTTCACCTTCTTGAAATAGAATAACATTCGACCGATTACCAAACAACTTGAGCACGAGGGTTTGTTGGCCTAAAAAATCCAATCCAATCGCCCGTTCATTCTCAAAAACATAGACATCTTGTACCTCGTGCAGCAACAAATCCGAAAATAGGTCAATGGAATTACGACCTGCGCGATGAAATTGGGATGGGAATTGTAGTGTTGAAAATTGGGGACTAAAACAGCATTTGATCCAAAAATCATCACCTGTTTGGCGCTCAAACCCAATAACTAATTCATCTTTTTCCTGCGAAAAACACTGCTTTAAGCGCGCATAGGTCAAAATTTGACGAAGCTGCTGAGCAAGGATGCGTAGGAAAAAATGATTGTTATGCATACATTGGAATTTAATTTTAGCGCATGTCCCTACCAGATTCCTATCTTTCCATTACGCAACCAGCTGAGGGAAGCTACAAAGATAAAGGAAGTAAGTTCATCGGGTATGTATTTCCGGTGAAAGATCTCGAAGATATCAAGGAACAGATAAATTCACTCAAGGAGTTGCATCCCAAAGCGCGGCATATCTGTTATGCTTACCGACTCGGTTTTACGCCGGAGGAAGCACGATACAATGACGATGGGGAACCTTCCGGATCTGCAGGAAAACCAATCTTAAATACAATTTTCTCAAGTGATGTACACTTTACACTCGTGGCCGTGGTCAGGTATTTTGGCGGGACTTTACTCGGGGTACCCGGTTTAATTCAGGCCTATAAAGAAGCTAGTTTGGAAGCTTTTTCCGCTGCTGAAATCATTGAAATCGAACCTGTTGAAACGATGGAGATACGATTCAACTATGCTCAAATGAACGAGTTTATGAAGGTTATCAAAAAATATCCGATTCAGATTGTGGAGCAGGAGGTAAATAATGAGTGTTGGTACCTGCTCCGTTTTGCCAAAAGAATCGCTCGTGAGGTCAAATCAGCTTTGGACCAAGCACTCACTTCATATTAATCTAGTAACTGATAAAATATTTCGATTATCAGTTGGCCAGCGCAGATCCAATCAAGCTTTCATGTACTTGTGTGAATTATTTTCACCACCAATAGTTTACATATATGTAAACTATTGGTATCTTCACAAAGAATTTTGAACCATTTTGACATACTAATTTTAGAGGAAGCATTTAACTTCTTACAAAAGATCGATAAAAGGCATGCGGAGAAAATCCTTTATAATATCCGTAAAGCTCAAAAATTAAAAGATCCAAAATTATTCAAAAAGTTAAATGCTGAAATTTGGGAATTTAGAACGCTAGTCGATCGAAATCAATACAGGCTACTCGCCTTTTGGGATAAATCAAGTATGAATACAAAGGTCGTGGTAACGACAGGGGTACTTAAAAAAAGTAGCAAATTACCAGAGCGAGAAATAAATAAAGCCGTCAGCATGCGATCAGAATATTTAAAACAGAAAAAATAAAATGAAAGGATATACATTAGAAAACGTTCAAGACGAACTAATTGGCAAAAAGGGAACACGCAATCGAGATATCTTTGAGATTGAATTGCAAATGGATTTGATAGGAAGCGCTATCAAACAATCCCGAAAAGAGCGAAAAATGACACAAACAGAACTTGGTAATCTAATTGGTGTTCAAAAATCTCAAATATCAAGAATTGAAAACAATCCAAAAAATGTAACACTCGAAACGCTAGTACGCGTTTTCACTGCACTTCAAGCGACAATTAAGTTACAAATAGAACTTCCCAGAATTCAGATGAATTAAACTAGACGTAGACCAAATTTATAACCCCCACCCCTTTTCCCTTCGCCTTTCATTCAGTAGATTTGTTTTTCGCATACATAATATAATCTATGAACTATTATAAAATCTACCGCGTTACAGGTGGTATTCAAATCGAAAATACAGCAGGGAAATATACCTCCACCTTGAATGGAAATTGGGATGAGTTTATTAATCAGCCTAATTTATTTCAAATTTGTGGCCAACAATCCTTTACCGAATCCACTTCAGAAGCTACCCAAACACCCATCGAATCCCAAGAGATTTGGGCAGCTGGCGTGACCTATTTGCGTAGTAAAGTGGCTCGCATGGAAGAGTCCAAAGAATCCGGAGGCGACACCTTTTATGATAAAGTGTATGATGCCGAAAGGCCCGAAATTTTTTATAAAGGCAATAAATTGCGCGCTGTAGGCCACCTAGGCCACGTACGTATCCGTAAAGATTCTGCCTGGAATGTACCCGAACCTGAATTAACCCTATTCATCAATAAACAACACCAAATCGCTGGATACCTCATCGGAAACGACATGAGCTCCCGCGATATCGAAGGTGAAAATCCGCTATATCTCCCACAAGCCAAAGTATATGACGCTGCCGCGGGTATCGGACCTTGCATATTAGTAACTGAAAAACCACTCGCTCCTGAAACGATTATATCTATGCGTATTTATCGAGCAAAAGAAGAAGTATTTCAAGGAGAAACGCACATATCGCAAATGAAGCGGAGTCATGAGGAACTCAGAGAATATTTGACCCGCGAAATGAGCTTTCCACTAGGAGCCTACCTGATGACCGGAACTTGCATCGTTCCCGATCCACCATTTACGCTACAAGCACACGACGAAATACACATACAAATCGAACCTATCGGGACGCTAATCCAAACCGTACACCCATGAATTTAACTGGAAAACAGATTATTGGCTTTGAAACAAAAGCATCCGGGCACCGGAATTTTCAAGGTGTTCAAGCCGCATCCGGTGAGGCCTTACCCCAGGTATTTGTAGAAGCTACTGCCGAAGAAGCCGAAGAAGCCCTGACAAAAGCCTCCGCTGCCTTCAAAGTTTACCGGAATGTATCCGATGAGGAAAGGGTCAACTTCCTTAACGCCATCGCCGAGGAAATTTTAGCCATCGGCGATGTACTAATTCAAACGGCTTGCGCAGAATCAGGTTTACTCGAAGCGCGCATCACTGGCGAACGCGGCCGGACCATCGGCCAAATCCAAGCTTTCGCGAATTTCATCTCAAACCCTTCGTGGAAAAGAGAAATTGTGGATGAAGCGATGCCAGAACGCCAACCGCTTCCCAAACCTCGTTTGGTTCAGAAACAGATTCCATTGGGTCCAACGGTCGTTTTTGGGGCAAGTAATTTCCCCTTAGCTTTTTCTGTAGCCGGTGGCGATACGTTGTCGGCCTTAGCCGCCGGATGTCCCGTCGTCTTTAAAGCACATCCAGCTCATCCCAATACCTGTGATTTAGTTGGCCAAGCCATCCAAAAAGCTGCTCAAAAAACAGGCATGCCCGATGGTACTTTTTCATTACTTCATGCGCAAGGGCATGAGATAGGCGGATATTTAGTCAAACATGACCGCACGAAAGCAGTCGCTTTTACGGGCTCGTACCGTGGAGGAAAAGCACTATTCGACCTAGCGGTTCGTCGGCAAGTACCCATTCCAGTATACGCAGAAATGGGTTCCGTAAACCCAGTTTATTTATTCAGTGACCGCCTAGCCAAGCAAGGGGAAGCACTGGCTGACGCATTTAGTCAATCCATTTGCTTAGGTGTAGGCCAATTTTGCACCAATCCCGGTTTGATTGTTATGCTGGAAAAAGACCGTGGTTTTTTAACATCATTGGCAACCAAATTAGATCAAATGCCCTTGGGAACATTCCTGACAGCAGGAATCAAACAGTCATTTGAACACGGGTTCAATACCTTGAATCATCATCCGGCTACCCAGCGATTAACCGCTTCCGAAAGCGCGGCTCCTTCTTTGTTTAGCACGTCGGTTCGGGAGGCTTTGGCGCACCCAGAGGTCTTAGAGGAGGTTTTCGGCCCATGTACGGTGGCTGTGGTTTGCCAGGATTTGGCAGAAATGAGTGCGTTCACGGAGCAGCTGCCAGGCCAATTAACCGCTACGATTCAAGCGGAGCCAAGTGACTTAGCGCATTTAGTTGAACTCATCGATGAGGTAAGCCAAAAGGTCGGACGCATTTTGTTAAACGGTTTCCCAACCGGCGTGGAAGTTTCACCTGCGATGGTGCACGGCGGCCCTTTTCCAGCTACCTCCGATGCTCGGAGTACTTCCGTAGGAACCGAGGCTATTTATCGGTTTACACGGCCGGTTTGTTGGCAGAATTTTTAAGGTAGAGACGCGATACCTCAATGATGATTGTAGAGACGCGATACCTCAATGATGATTGTAGAGACGCGATACCTGAGGTGCACCCATTTTATTGGACAAAATTAAACAATAGATTTGACATAATGAGCTCGGTATTCTACTGGGCTCATTCCATTTAGATTCATTTTTATTCGTTCATGATTATAGTATTTAAGGTAGCT
>NZ_JBILJM010000057.1:0-5210 GCF_044377215.1 Aquirufa sp.
TTTCAGCTGATTGGATTTTACCAAAAGAATACGACGGATGATTTAAAATCAATGAACGTACGTTTGTCGTGGGAATACCAGCCGCTCTCCTTTGTGTATTTAGTATTTAATTCGTTGAATTACCAAGGAACTGATGGGACCCAACAAAAGCAACAAAGTTTTTTAGCTAAATTGTCCTATCTAAAGCAGTTTTAATATGCATGTGGAATTAAGAAGTGACACGTTTACCTTGCCAACTCAAGCTATGCGCGAGGCTATGTTTGCAGCGCCGCTGGGGGATGATGTTTTTGGTGAGGATCCTTCCGTTAATGCTTTGGAGCAAAAGGTGGCCAATATGTTTGGTATGGAGGCCGCACTTTTTTGTGTTTCTGGTACGCAGACCAATCAAATCGCCATTTCAGTTCATTTAAGTAGGGGACAAGAGGTGATTTGTGATGAGTTGTCACACATTTATTTATACGAGGGTGGGGGCATTATGGCGAATGCAGGCGCTTCCGTTAAGTTGTTGAAAGGTGATTTAGGTCGCTTAACACGTGCTCAAATCGAAGCAGCAATCTCTCCTGATGACATTCATGCCTGTGAAAGTAAATTAGTAAGTCTTGAAAACACGGTCAATAAAGGTGGTGGTAGCGTGTATAGTTCAGAAAGCTTACAGGAAATTTCAAATTTTTGTCGGCACATAAACATCCCGCTTCACCTCGATGGGGCACGAATTTTCAATGCAATGGCTGTTACGGGTCAAACGCCCAATCAATTTGGGGCATGGTTTGATTCGATTTCTGTTTGTTTATCGAAAGGCTTGGGAGCTCCAGTAGGCTCTTTGTTGTTGGGTTCTCATGCATTTATCAAACAAGCGAGGCGTGTTCGTAAACGGTTAGGTGGGGGATGGCGCCAAGCGGGATTTTTAGCTGCGGCTGGGATCTATGCGCTTGATCATCACGTAACGCGTTTGCAAGAAGATCATGCCCGAGCGAAAGAAATAGCCCTTATTTGTGTCGGACTACCTTGGGTAGACTCCATTCTTCCGGTAACAACCAATATCGTCATTGTTCAATTAAAGGAAGGCATTTGCTCGGTAGACCAAGTGGCTGATTTAAAGTCCAAGGGCATTTTTTGTGCGCCTTTTGGGCCGCAGTACATTCGCTTTGTTACACATTTGAATTTCGACGATGCAGCTTTATCTGCATTTAAGGCTCAAATTATTCAGTAGTTTTTGCCAACTTCTTCCTTTCAAAAGAAACTTAAAGCGATGCAACGAAAAGCGTTTAAAATGTTTCTTTTGCCCGGTTTTGAAGCCGAATATGCCCGTAGGCATGACTTGATTTGGCCCGAACTCGTAGACCTATTGCATTCAGTAGGTATTCAGAATTATTCCATTTTCTTGGATTCGGACACACTTACCTTATTTGCCTATCTAGAGGCTCCTGATTTAGGTGCACTTGATCAGCTTCCTGCGCAGGAAGTCATGCAGCGCTGGTGGAAGTATATGGGTGATATTATGCAAAGTAATGCAGATAACTCACCTGTTGCCATTGATATTCCATCTGTATTTCACCTTTCTTAATTGATGAAAAAGATTATTTTTTTGTGTTTTTTAGCCTCTTTTTCGCTTGTAGCTGCGCCAAATAAAAAGCAAGTACTGGCGAAGATGCATTTGGCTAATCGTTATTTCCAACAGAAATGGCCGGATGTTGGTCAAGTGATTGTTAGCCCTGATCGGACAAGACCATCTAACATTTGGACACGATCAGTTTATTATGAGGGTTTGATTGAATTATATAAACTAGATCCCAAGGCGTCTGATTTAAAATACATGATTGATTGGGGTGAATTTCATCAATGGGGATTGCGAAATGGGGTAAAAACGCGCAATGCGGATGATCAAGCGTGTGGACAGGTATATATGGATTTGTTCCTCATGTCAGGCGACTCTGCGCGGATTAAGCCTATTAAAGCCAATATTGAGAATATGGTCATAACGGAAAAAGCGGATGATTGGTCTTGGATTGATTGTTTGCAAATGAGCATGCCCGTTTATACACGTTTAGGCGTGATTTATAAAGATCCGCGTTATTTTCAGAAAATGTATGATTTGTATGCGTTTACCAAATACAAACATGGCGGAAAGGGTCTTTATAATCCGGTTGATAAACTGTGGTGGCGGGATAAAGATTTTGTTCCTCCCTACAAAGAGCCGAATGGTGCCAATTGCTATTGGTCACGTGGAAGCGCTTGGGTGTATGCCGCATTAGTTAGAACGCTTGATTTATTACCGGAAAATGATCCACACCGTGCGGAGTATCTTGCCGATTTTATAGCACTTTCTGAGGCGTTGCCTCCGTTGCAGCGGGCGGATGGGTTTTGGAATGTTTCCTTGATGGACCCAACTAATTATGGAGGGCCGGAATTGACTGGTACGTCTTTGTTTGTATATGGTATGGCTTGGGGAGTCCGGAAAGGTATATTGCCCGCAAAAAAATATAGACCAATCATTGATCAAGCTTGGAAGGGGATGTCATCATGTGTACATCCAAATGGATTTTTGGGTTTTGTCCAAGGTACCGGTAAAGAGCCTAAAGATTCTCAGCCAGTGACATTTGATCATGTGCCCAATTTCGAAGATTTTGGTCTAGGTTGTTTCTTGCTAGCCGGTTCTGAATTGTTAAAAGCGAAATAAGAATAATAAGTTCATTTAGAAAGGGGAGGTTCCTTGTGGGTTTTGACCACTACATCTATAGCTCAGTTTTGGGTGTTTTTTATTTTCTCTATCTTTGTTCGCACTACAAAGAATTTTAGATTTATATGAAATTAATCTATTGGTTGGTTTTTGGTTTTATAGCATGGATCCTTTATGCCTATTTACCATTCCACCAAGATGAATTTTTACATTTCCATTCATTAGCGTATCAATTGCCAAATTTCCAACTTAATGCGTTTAAGGAGGGATTTGGTGCTTACGAAAAGTTCTTTCCTTTAGGCCTTTCGGTCTATTTTCCATTTTTATATACGGGTAATTTGCAAGGGATTTTACTTTGGCCTTTCTATGTTTCGATGCCTATAATTGAAGCTAAAATGGCTTATTCCTTGCTTTCGTTAGCCTTATTGTTTGTCTTAATCCTACGGACATTTTCGATGTCAAGTGCTGGAAAATGGTTTTTGTTTTTATTGTTACCAATTTACATCGCTGTTTTGCGTGATGCTGGCCCGGTCAATGTAGCGTTAATTATTTTTGTGCTTAGTTTTCATTTGACCAATAAACTAGCGCACCCAATGTTCGGTTGGCTCGCTGCCCTGTGTCTTTCCTTCTTGTGGTCCTTAGCTTTTTATGACAAATTGTTTTTTGTCTATTTAATGCCTAGTGTGTTGGTTTTCTCATTGAATCGTCTGTCGTTTGAGGCAATTTTGAAACGTGATTTTCTGATTAAAATGGGCCTGGCATTAGCTGGGTTTAGTATGTTCGTTTTGGTTTATTTGTTGGCCGATATTCGTGTTCGTCAATTTCAGTCCGTAGAATTGGGGAATTTCCAACTCCCATTTATTAAGGTGTTAGCATCACCGGGTGATTTTACTTTTTGGGAGGAAAGGAGAATTGTATTAAATACGATTGTAAATCAGTTTGACTTTAGCTTTTATGTGCTGCGCCATTTGAATTATTATGATTTTATTCAGGCCAATGTTTGGAATGGTTTAAGTTGGTTTGGAATCGTTTTTGTTGGCTTACTTGTCTTGGAATTCAAACACGCAAATTACAAGGCTAGGTGGTATCTGGCCGCTTTTATTATCATGGCTTTGACGTTTTTAGTATTGGGTAAAATTCGATTTGGACATCATACGGTATTTTTATTCATTCCTTTGCTGGGGTTTTGGTTTGATGGTAGGCGTCCCGTTTACTTGAAAAGTTTGATGGTTTGGTTATCATTGAATATCCTTGTTTTTGGAATTAATCTGGTTCATTCGCAAGCGCATGAATCCCTTCGAACTGATTACCGTGATTTAGTTAAAAATACGAAGGTAGCTAAGCCGGCTATTGTCAATTTTGACAGTTGGAATTATTACTACCTACGTAACTTGGATGCGGATCATTCGCTTGTTACATGGGTAGATTTGCAAGATTCGGTTCAAACAAATCGTTTATTTGCGCTATCCAAGAAGTTAAATTTGCCTATTATCAATGTTTCTGGTTCAGCGGCTGTATGGAAGCAGAATTGGTCATTAATTCAGCACAGCGTAGATTCGGTTGTTGTTGACCGTACTTATCCATCTAATCCAATCATTTCTTTTCGTATTAAATAGCTATACCTATGTCGCATAAATTCGTGCTATTTCTAGCACTCTGTTTAAGTCCTTTATTGATCTCAGCGCAAAACACGGCTGATTATCCGCAAGATTATTTGAGTCCTGCATTTCATGCAGGAAGGAGGGAAGCCTTTAAGGCGGCTATGTCAGATAAGGGTGTTGCTCTATTTTTCGCTTCTCAGGTGCGCGTTCGTAATGATGATGTAGATTATCAATATGCGCAGAATAAGAATTTCTATTACTTTACTGGATTACAGGAGCCAAATGCCGTTTTGGTGATGTTTAAGCGTCCGGTTACCCTCTTAAACCAAACGGGTACTGAGTTTATTTTTGTTCAAAAGCGAGATCCGTTCAAAGAAATGTGGACGGGTAAAATTTTAGGTGAAGCAGGAGTTAAGGAATCGTATCAGATTCAGCATGTCTTTGCCAATGATTTGTTTACAGCAAACACGCTTGATTTAGCTACCGTGGATTCCGTGTATTCCATGTATCGAAATGAAGCGATTTTTACGAAATATAAACGAAGATTAGACCCGCTTGCTCGTATGGCAACAGTGTTAGATAGCAATGTGATTGCCTTGAATAAACCGTTAGCGATGCGTTCTACTTTGCAGACATTAAGTTCACTGCGTGGAATCAAGCAGCCAGAAGAGATTGCGATTATGCGCAAGGCAAGTCAAATTAGTTCACTGGGCCATCGCGAAGTCATGAAGGCGATACATCCCGGAATGAAGGAATATCAAGCCCAAGCGATCATGGAGTATCATTTTAAGGCGAGTGGATCTGAGTATCCAGGTTATCCAAGTATTGTGGGAGCATCTGAAAATGCTTGTGTTTTACATTATACGACTAATTTGAAACAGGTGAATGCGGGTGATCTTTTGTTGAGTGATTGTGCGGCTGAATATCATGGA
>NZ_JBILJM010000007.1:0-91540 GCF_044377215.1 Aquirufa sp.
ACAAATCCTGAACCTGATTTTGCCAAAACATCGGATAAAATAGCATGCTCATGGATATTGGCCATGAAAATCTTTCCTTTTTGGTCTGCAGGAAAAGCGTCGGATTGATATACCCGAGCACCTCCGTGGGCTGAACGGTGCGTGTGATCCGCAATGGTTCGAATGTCGCTATACAAATAAGGATTAAAATGCTGGCCTCCTTGGCGATGATATACGCCTCCAGGAACCACATGCCACATGTGAGGAATCACACAGGCCGAAATGAACAGTTGGCCTTTCGCGTCATAATCAATTCCCCACGGATTACTAAATCCATGTGCGACCACCTCAAAAATATCTTTGGTTGGATGGTACCTCCACACGCCGCCGTTAATGTCGACTCCTTCTCCTTCTAAAATATCCTCAGGGAAAGGGTCATTTTGCTTGTAAATTTTCCCTTTGCCATTCGGCTTTCTTACTTTAGAAGGTGTCGCAAATCCTTGTAAGCCATACAGCCAACCATCCGGTCCCCAGTGCAAACTGTTTAATGTCTCATGCCGATCGCGAATTCCCCAGCCCGTTAATTTTACTTCGATATCTGCCATGTCTGCTACGTCGTCATGGTTTTTGTCTGGGACAAAAAGCAAATTAGGTGGGGCACCTAGGTAAAGTCCATCAAAACCAACGGCAATGGCGGAGGGAAATGCGATCCCTTCGAGAAACACTTTTTTTGAATCTGCGATACCGTCATGATTTGTGTCTTCAATGATTAATATGCGGCTATTTCCCGCTTTTGAAAAACCATATCCACGGGATTCATAATCTCGATTTTCCGCGATCCAAAGTCGGCCTTTATCATCCCAACAAAAAGCCATGGGCTGTGTAATCATAGGCTCAGCGGCCCACGCGTTTACCTTAAAACCAGGTTTTAACGTCATGGCGGCCGTGGCTTCGGCTGGGGTTAAAAACTTGGCATCCCGTCCTTCTTGTTGGGCCACACCCCACAAAGCCGTGGAACCTCCACCCACGTTAAATGACATATCTTGTCCACTGTAGTTAGCCCAAAGCTTATTGATTTCTGTGTCCGTGAGATTTCCGGTATAGACAAGGATTTCATGCTTGATTGTCTCGATCTTGCCCTTTTTTATTTCCCAATTGCCTTTTCTTGCGCGGGCCACCCCGATGCCCAATTGGTTATCTACCCGCCAATGCTGCGGAAATCCATTATTTTCAGGATGGTCGAAAACGGCTATGTGGGCGCGGTCCTTTCGGCCTTCTATTTGAATGCCCACATCGACCCAATTGGACCGTTGGCCTTCTGCCTTTTCATTTTTCTGTCTAGCTCCATTGTTTACTTCGCCGTCTATGCCTTCCTTCCATGGCATGCGGACAAATAACCCACCATAATCATACATGCCGATGGTGACATCTGTTTTTGCCTCGCCGGTCCAAATCAATTTGAGGAAATATTTTCCGTTTTCTTCGCGCATAGTCCAGGTTTGCGTTTCGGTCAAAACCGCATTTCCTTTCTCGTCTAGTAAATCGTAAACAGTTTCCCACTTCACTTCATTGCCGCTGTTTTTAATGACACTGGCTTTGGATTTACGCCAATAGTCACCTTCTGGATGATGGAAATAATCACGGCCATTGACACGGGTATAGCCCCAATAGATGCCGGTTTGATGCTTGTGATGGCCTGGACTGTATTCCGTTAAAACTCCATTGCCGTCTGGCGCCACGATGGGATGGAGGAATGGACGGAAATTATCTTTGGCTACCTGCGTTAGGATGGGTGATTTTCCATTCTTGCGGAAAATGGATATACTACTTGTTTTGGCGTCTTGTGTGATGAATAAGCTTGTAATTTTTGACGGACTGGATTTTGTTTTATTGCTTTGAGCGAATGATATCTGGGTTAATATGGCCAAAAATGCCAGGCAATAAAGGAAGATTTTTTTCATGATTATGTATAGGTCAACAAAAAATAACGCGCAAAAGAGTTTAAGTACATCTCCTTCGAATGTAGCAATAATTGTATTTTAAATAAAATAATTGGCTGAAAAATCGAGCAGCGATAGGCAGTAAATAATTTACAAAGCCTTAATAGGTGTTTGGCAGTGAACTTAGTAGATTTGTGGCCATGGAGATACTCGTAATTATCATTCTTACGTTACTTAATTCTTTTTTCGCGCTATCGGAAATTGCATTAGTTTCTGTAAAGAAAAGCCGCATTGAACACCTTGCTGCTCAAGGCAATAGTCGGGCAAAAACAGTTTTACAACTTTTGGAAAATCCTGAAAATTTTCTTTCTTCGGTTCAAGTAGGCATTACGTTAATAGGGATTATTTCGGGTGCTTATGGGGGCGCTGCACTTACCGATGATATGGAGCAATTTTTGTCTTCATTTACGTTTCTCCAAAATTACCATCATAGCATTTCTCTAGTAACGGTAATTGGCAGCATAACCTACTTCTCCATTGTCATTGGCGAGTTAGTTCCTAAAACAATTGGAATGAATAACGCTGAAAGTATCGCACTGGTATGTGTTCCCATTATCAAGGAATTTACCCGAGTAACTTACCCTTTTGTGAAATTACTGTCCGTTTCAACCAACGTAATTTTGAAGGTATTTGGCATAAAGGAAAATGAAAACGAGAGGGTAAGTGAGGATGAATTAAGATTTATACTTAAAAGTGCCCGGAATCAAGGAGTTTTAGAAAAGGAAGAAAGCGAGGTTCACCACAATCTTTTTTCATTTACCGACCAAACTGCTAGGTCCCTCATGACGCACAAAAGTGAATTGGAATGGATAAATAGACATTCACCCATTGAAGTTATTTTTGATAAACTGAAAGAAAGCGTTCATTCAAAATTTATTGTTGGCGATGGTTCAATAGATAAAGTTTTAGGTGTAATGACAATTAAGGATTTTTTAGAGCACTACAAAAAAGAAGGGTTTGAATTAGCACAAATTAGTAAGCCACCTATTTTTTTGATTCAAAATACGTCTGCATTTAAAATTCTAAATGTATTTAAAAAGAAGAAACAATACATGGCTATTGTCGTAGATGAGTATGGGTCCACAAAGGGCATTGTTACACTTCATGATCTCATCGAAGCGTTAGTTGGCGATTTGCCAGACGAGAATGAAAAAGAGGAATTGAGCATCCGTAAACGGGACGAAAATAGTTATTTGATAGACGGTAGAACGCTGATTTTTGAATTAAATCAATACTTCCAGCATGAAATAATTGAGGATAATATTTCGCATTACACAACCATTTCAGGATTTATTTTATCAAAACTACAATCAATGCCAAATACGGGAGACAAGGTAAGTTTCGATAACTTCATAGTTGAAATTATCGATATGGATGGCGTACGAATTGACAAAGTGCTTTTGACAAAAGTTGCCCCAAGCGTCTAAGTAGATTTACCATACATACCTGCATCGGGCTTTTCGTGCACTAAAAATTAAACCCTAGTTACTGGGTTGTCCATCCGCCATCGATTGCAATGGTTTGGCCGGTAATAAATGAGGCTGCTTGAGAGCAGAGAAACACAACGGTATCCGCTATTTCTTCAGGTTGGCCTACTCGATCCATCGGATTTGTCGCAACTAATTGCTCTAAAACCTTGGGGTCTTGTCCGGTAAAGCGATCCACCATAGGGGTGTGAATTATTCCTGGGCAAACGGCATTAACCCGAATATTCTGCTTTGCATAGTCCAAGGCAACATTTTTTGTCAACCCTACAACAGCATGTTTGGAAGCTACATAGGCAGCAGTTCCGCCAAAACCTACGATGCCCGCAATAGAAGCATTATTGACAATCACGCCGCCACCTACTTTTAACATTTCAGGAATCTGGTACTTCATAGCATACCAGACACCTTTCAGGTTAATATTGAAGGTTTTGTCCCAATTTTCGTTGCTGCATTCTGTCACAGAACCCGGTATTCCTTCAATGCCGGCATTGTTGAACGCAAAATCTAGTCGGCCATACCGAGCAATCGTTTCAGCAACCAAATTTTTTACATCATCTTCAACTGAAACATCACATGTGACAAAAATGGCATCACCTCCATTTGCTAAGATGGCGTTGAGTGTGTCTTCGTCCTGCTTCCAGTCTGAAAGAACTACTTTTGCTCCTTTTTGTGCAAATGCAATTGCTGTAGATTTACCAATACCGAAAGTGCTTCCGGTAATAATAACTACTTTGTTTTTGAATGTTGAATCCATGGCATTGTTTATTTAGAATTTGATATGTTTAGACTTCTGCGTTTAACCCATTTTTCCATTTCTACTGCCCAAAAAACAATACTGGAAAGTCCGATACAGGTCAATAGTTCATTAAGCGTCAACGATTGTGTACGAAAAATGTCTTGTAAAAAAGGAACATAAATTACGGCCATTTGCAAACTTAGCGTCAATAGAACTGCTACTGCTAACTGCTTATTTCCTAAAATTCCTTGATTGAAAAGTGATTTCCAGTCGCTGCGAATGGCCATTGCATGCCCCATTTGTGACATACTTAATACGGTGAACACCATGGTCATCCATGTATCATTGCCTGCGTGTATGGCCCAACCTTGAGTTCCGATACATATCGCACCCATCAGCAGCCCCACCCATAGAATATGAATTCCTACACCACCACTGAAAATACTTTCATCTGTTTTGCGTGGCATACGCTTTAAAATATTCGCTTCGGCTTCTTCGGAGGCAAAAGCAAGTCCGGGCAAACCGTCTGTAACGAGATTTATCCACAGAATATGAATTGGCAGTAGTGGAATGGGTAAGCCGATAAGCGGTGCAAGGAAAATTGTCCATACCTCACCGCTGTTGCTGGTCATCGTGTATTTTATGAATTTACGTATGTTGTCATAAATTCGTCGGCCTTCACTGACCGCTTTGATGATCGTGGCAAAATTATCATCTAACAAAATCATGTGTGCCGCCTCTTTGGAAACATCAGTACCTGAAATACCCATTGCGATGCCAATATTAGCTCGCTTTAATGCAGGGGCATCATTCACGCCATCGCCTGTCATCGCAACAAAATGATTTTTCTTTTGCAATGCTTTGACAATATGTAGTTTTTGTTCAGGAGAGACACGGGCATATACTTTGATGTATTCAATCTCTTTTTCAAATTCTTCATCTGTATAATTAGCAAGTTCAATTCCTGTAATGACCCGGTCGGTTTTGTGTCGTAAAATCCCTGTTTCCGTGGCAATAGCTTTTGCTGTAATCGGATGGTCGCCGGTGATCATAACGGGTGTGATTCCTGCTGTGTGGCAATCTGCAATCGCTTGTATGACTTCCTCCCGCGGTGGGTCAATCATGGCTGCCAAGCCAATAAACGTTAAGTTGGTCTCCATACTTTCAATGGATATGCGCTTAGGTAACGTATCTACCAGTTTTAGGGCATAAGCCAAAACCCTTTTTCCTTGTCGAGCAAACTGGTCGGTCGCTTCATTTATTTCTATTGAATGGGCATCGTTACAACAGCTTAAAATGTTTTCCACGGCACCTTTTGTAACAATTAGCCATTGGCTACCGAACGGATAAATTGTTGTCATTCGTTTTCTTACGGAATCAAACGGTAATTCATGTTGACGTTTAAAATCTGTCATCCATTTTTGGTCGTAGCTTTTATTTTTTCTGGCATATTCCACTAACGCCACTTCGGTCGGGTCACCTTTTAGTTGGTTGCTTTCATCTACCACCACATTATGGTTCAGTTCCATCGAAAGTAGCCATACCTGTTCAGCTGAAAACGCGTGGATGGATTCTGCTTTTGGTGAAAGCCAACAATCCATGACTGTCATTTTATTTTGGGTAATGGTCCCTGTTTTATCGGAACAGATGTAGGTCACAGAACCCAACGTTTCAACGGCAGATAATTTTCGAATGAGTGAATTTTTACGAACCAACTGTTTTGCACCCAAAGCCAGCGCAATCGTGATGACGGCAGGTAGTGCTTCTGGAATAGCGGCTACTGCGACAGAGATTGCGGTGAGCAACATGCGAATGGGATCTTCGCCGCGCAACAAACCTGCACCGTAAATAATGGTGCAAATAAATAGAACAACATAAGACAGGTTTTTTCCAAAGTCGGCTAATCGCTTTTGAAGGGGTGTTTTAGTTTCATCCTCCTCGAGCAGTTGGGCTATGCGACCAATTTCGGTGTTCATCCCAGTTGCAACAACAATGCCTTCGCCTCTTCCATAGGTTACATTAGTTGTTTTGTAGACCATATTAAATCGGTCGCCTATCGTTGCGTTTTCTGTGATAGTTCCAGCTGTATTTTTTTCGACTGCATTTGATTCGCCGGTCAATGAAGCTTCATCCACGTGTAAAGAATACGTTTCTGTTAAACGGATGTCTGCCGGCACGGACATTCCTGCTTCTAGAAGAAGTATGTCACCGGGTACTAACTCGGATGCAGCAAGCTGAACAATAGTGCCTCCTCTACGAACCGTGGCAGTTAATGAAGACATTTTTTTCAGGGCCTCAAGTGCTTTTTCTGCACGGTATTCCTGTATAAAGCCGATGATGGCATTGAGTAATACAATGATTAGTATGACAATGGCATCTTTTAAATCGCCCACGGCTAGCGAAATCACGGCCGCTGCGAGCAGAATAATAACCATGACATCTGTAAACTGACGCAGTAATAAAATGAGCACAGAAATTCTCTTTTTTTCTATTAGCTCATTTTTACCGTATTGTTTTTGACGTTCTTCTATTTCTGCACTAGGCAAGCCATGCTCACTCGTGGTAAAAAGTCGTTGAATTTCGGATATAGCTATTAGATGAAAATTCATGCTAAATTCTTTTTTCTTCTATTTTCAACCGCATATTTTACTATGAAATAAATTAAAAGGGCAGTCATGGCACTTACTATAGTTGCGCCAATAAACATGACATAACCAATTTTGGAGATGTTTTGGTACCAAGTTTCATATTCAAACTTGAAATCTGTAGGTATAAATAGTGTGCCTACATGGTAGCTAATCATTAACAAGAAAGGACTTGTTAAGGGATTGGATATAAAAGCGGCTGAAAGGGCTGCTGGTAAATTAAAACGGAAGATCTTGTAGAGTAACAAGGATAAAACCGTGCTTAATCCAAATGTGGGGAATACACCCCAAAATGCACCAATAGCCGCTCCTAACGCAATTTCGTGCGTACTTCCTCGCGAATTATATATGCTAAGGAAGTTGGCCTTTAGCCTACTTAAAATAGTCCGTATAAAGTTTCTTTTTATGGATTTCACTTGGAAAATATCAGAACAGGGACCTTAGTGGAATAGGTTAACTCGGCTGATTTGCTGGGTAAAAATAAACTTTCGAAAAAGCTCTTTTTACGCTTGGTAAACATGACTAATAATTCAGGTTTAGCCTTTTGAATATATTTTGAAATTCGTTCTACCAGTGAGCGTTCAAGATTGTTTTTTTCGACCTTTAAATTGATATGCTCAAATTCTTTTGTTTTGAATAATTCTTTGTTTTTTTCAAACTTCTTCTTGTTAAGCATAATGGACGCATAATGTAATACGTCTACATGCAAAGAAATTTCACTTGAAAGCTTTGAAATCTGTACTAATTCACCTTTGAGATTTTCAAAATCAGATAAATAGGTAACATTTTTTATAGGTTTTGCCCGATAATGGCTTGGTATAACCAGAACAGGAACGTTGGAGTTATTCACAATATATGAGGTGTGGGTTCCCATTACTTTTCTAAGCATACCAGCCCCTTGGGTAGCTATGCATATAAAATCTATTTTATTTTTCTCGGCATATTTTATAATGTCTTTCTCTGTTGAAATACAATGGTCAACAACAAACTTAACTTGAGCGAATTTGGCTTTATTTTTGCCAGTAGCTGTATGGATAAACTTTTTGAGTTCGACAGAAAGACGCTCTGTTTCTTCGTCCTTGTACCTGTTAAAGAAATCATCACTCCAATTTCTTGGTTTCAGAAAATGAATGGCGTGGTAAAAAACAACCTCTATATTTTTAGATTGTTTAGCTAGGTTCAGGGCAAATCGAATTGCTCCTTTTGAGTTTGACGAAAAGTCGGTGGTTACGAGTAGTTTCATTTTTTTTATTTTTAGATAAGATGCATTATATCGTGTTTTTTCCCTGAAGGTTTGTTGGCATAAGTCAAAAAATGCCACCGGCGCTCCTTTTGTAAAAACATCCCAGGTTTCATTTCTCAAATCATAGACTTGCGGATTGGTTCCTATTTGTTTGTTCGAGGGAGCTTCTTTTTTAAGTTTTCCACCAGTGTGCATTTTAGTGGTTTGTGCTATTTCTAGTCCTAGGGGTATCAAATTAGTGGTCTTAAATAATGTGATATTGATCAATTACTTTGTTTGATAAGCTAAATGGTACTTTAGCCAATGAAGTACGATCACGAAATAGAACGATTTCCAATAAGAATCGAATAAAAGGTCACCTACTTATGTCGCAAAGTAGAAATAACCTATTGACTAATAACTGATTATGCTCATGTACGAAGCATAATATTCCTGATTAAAATTAGGTTTTGCGGGTATGATTTTGAATGATCTGTTAGCCAAAGCCATTCAATGCCTTGTAATGGCACGTGTATTACCGGTAAATTAATGGGTATGAGCAACATCCTTATTTGCTTGAAAAACAGGCGTGCTTAAAAAAGAGCAGGTATTTTAGTCGATTGAATTTTCATTCAGCGATTTTCGTTGAATTTTTCGGATAGCTGATTCAATGGATTTTTCAGGTTCGATGATATTATAAGCTCCCCAAAAATCTGGGTCAGCTAAACTTAAAACTTTGTCTGACATAATCACATTGGAGTTCAACTTCTGCGTATTTTGATCCTCTTTGATGTCGAGTTTTTTCGAATCGGTGACGGCCATTTCAAACGTGGTGCTATAGATCGTGTTGAATATTTTTCTATCCCAGTTTAATTTAAACGTCAAATCTCCGCGCGAATAAGCAAAAATCCATTTGTCATTTTCTTGTCGGTAGTTAATTTGGTAGCGGACTTCGGTTGGATAAATGTCGAGGCCAACCGGTTTTTTGCGCGTAAATTGAAGTCCTGATTTGATTTTATCCTCCACATTTAGTTGGAAAGTAGCGCTTATAACAGCCAGACTTTTCGCATCGATATACATTTTCCCAAAGTATAGCGGGTTTTCGTTTGTTGGCTTTTGTTTGAAAGCTAAAACCAACACCTGTTTATT
Source organism: Aquirufa sp. (assembly GCF_044377215.1). GTDB lineage: Bacteria > Bacteroidota > Bacteroidia > Cytophagales > Spirosomataceae > Aquirufa. The sequence continues at coordinate 9,219 of NZ_JBILJM010000007.1, forward strand.
GTTTATTTGGGTAATATCCTCTAAACTAAAATCATATAATTCGAATGCTTTCTCCGAAAATAATAACGTGGGATTTTTAATTAAATCAATGTATAAGGCGGAATAAGGACCTCCTTGTAATTTAAAATTGACGGTGTCTAATCTAGTATAATCCGTATTTTTCCTACCCTTAAAAAGATTGATTTGGTCTTGCGAACTTACGGAAAAGGGCTGCTTTTGAATATTAACGATGGATTCAGAGAGGGAGACGTAGGAACGCCGTTTTTTAATTGTTTCCCGATAAAACCCAGTCATCTGAATGGGATCATCTCCATAATTTTGTAGTCGATTATATAATACCCCTGAAAATATATTTTTTGCATCTAGTACTTGTACAACTACTTCCTCAAGTAAGGTATTACTCGGTTCCAAAAACAGTACATTTTTTTCTAGCTCTAATTCCTTGATAGGAACAACTTTGTTTTTATATCCCAAATGTGAAATGAGAAGGCTTGAATTCTGCTTTTCGGTTGGGATTTTAATGGAGAATTTTCCCTCACTATTGCTAATGGTAGAGATGCTTGTTCCGGAGACGGTAATACTCGCATAGATGAGTTCATTCTTTGTTTTACTGTCCAAAATAGATCCTTTGAATTGTTTGAACGAACTAGAGTCCGCCGTATGGTAGCTTGAGAAGCGGGCTTCTAATTGCAATTGAGCCAGAATGATGAAGAATAATCCAATTATTCCTCTAAAATATACGTGTAGGGGAGTTTTCATAGTGTCCGTCGTCACATTAAAATGGACTTTTACCTTAGGAGTTTTGTACTGAATCGAAAGTAGTAATTATTTTAAATAATCGTTTAAAATTTAATCACAATCCTTAAATTTAAATTGAATAATCTACATAGGTCTCCCTAAATCAAGCTCCATGAAAATCTTTAAAATTGTCATTTTCCTGATGTGTGCACACGCTATTTCTGCACAAAGTCCAAGCACATTCAAAAAAGAAATAAAAATTGAACTAAATGAAATTTTAACTTTTTGGGAAAAATATAGTGTGGATGTTGAAAATGGTGGATTCTATGGGGCCGTTGACGTGAATAATGTGCCTAATGTGCAGGCCGACAAAGGATTAATTTTAAACTGTAGAATCCTTTGGACCTTTTCCGCCGCATATCAAATGGACCCCAAACAAGGGTATAAAAAATTGGCCAATCGCACATTTAATTACTTGAATACCTATTTTTGGGACGCAAAAAACAAAGGGGCATATTGGTCCGTCAAATCAACTGGCATTCCTTCCGACACCCATAAACAAGTCTATGCGGAGGGATTTATGATCTATGCCTTTACTGAATATTATAAAATTTCGAAAAATCCGCAAGCTCTAGAAAAAGCAAAAATCATTTATCAGGTCCTGCAAGATAAATGCAAGGATCAGAAAAATGGAGGATATTATGAGGCCTACGATGCGACTTGGAAACCGATTGATGATAATACGATTACCCAAGGAAAAGCAGATCAAAAAAAATCCATGAATACGCATCTGCATTTAATTGAGGCCTTTGCCAATTTATATCAGGTGTATCCCGATAAAAAATTAAAAGCTGAAATTGAAACTATGCTTGCCATTTTTCATGAAAAAATAATTGCCAACGGTACAACGCAAACCTTGTTTTTTACAGATGATTGGTCTCCAAGATCAGAAGCTGTTTCTTTTGGTCATGATATAGAATCGGCATGGCTTTTACTTGAAACTGCGGAGACAATTAAAAATCCAACTTGGATTAAAAAAATGAAAACCTTAGCTATCAATATGGCTATCGAAGCAGAAAAGGGAATTGATCCCAAGGATGGGGGCATGTGGAATGAGAAAAATCAAGGCCATATCAACACCGAGAAACATTGGTGGCCACAAGCAGAAGCAATGGTTGGATACTTCAATGCATTCCAATTAACCGGAAATAAAAAATTCTATGCATTAAGTCTAGGCTCTTGGTCTTTTATTAAATCGGAACTAAAATCGCCAACAGGCGAATGGTATTGGGGAATAGACGAGGGAAAAGAGCCTATGATGCGTAACGGAAAAATTGGCCCTTGGAAAGGCCCTTACCACAATGGAAGAGCCTGTTTGGAAATTTTAAAACGTATTCGCTAATCAATAAATGCTAGTTGGTTTTTGCTCATATGGCAGATATACTTTTGTTGGCCGTCAACAACTAATAATACGGATATCTATCCCAAAGGTTTGTAGTAGGATTGGTAAATCGGGGATCACCTGTTCGCTTCATCCAAGCCTCTAAGTCTATTTTTAACTTATTTTTTTGTTTTTCAAATTGCTTTTCATTGGCCAAATTATGCAATTGGTTCGGATCATTTTTTAAATCATATAATTCCTCCGAACCTCTTTTTTTCAAAGTTCGATCCACAAAAAAACTATATTTTAGCGTATCTGATAAAATTAATTGTTTAGTTGGCGAATCATCGATGTCACCATAAGGACCCACGGCCACCCATTTTTGTGGGTCTCCAGCTGGATATCGATTGGGTTCAAAATTGCGCAGGTACAAAAACTCCTTCGTTCGGATTCCTCTGATAGGATATCCTAAATCTCCTTTTCTTACATTCGCATGCCTTTCTCTTTCAACAAAAACAGCACTTCGACTTGGTAACGAACGACCATTTAGTAAATTAATTAGACTTTTGGAAGGAAGATCTGCGGGTTTTTTGATCCCCAAAATGTCCAATACGGTGGGAGCCAAATCAATTAAACTTACTAATTCGCTGGAACGTGCTGGCTTAATTTTTCCTTTCCAATATATGATAAGAGGCACATTTGTGCCGGAGTCATAACACGTTGCTTTTGCCCTTGGGAACGGCATGCCATTGTCGCTTGTGATAATAATTAGCGTGTTTTCTAACTCGCCTTTTGACGCTAACATAGCAATCAATTTGCCCACATTGCTATCAAATCTTTCCACTTCAAAATAGTAATCCAATATATCTTTTCTAACCACATCCGTGTCGGGGAGGAATCCAGGAACTTGTACGCGTTGTGGATCTAGTCCTGCTTGTTCACCAGTTCCTTTGACATATTCACGATGCGGGTCAATGGATCCGAACCAATAAAAGAATGGTTTGTCTTTTGGCTTTTCACCTAAAAATGCATCAAAATCCTTAAAATTTTTACCTGCTGGATTTTCTAGATACCCACCAATTTTAAAATTTCCTGGACCCCAGCCTTTTCTTTCGCTGCCAACAAAACCACCTGATTCTTGAATAAGGCTTACAAAATTTGGAATACGTACGGGTAAACTACCCCATAAATTTCCTCCTTCAGCCATTTGATGCGGATACTTGCCTGTTAAAATACTCGCTCTTGAAGGACTGCACGATGCAGCTGAACAAAATGCTTGGTCAAAAATCAGGCCATCTTTTCCTAATTGGTCAATATTGGGTGTCCGGATTACCCGATCTCCATAAATTCCAGCATGCTTTGACCAATCATCAGCAACGATGAAAAGTATGTTAGGTTTTAGGGCCAAATTCTGACTCAAAACAGGTAGCGCAGATAAGGTAAAAACTAAGCAAAAAAAGTTTTTTCTGAACATTAATTTTATACTTTTTTGGGTTCAAACTCACTTAACACCGAGTCGGTCATCCCCAATGAAACAATAAATATTTAACCCATCTACTGATTAAAATGGAGAAACGATAGATAAACTATTATCAGTTATTTTATCTGGTACTAACTCAGTATACTTTCAAAATTAACTTTTTATCGTAATCAACCAACGATTGTGGTTGATTTGTAAAATATCAGAAAGACTTACTGCTTTAGATATAAATTTAATATAATAAACGATTCGCTCGCGTGAATTAGTCGGCACCAATGTTAACCAAAATCAACCAACAATAAATCTTTATAAAGCGATGTTTTAAAGGAACGCAAATTGCCAAACTGACTGTTTGAGCTACATCTTGATGTTTGACCGGATTCAATCCCAAAATTATTTCCGTGGTTAGCGCATCTAAATTTATTGTTCTGAAAACTCCACTGATTTTTTGTTCCTAAATGTGGACAACAATTATCAAACGCAACCAAAATGGTATCACTTTTCCTTAATAATAACACCCCATTTTCTAAATCATTTACAAAATTTATAGCTGTCAATAACTTAGAATAACTCGCATGCTTCAAATGGAAATAGCCCTTATTTTGATCTATCATAAACCCTGCGGTCCCAATTAACTTTAATCGGTCTAAATAATCTTTTTCTTCCTGGGGGATAACGACGGTTGCTTCATTTTTAGAGCTTGAACACGATTCAGACATTGCTGCTCCTACAATAGAAAGTACTAAAGCGGGACAGGTTTTTAATGTAAATTCTCTTCTTTTCATGTATCAAAATCTGACCTTTACATCAGTTTTTATGCATTTTAAATTTAATAATATTATATTTGGCCTGCTTTATTTCATATGCAAAATACAGAAAATATAGATTTAGTGGCCCAATTTCGGCAGGAAAACGTTGATTTTTCTAAAATCGAACGAGCTAGGGCATCAAGAACCCTTGTCACTGCGGGCCTTGAGCCCTATGCTGGCACTTGGGGAACTGCACAAAAGAAGCATCTATTAAATCGTGTTTTAACTGGTTATGCTCACAGGCATCTATTAGACCTAAATAACCTAACATTACAAAAGTCTTTAGATTTAATTTTTACGCCTGAAAAACAACCCAGTATTCCGGTTAATGATTATGATCATGAAATCACGAAGGAAGAAACTGAAAAACAAGGGCACTTGTATATACCTCCCGGGAAAGAATATGTATTTGCACCTGAACCGAATAACGGTTCACCATGGCCTAGGCATCAGTCATTTGACGCTTGGTTGTATAAAAATATGATCACGCAAAGTACTTCCGTACACTGGCGCATGGTATTTTTCTTACATAATTTACTAGCAGCTGGAAAGGGTAGTGTTAAAATGTTCTATCAACATTACATGACTCTTTTTAACAGTTGCTTTGAAACATATAAAGCCACTATTTATAAAATAACATTGGATCCAACGATGTTGGACTATCTTAACCTTCAAAATAGCCTTAAAAGTGCTCCTGATGAAAATTATGCGCGCGAGTTACAAGAATTATTTACGGTAGGTAAAGGTCCTAATTCAAAATTTACGGAGAAAGATGTTAGTGAAATGGCTCGATGCTTGGTGGGTTGGCAATTTGATTGGGATAGTAAATCAAACAAAACAGGTCCTATTACCAACGTATTTTCTGATTTTAACCATGATGATCAGGATAAACAATTCTCTGCTTTTTATGGAAATCGTGTAATTAGGGGTCGAAAAGGCCCTGATGGCATGAAAGAATTAGATGATGTAATTGAAATGATTTTCAGCGTCAAAGAATGTGAATTGTATCTATGTAGAAGGCTTTATCAGTTTTTCTGTTATCCAATCATTAACGATACGGTAGAAAAAAATGTCATCGCACCGATGGCTGATTTGTTGCGTAAAAATAATTTTGAACTTATGGTTCCGCTTCGAGCGCTTTTGGGAAGTGCTCATTTTTACGATACTTCGTTTTACAATTCATTGGTCAAATCTCCCTTAGAATTCATGTTCGGTTTTTACAAGGAATTTGATATGTATTTGGTGAATACAGATGGAGGGGATATTCCAAAACGATACTCAGATCCATTGACAGCCAATTTTTATAAATACAGTAAATTGCAGTGGGAAATGAGCAATATGGGCTTGAATTATACAGAGCCTCCTAGCGTATCTGGGTGGCCTGCTTATTACCAAGTACCGGTATACGATTTATTTTGGATTAATTCTGATACGATTGCAAAGAGGTCCAACATAGGTAATAGTATTGGCAAATGGGGTGCTTGGGTTGGGTCAGGCGATGTCAAAGGAAATGTTCACAATCAAATAGATAAAATTAAATTCATCAATACGTTAAAATCTCCAGATAATATTGATCTGGTAATTGATGAAACAGTAGAAAGAGTGATGGCTGTTCCAATTAGTGCTAAGGCGAAGGAACGTATTAAATTAAGTGTTTTGGGTGGTAATGCGCCATCTTATTATACGCAATTGTATCAGGCTTATAAGCAAAATCCAACTGAGGCGAATAGGTTAACTTTAAATAATCGGTTAGAAAATTTGTTTGGGGCATTATTCCAAATGGGAGAAATTCACTTGTTTTAAAATGGATAGAAGAAAATTCATACATCAAATGACACATGCGGCAGCCCTGCCTGCATTGTTTTCTTCATTTCCATTTGAATCGTTGGGAATAGGATCTGAATCCGAATTATCACAAACGATTGCCGAAGGAAATATCCTGGTAATTATTGTTTTGAATGGTGGAAATGATGGGCTAAATACGGTAGTCCCATTGAATATGTTGTCGAAGCTAAATCGTATTCGCTCGACAGTCATGTTACCAGATAATAAAATATTACCACTAGAAGGAACAGAATTAGGACTTCATCCATCTCTTAAAGGATTTCAATCCTTGTTTAAAGAGAATCGCTTGAAAATTGTTCAAGGCGTCGCATATCCTGATCCAAGTTATTCGCATTTTAGATCCATGGATATTTGGGATTCAGCTTCCGATTCGTATAAATACGAAAATAGCGGTTGGGCCGGTCGTTTCATCGAGACCAAACATCCTAATTTTCCAGAAGCATACCCAACACAACTGTTTCCTCATCCATTATCTATGGAAATTGGTGGAAATTCTTCACTGATGTTTACAGGAAAGAGATCCTTTACCAGCGTAGTTGCCTCAAACCCAGAATCTTTTTTTGAAATCATTAATGAGTTTGATAATAATTACCCTTCTACACCAATTGGGGAGAAGTTGAAATTTTTGCAGCTCATGGCTAAGCAGTCAAATGCCTATGGAAAAGTGTTAAAAGAGCAATATAAAAAAGGAACTGACTATGCATTTCCTAGAAGTAATTTAGCGGATCAATTAAAGATAATAAGCCGACTTATATCAGGGGGTTTGCAAACCAGAATATATAAAGTTCAAATTGGTGGTTTTGATACCCATGGTTCGCAAGTAGACCCTTCTGACAAAACGAAAGGAATGCACGCCAATCTTTTGAAAGAAATAGATGATGCGGTAGCAGCATTTATGAAGAGCCTAGACCAAATGGGTAAATCGGATCGTGTATTAGGTATGTGTGTTTCAGAATTTGGTCGGACTGTACATTCCAATGGAACGAACGGAACAGATCATGGCACCGTTTCACCGATTATTTTGTTTGGAAATAAAGTTGACCCTAAGGTTATAGGCAAGAATCCAATCATTCCAGATAATACCAATTATTCCTATGAAATGGATATGCAATACGATTTCCGCCAAGTGTATGCTTCAGTAATGAACCAATGGATGGGCGGTTCAAAAGCATTTGCTAAGGATATATTATTCAGAGAATTTGATCAAATTTCAATAATTCAATCAGCCGCTATTGACTCGGATGAAGACGGTGTTCCGGATGTATTTGATAAGTGTAATGATACTCCGTTAGGTACATTAGTAGATGCCAATGGATGTGAATTTTTCATTTTACCTGCGACTAATTTCAAATTAGAAGTGGTGTCTGCAACTTGTGTAGGCGCTACAAATGGGTCTTTAAAAGTTGCGGTCCTAAATACTAATTTCGCTTATTCATTAATGGTCAAAGGACCAAATAAATATGAAAAACAGATCGCTATACCTAAAGGAGTCGCCAATAGCGTCTTAAGTGGGTTAGCTTTAGGTGAGTATAATTTAGTTTTCACGGTGGATAATGTTAAAAATTACCAACAAGCCTTCGATATAAAGATTGGGGAACCAGCACCTTTGGTAGTTCAATCAATCATCGACGTGGAAAATAAATCAATGAATATCAAACTAGGAGGTGCAACATCTTATTTGGTGAAGATAAATTCGGCTACGTTTAAAGTGACGGAGGCGAATTGGTCCACCTCTTTACCTGCTGGTCTAGTAAAACTCCAAGTGAGTACCGATTTAAATTGCCAAGGCCTTTATATAGAGGAGTTTTTTGTTTCAGAGTCTGTTAAGGTATTTCCAAATCCAACCACCGGCCCCGTACAAGTATATGTGAATGGGGTAGACCAAAAGGTTGATATTTCCATTATCAATCCAGCTGGAGTAAATGTCTTAAATCAAACTTACTCTGTCTCATCGTCAAGATTAATTGCTTTAGATTTAAGTGATTTCTTTGCGGGTCTTTATTTAGTTCGCTTAAAAGGTGAAACAGTGGATCAAACATTAAAAATAGTTAAGCTATGAAATATCTAGGAATTTTATGGATTAGCCTTTTGTTCTTTGCCTGTTCTGAAGCAGAAGAAACAATTACTCCGGTTCCAAAAGTAATTCCACCGCCTACTGCCGCTGCACTTACCTTGCCAGCCAATAACACTGTTTGTTATGAGGGAAATAACACTGTATTAACCACGGCGGATGTTGAATTTACATGGTCCAAAGCAAAGGATACGGAGGTTTATGACTTAGTTGTAACAAACTTGAATACATTAGCCAACACGACAAAATCAGGAAATAGCGAAACTAAAGCCACGTTAAAACTTCTTAGAGGCACACCTTACCGTTGGCAAGTTATTTCAAAATCCAACAAAACTAAAGATACAGCTAGCAGTGAGGTTTGGAAATTTTACCTGGCCGGAGATGGGGCATCCACTTATGCACCTTTCCCAGCTACAATTATTGCTCCATTAAGTGGGGTAACCGTTACAGCTGATGCTGCTGGAAAAGTAAATCTCATCTGGTCTGGTGCAGATCCAGATAGCAAGGTTTTGAAGTATGAAGTTTATGTGGACACGGATCAAATCAAAGTTCTAAATAGGCAGGTAGCCCCTAACCCTACAACAAATACTAATTTTTTGGTCAATGTGAAGTCTGGTTCTGTCTATTATTGGTCCGTAAAAACGAGCGATGGAATTTTGAGCTCTTACTCGATTCCTTATAGCTTTAGGGTAAAATAATCAGTAAATATATTCTGTAGTCTCTTTTCATGTATAAGTGTAGGCATTTTTTATGTGCCTCCAAGGAAAAGACTGCTTTTTATGGAAGAAAAATCCTCTAATCATAAATTACAAGTGTAGTTGACCCGATTTGCGGAAACTCAAATTGTTTCAATCTTTTACTAGCAGTAAAGTAGATAAATTATTCTACTTAAGGCGCAATCGATTTAGATAAATTAGCAAGAAAATGCACACTTGAAATTTCTAAATTAATTTTAGCAATGCATGTTTCAAGTAATGAATCAGTAAATTAATCCTAAGAAAATCAATACATTAGCGAAAATTTAACACATGGTTTTCACGAATGTGCCCCAACAAGTTAATAACGATTCAAATGTTTCAAAATCAAACTAATAGACGTGCTATGAAACTACATACTATTTTAACGATTGCTTTTTTACTCGTAATTGGTGTTAACGTACAAAGTCAAAATGATGATAAGATAACAAGTAGAGACATTTTGTACCTAACGAGTGGAGGTAAATTACACCCCTTGCAAGCCCTAATGGATATAAGGCATTATACCATCAAATTAGATGTGGATTTGGTTAAACAATCCATTCATGGGTCCACTGAAATTAGTCTAAATTTAGCTGCTAAGACAGATACTATTTTACTTGATTTAATCCATTTATATGCTGTGACAAAAATCAAGGTTAACAATGCAACAGCATCCTATTATCAACACGACGATAAAATATTTATAACCTCCGCTAAAGGTTTCGAATCCGGTAACCAAAAAGTATATGTTGAGTATAATGGGATACCTCCCGTTGCCATAAGACCTCCTTGGGATGGTGGTTTTACGTGGAAAAAAGATAGTGCGGGTTTTGATTGGGTATCTATAAATATTCAAGGCGAAGGTGGAAAAATGTATTTTCCATGTAAAGATCATCCAAGTGATGAACCAAATGAGGGGGCAGATGTGATTATAACCGTGCCCTCCCATTTAGTTGTCGCCGGTCCTGGATTATTGACGAACGTAGTTAAAAAGAAAAATAAGGCTACCTACCACTGGAAAACGAATTACACCATAAGTAACTATTGTATTTTATTTAACATTGGTAAATACAAAGTAGTCAAAGACGAATTAACCACTATTGCTGGGAATAAAGTCCCCATCGAATTCTATGTCTTAGAAGTGGACACCATGCACGCCAAAAAAGTAATTGAAACGAGAAAACGAGATACAAAAATTCTGGAAAAATATTTTGGTGAATACCCATGGGCCAAAGAGAAAATTGGCATTGCAGAAGTGCCTAATTCAGGAATGGAGCATCAGACAATGATTACCTTCGACAATAAATTTAGCTATAAAACAATCGGTGGACAGGAATATTCCGCTAATTTATTTCATGAATATGCGCATGAATGGTTTGCGAATAAGGTGACTAATAAAGATTGGGGACACATGTGGTTACAAGAAGGTATTAGTACTTATGCTGAAGCCCTAGCCATGTATGAACTCGGAGGAGAAGCAGCCTACGATGAGATTATTGCTGGCCATAGACGTAATTCAAAAAATAAGAAAGCCATTGTACCTGCCGGTGAAGGAATCACCGAAGAGGAAGTTTACTCAGGTGGTGACATTTACGGTAAGGGGTCCTTTTTTATGCATAGTTTGAGATACGTAGTAGGGGACCAGCTATTTTTTCCTACATTATATAAACTGGCAACCAGTCCCCAATACACGTATGACAACTTTATTACAACTGAGGACATAGAAAAATTATTTAGTAACGCCTCGGGGAAAGATTTGAAGCCATTTTTCGATTTTTATTTAAGAACAACGAATGTGTTAGATATTTCGATCAAAGAAGTGGGTTTTCAAAAATTTCAAATTAAAGTGAATAATTTATTCATGACCCTGCCTTTTGAAATTACTGCCAATGGTAAAACCACCCGAACAAATATTTCAAGTGAAGGGATCATCATTCAAAGTACATTACCCCCACAAGTAGACGCGAAAGGGTTCTACTTGAAAAAAACAACGATACTGTGATGAATAAATTAAGTAGATTTTTGGCGATAACTTTTTTATTTTTTCCCTTAATCTCCCATGCTGATACGTACCCAATTAATAAAAGTATCGATGTCAAACATTATACCTTTGAACTGGGCTTGAGCGATAGCACCGATGAAATTATTGGCAAAACACAAATTACTATCAATTTTAAGCAAGCAGGTGTATTGAATTTTCGCTTAGATCTTGTCAATAAATCAGTAGAAAGGAATGGGAAAGGAATGGTTGTTGACGCCATTTTTATTAATACCAAAGCCGTCGCTTTTACACACCAAAATGACGCACTCATTATTCATTTACCTCAAGCTTCTATCCTAAATCAAACAGTTATTTATACGATTAAATACCATGGAATTCCATTTGATGGTTTAAGAATAGGGGCCACAAAATATGGTGATCGTAGTTTTTTTAATGAAAATTGGCCCAACAGAGGAAGACATTGGTTGCCACTCATTGATCATCCTTCCGATAAAGCTACTTCTGAATTTATAGTAAAGGCACCTTCACATTATAAGGTAGTCTCAAATGGTTTGCTACTCGAAGAATCTGATTTGGGAAATAATGAAAAACGAACGCATTGGAAACAATCTGTACCCGTTTCGTCCTGGTTATACGTGTTAGGTGTAGCCGATTTTGCTGTTAAATATGTTGACACGTTTAGGGGCAAATCCATACAAACGTGGGTATATCCCAAAAACAGAGAGGCAGGTTTTTATGATTTTGATGAGCCAACAAAAAAGGCGTTAACATTTTTCAGTGACTATGTTGGGCCCTATGCCTACGAGAAATTAGCAAATATTCAAACGCCGAGTGTCAATGGGGGAATGGAGACATCCTCAGCGATTTTTTATGGAGAAAATTTAGTGAATGGAAAAAGAGATGAACGTATTAGAAACGTCGTGATTCATGAAATTGCACATCAGTGGTTTGGCAATGCAATTACGGAGGCTAATTGGGATGACGCCTGGCTAAGTGAAGGTTTCGCCACGTTCTTTACCTTATTATTTATAGAGCATGAATATGGGAAAAAAGAATATACGAAAGGCTTACTGAAAGCTAAGCAGACTATTTATGATTTGGCAGTCAAAATGCCCAATTTCAGTATTGTGAGTCCTAGGTCCGCCGAGGTTGAACAAGTTACTAGTGGATTAACCTATCAAAAAGGGGCTTGGGTGATTCATATGCTCCGAGATTTACTTGGAGAAACTAACTTCAAAAAAGGAATTCGAAACTATTATGCTACGTATTTTAATGCTAATACAACTACGAATGAATTTAGAATTGAAATGGAAAAAGTATCTGGAAAAGACTTGAAGTTATTTTTTAATCAATGGTTATATCAACCTGTTAATCCAACGATTGAAGCTTCTTGGAACTATAATTTCAAAACAAAAAAAATGACAGTTCAATTGAACCAAGTTCAATCGGGTGATTTTTTGTTTAATACTCCAGTTGAAATTGGATATTATACGTTGGGGAAAAGTACCCCAACCATCTTGAAAATGAAGCTTTCGGCTAAATCACAGCGTTATAGTTTTTCAGTAGGTTCTGCACCTTTACAAGTTGAATTAGACCCTAGGAATGTTTTATTAAATAATGGTAGTTTGAGGCGGGAGTAAAATAGTGCTTCATAACGCCTGAATTATTGGCGACTGTAAAACTGTTGATTTCCAAGTTTAGATACCACTACGTTATATTTATTTTCGCCATCCTTAAACTTATTTTATATGTTTTCGAGCTTATCAAGAATTTGTCTTTTAGCTAGTATTTATTTTTTGACAATAACTACCTCATTTTCCCAAAGCCCTCAAAAGCCCAATATCATTATCTTTTTAGTGGATGATATGGGGCTAATGGATACTTCTGTTCCTTTTCTTTTGGATTCCAAGGGAAAACCTCAAGTCCATCCACTTAATAATTGGTACCAAACACCTAATATGAAAAGATTGGCCGATTTAGGTATTCGGTTTTCTACTTTTTATGCACAAAGTGTTTGTTCGCCTTCGCGTGCAAGTCTAATCACTGGACAAAATGCTGCGCGCCATAAAACGACACAGTGGATTAATCCGGATGAAAATAATCGCGGCAACTTGGGTCCCAAAGACTGGAATTGGAAAGGAATCCCTAAAACGGATACAACGACTTTGCCTTTATTACTTCAAAAACAAGGTTATGAAACAATATATGTGGGTAAAGCACACTTTGGGCCATTTGGGTCTTTTGCAGAAAATCCCCTGAATTTAGGGTATCATGTTAATATTGGGGGCACTGCAATTGGTCATCCGGGTAGCTATTTAGGTATGGATAATTATGCCCAAAAAATGAAGAATGGAAGTATAAGGCAACAAGTACCCCATTTAGAAAATTACCATCAAACGTCTACTTTTTTAACGGATGCCTTAACGAATGAAGCCAAAAAGGAAATAAATAAGGCGGCAGCAAACAAAAAGCCTTTTTTCTTACAAATAGCCCATTATGCAGTGCACACGCCTTTTATGTTTGATCCATCATTTAAGGCGCATTATATGAAGGATACCTTACGGGGCGTGGAAGCTCAAAAGTTCGCGAGTATGGTTGAAGGGATGGATAATTCATTGGGTCAAATTTTGGATGAATTAGAAAAATTAAGCCTTGCGGAAAATACCATTATCTTTTTTTTAGGAGATAATGGCTCAGACGCACCGCTTGGACCTACACATGAAGTTTCAAGTTCTGCTCCTCTCAGGGGAAAAAAAGGCACACATTATGAGGGAGGAATGCGAATTCCATTTATTGCCTCGTGGGCTAAACCTGAACGCACAAACACTTGGCAGAAAAAAATGCCTATAAAGCAAGGTGCCATCCAAACTCAATTAGGAACAATTATGGATATCTATCCGACTATTTTAGATTTATTAGATATAAAAAATCCAATCGGACATTCTGTTGACGGTACTTCATTAGCGGTCAATCTGATGGGAAATTCGAATTCCTTAAAATCTGAGACGTTTTTAATGCACTTTCCGCATGATCACCGAAGTAAGTATTTTACAAGCTATCGAAATGGCGATTGGAAGATTGTCTATCATTATTTTCCAGCATTAAACCCTGCAAATACAAGATTTGAACTATTTAACCTTTTATTGGATCCATATGAAACGAATAACTTGGCTACTAAAATGCCTCAAAAATTGAAAAAATTAGTTAATCAAATGCGTGAACAGCTAGAGAAGGAGGGCGCATTATACCCAATTGATGAAAATGGAAATATCACAAAGCCTTCATTTTCCAATAAATACTAATATCCGCGCGCTTTAAGGGTGCTTGGTGTTCAACATTCCTCACCAATCTACCCTGAGTATCTTTTGAAAAGAATAGCAAAAGTAATCCACACATTTAGTTATTTTTGCCTTCGTCTTATCTCTGATTTACCATGAAAAAAATTGGTTTGATTGTTGGAATCGTGCTTTCTAGCACTGTCTTTTTACTATCTTTTTTGATTTCCTGTCGCGTTGATCAAACACCTTATTTTAAAACGGCGTATTACCAACAAACGAAAACGAGGTTGGATAGTCTTACGAAAACACTAAAAAATAGTGACGATCTTCTCGAGGCCGGTTTCTCCAAAGTGAGCATTACGCCAGGTGTGGGCCATGATCAAGATAATCCAACAGCGGGTAAGTTTATCGAAGTTCCATTGGCTGGTTTTGGTGCCCGCAAAGGGAAAAGTGCCAAAGGTACACATGATAGTATTTTTGTAAAAGCCGCAGCGATCAAAGTGGGTAATCAATTGGTCGTTATAGTGGGTGCTGATATGCTCATTATGCCTCCCAACATCATTGATGAAGTTAGTTTAACACTTCAAAAAAAGGGTATCCAACGAAATCAAGTATTTTATTCAGCCTCGCACACGCATTCTAGTGTAGGAGCTTGGGGGCCAGGTTTCATCGGGGAACAATTTGCAGGGAAAGCCAATCTGGGCATTCAAAAATGGTTGGTTAATCAAATATCAACGGCGGTCACTAAAGCAATTGCCGACTTAAAACCTGCCCGATTTGGGAATGGGTATTTCAATGCGGCGCCTTATGTAAAAAATCGATTGATCGGTGAGACAGGAACCATCAATGGCCAGTTTAATTATATATCCATTCAACAAAAAACAGGGTTCAAAGCGGTAATTGGATCATTTGGCGCACATGCAACGACCATTGGTGCCGATAATTTTGAATTTAGTGCAGATTATCCCGGTTATTGGCAACGAAAAATGGAACAGGGTTCTGTAGACCTAGCTATTTTCTGCGGTGGCTCCGTGGGAAGTCAAAGCCCAGTAGGAGAGGGCAACGAATTTGAAAAGTCGAAGCACATAGGAGAGGCGCTCGCTGACAGTCTCGAAAAGCATTTAACACAGGTGCAACTCAAAGATCGAATTAATTTGTCCTCGATTAGCTTAAAAATGGACTTACCCGCTTACCACATTCGTTTGACAAATCATTTACATTTCACGAGCTGGCTAAGTGAAAAATTAATGCCTTTGCCCCAAAATGTTTACTTGCAAGTCATTAAAATGGATAATCTTATGTGGTTTACGACACCATCCGACTTCAGTGGTGAGTTTGCACTTCAAATTAAGGATGCGTTGGCCAATAAAGGTTATCATGCTAACATTACAAGTTTTAATGGTAGTTACGTGGGTTATATCATTCCAGGAAAATATTTTTATTTTGATTCCTATGAGCCTAAAACTATGGGATGGTTTGGTCCGAATATGGGTGAATATACGTTTGAAATGCTCCGCCATTTATCAGATGCAGTGAATCAACCTCAGAAATAACGATACAATCACATCTGAAGATTTGGAAATGAATGTTGGCTTGACTCAAGGTGGGATGAATTTGTTTGTTTAAGTTATTTCGTTTTTATTTGCCACCGACATTACACCTAAACCTATACGAATTATGCAAGCAAATTTTTTAGCTGTCGTACTCCTACCTCTCGCATTGGCTATTATCATGATGGGCTTGGGGCTTTCACTGCGCGTAGAAGATTTTAAACGTGTACTTATTTTTCCGAAAGCCGTATTGATCGGCTTAGTCTGTCAAATGATTCTGTTGCCCACTATTTGTTATTTTATTGCGGTAGGTTTTAATCTATCGCCTGAATTAGCGGTAGGTCTCATGCTTTTATCTGCTTCCCCTGGTGGCCCCACTGCTAATTTGTATTCTCATATTGCCAAAGGTGACGTAGCTCTCAATGTGACTTTGACAGCCTTAAATAGCTTGATTTCTGTTTTTTCGATTACTGTCATTGTTAATTTTGCTATGGCTAGTTTTATGCAAACGGATCAGGTGGTACCCTTACAATTTAAAAAAGTATTCGAGGTTTGCTTAGTTGTTTTAGGACCTGTTTCGATTGGTATGTTAATTCGTTCTAAAGCAAGCTCCGTGGCTGAACGTCTGAGTAGTCCTGTTAAAATTATTTCTGCTCTATTTCTGGTTTTGGTCATTGTCATGACGATTCTTAAAGAAAAGGCACATATCGTTCAAGATTTTAAATTAGTGGGCATACCTACCTTATTATTAAACGTTCTTAGCATGGGTATTGGCTATTTTGTACCACGTTTGTTCCAATTGGGCAAGGCGCAGGCTATTGCGATTGGTATGGAGATTGGCATTCACAATGGCACGTTGGCCATATTTATTGCATTGACGGTGATTGGGAATAGTGCGATGAGTACACCAGCCGTTATTTATAGTTTGATTATGTTTTTCACAGCAGCGCTTTTTGGCTATCTAGTGAATTTGAAAAAAGAAAATAACTAGGGTTTTTTGACCGTGACTACCTCTAAAGGAGTATTAGTGAACCTTTTTACGGCGCTCCAATAATTCGCGGAAAGTAGTTAGAATAATTCCTTCTTTTTCGATGTAGGCTTTTAGTTCAGGATTCATCATGGAATTCATGTCGGCTAAACGCGAGCCACCTGAACCAGATACATACTTGAATTCCTCAGTGATGTCACTGCTATGTACGATCATCATGGCTACTCCTGGATTCATATTTTTGATTGTTTCAATCCATTGTTGGGCCTTATATTTCCCCCATTCTTCAGCGCTCGGGTTTCCGGCAGGTTTCCAATCACCACTAAACGTATGTAAATCGTCTAAAACGGGAAGTCCTGCATTCCAAAGTTTTTCACCCATTTTACTCGCTTCACCAAACAAATCGGTCAAGCCATATCTTTTAGCTTCTAATTTGGTGCCCTCTTTCCATGTCCCATCTGCTTTCATCTTTTTAATAAGTGGTAAGTTCATGGATTCAATCATCATTTTATTATTTCCCCCTGGAAACATCACAGGAATGCCTAACTCAATACCAACCTTAACATAGCGCTCTAAAAATGGGGGGTAGGCAAATAGCGTTCCCATGTGTGAGTCGATGTGCGTAGGGGCCCATCCCAATCGTTTTGCTCGTTCTACTTGAGCTCTAATTTCTCTTTCCACTTCATCCGGACTTGCATGTTTAATAACCTGTTCGACGCTCCGGTGCAGACATCCATCTCCATCACTTAATCCGGGAACTTGTTGGAACCCCGCAAGCGCAGGCCAGCGGTAATCATTCCATTCTGAAGTTAATGTAAGGTGTAAGCCCGCATCAGCCTTTGGATTGTTTTTCTGTAGATAGTGAATGAAACTTGCGGCCCAAGGGCAGGGCATCATGATGCTACATGAAGTAGCCACTCCCTGTTCCATCGATTTATAAGCACCTTGATTGGAAGAATAGGACATTCCGCAATCGTCAACATGGAATATAAGGACTTTTTTGCCTTTAGGAAATCCGAGCTTTTCGGCATAGGTCTGCTGTGTCTGCGCAACTATTGGGGAACATAAAACAGAAATTAGGGCGAAAATTTTTAGGCAATAAGTCATAGTAGAAAATTGGTTTAGCTAATAAGGTAGGTCGACAAATGAATCGATTTTGTGAAAGGATGTATTTTATGATGACCCAAACTTAGAAATTATTTCAATTATATAAAAACTGATTTTTTTACAGCTGACTTGGTTTTGATTCAAATAGATTCATTAAAATTGATTGGTCAATTTATTGATACTTTATTTCGTCATAAATACCCACCTTACCTCCGGCAAATAGCTCATAGGTACTTGAATAGCTTGATTTCCCGCCAATTTCCCTTGTGGATTTCGTTGAACCGAATACTTCGATAAGGTGAATTTTCCTTTTTCATAATCAAACGTTTTACCATCATCATCATACAGGGTAAATGCTCCAGGATTTTGGCCATAATGTTGTAATGTAAGTGGCCATTTTTCGCCTGACTTAGGTGCTTGTCGGTGAATAGGAACCAACGGTATAATCCCTCCATCGCGCACGAACAATGGGATTTTCTCCAAAGGTGGCTCAATCTGAATCAATTGGTTTTCTCCCACAAAGTCTCCCGAGTAAAAATCATACCATTTTCCCTTAGGTAAAATAACCTGCCTACTTTTCTCCCCTGCAAACATAGGAGCAACCAAGATGTCATCGCCCATCATGTACTGGTCTTTGATGTCTTTCCGTATGGCCATTTGGTATGGATTTGTTGTTGCATCCAGTTGGCCGCGCTCTTGGATATTTTGGTCACTAAATTCGTCAACTAATTGCATGGCGCGAAAGGGTGGTTTTCCCTCCCGGTAATAAGCCGCAAATGTCGTATATAGGTAGGGTAATAATTGCATCCGTAAATTGGCCACCTCTTTTACCGCATCGGCTACTTCGGGGAAAGTCCACGGTTTGGTCCCGTCGGCCCATGCATTAATCATGGCCATTGGTGAAAAACAGGCGGATTGCATTCTTCGTATCCATTCTTCCGCTGTTTTAGATGCGCGTACTTCTGGAGTCCACAGGACGCCAATAAAACTACTATTGACCAATGCAGTGATGAAATCCTTGTGATTGTAATAGTCATTGTAAATTACGTAAGGCAAATGGCTACTCCCTGCATTAGAGGCCCTAACTAAACCATAGGTTCGCTTGTTGATTTCTTTGTACCAATCAGCGGTCATTTTTTGAACCAACGATCCATATATTTGCCGCATCTCCTCTGCACTTGTGCCCGATGGGAATGTTGCTACATCCGGCCAGACCCAATTGTCATAGCCATCGACCTCGTCTATTTTATAACCACCTACGCCAATGTCTAAATGATTTTTTTTGAAATGATTCTTGTATAACTGACGGGTTTGGGCCAAGGTAAAATCGGGCACCAAACCATTCCAAACTGTATGCGAGCCCGTCAGGTTTTTAACCAAGGGATAGAGGGACGACTTCGGTGAAACATAGGGATTAAGCCATAGATTAGCTGAAACGCCCTTTTCTGCTAATTTTGCCAAGAATAATTTGGGTGTCGGGAATCGCGTCGTATCCCATTCAAAGGTGCATGGGTAGGACATACTTTGCCAACCAGGCTCTACGCCAATAAAATCCAATGGAAAATTATGTTCCTCAAAACTAGCGACTTCTTTTAAGATGTCTTCTTGGGAATAAAGTGTGGGTACGCGTTGTGTAAATCCCAATCCCCATTTGGGAGGTAAATAGCCACCGCCATTAAGTAAATTATAGCGCTGTACTGCTTGCATAGGTGATGGCCCAGCAAATACGTAAAGACTGGTACCATTCGTTGGTACCAATACCTCCACCGCATCTGAATAGGGTTGTGCACTCCATTTTTTATTCGTATTTCGGTCCTGAAGCTCGGGCGGATTTTTGGAATCGACGCGCACACCGGTTCCTGCATAAACGGTGATGTATTGAGCAGCATCAATCAACACGCCATAGCCTTTTGAGGAAACATAAAAAGGAACAGGCGCATGCGTTCGACCATTATCCTTCCCACCAAAATGATCTATGTGAAGGTTTAAAATACGACCTCGTTGGTTTACCGTTTGAAAATTAAGCCCCAAACCGAACAACTGCTCTCCTTGTTGGAGCGGCAATTTTAGATAGGTTTTCCCTTGAATGATTTTGATTTCAATGGCCCCTTTATCTAGTGGAAATGCGGTTTTAGGAAGTTGATTTAACGCGGACAAATTCACCTTGCCACCAGCCGCTTGAAGCAGACTATGTTTTTGTTTTTGACCAATATCCGCTTTCCAAATACCCGGATAGCTTTCCTTCCAAACAATAGACTTTTGGGCGATAAGGGTGGTTTGGCTTAAAAATAGGAGAATGATAATCTGGCAAATTTTCATCAGTTGGTTATAGCTATTTGGTTTAGTTTTTTCATAAGGTCAAAATGAAGAAATCTCCTCGAAAAACCAAAAAATATTTTTTATCTTCCCGAGTGAGATTTTTTGTATCGATTTTACTTTGAGCGTCACATTGTGAGTTAAATGAACCTAAGCAGATTTTTCTATTATTCTAGGGCATGCCTCGCACGGATTTCTGTGCTATTTTTATTGCTCATGTTATCCTGTTCAAAAGAGATAGAATCTCCTTTGGCGAGTACTTCACCAACGGGCATACCGGAAATTAAAATTACGACCTTACTCAATAACCAAGGCATCATTTGGGGTTTTGACATTTTGCCTGATGGTAACTTACTTTTTACCCAAAAATCAGGGACAATTCAGTTGTATGATAACCTCACTCGAAGTACCACGCGGATTACGGGATTACCTACTAATATTTCGGCAGTAGGGCAGGGTGGATTATTAGATTTGGCTATTGCCCCTGATTTTGCTAGTAGCAAGTCGGTGTTCGTTACCTACAGCATTACCGGCGGTTTTCTTTCGCTTGCCCGCTTTACCTTACGTGGAAATGTAGCTACTGATTGGCGCTTGCTGCATACCACGGAATCAGCTTCCACGTGGAATGGTCACTTTGGAAGCCGAATTGCTTTTGGTCCCGATGGAAAATTATATTGGAGTGTAGGGGAAGGCGGAGGAGGTAGTTTGGGTGGAGCCTCAAGTCCACATCAAAATAGCCAACGAACCACTACATTCTGGGGCAAAATACATCGAATGAATATTGATGGAAGTGTGCCAAGCGATAATCCGATCCTTCCTGGCCAAACACAACGCAGTACCCTATATAGTTATGGACATCGAAATCCGCAGGGAATGGCTTTTGAACCGAAATCAGGACGGCTTTTTGTTAATGAACATGGGCCAAGTGGTGGCTGTGAGCTTAACCGAGTCGAAGCGGGAAATAATTTCGGTTGGCCTTTGTATAGCGTTGGCATAAATTACAATGGAACGACAATTAGTAATGGACATACGGCGCCTGGGATTATTGCGCCCTTAAAGACATGGACACCGGCTCTTGCTCCTTCCGGACTTACTTTTATCAATCATACTTCGTTTAAAGATTGGAATGGTAATTTATTGATGGGAAGTTTGACACGAAAGCATTTAATTAATATAAAAATGACAAATGGTATTCCTGGAAGTGAAACCATTTTACTCCCAGATTTTGGCCGCATACGGAATGTGAAAATGGGGCCTGCAGGTAAAATTTATGTGAGTGTGGAAGACGGGGGAAGGTTACTTGAGCTGACGGCTAAGTAATTTTATTGATTGTAAAAGTGGTTTAGTTTCTTTGAGAACACATTCAATTCAGGTAATATTTTCCTACATTCGTTTGAGTGAAATTTTAGTAGATAATTTAATCAGGTATTACTTTATCTAGTGTCAAATGTTAATTGAATGCAACTTAATTCAAGCGATAGTGAGCATCAAGCTCACATGAAAAAAGTCCTAAGCCCCTTGATGTTATGGGGCCTGGGTGTTGGTTATGTCATTTCCGGGATGTATTTCGGATGGAATTTAGGGCTAAAAGAAGGAGGAACACTTGGGTTGGCCCTCGCTACGGTCCTTGTTATTTTGCTCTATACGTGTTTTAGTTTTTCTTACGCGGAATTAGCTTGTGCTATTCCGAAGGCTGGCGGTGTTTTCGATTATGCAACGAAAGCCTTTGGGAATCAAATTGGATTTATTGCTGGTTTAGCCCAAATGATCGAATTTATTTTTGCTCCACCCGCAATTGCTTTTGGTATTGGCGCTTACTTTAATCTGTTTTTCCCAGATATACCAATTCTTTGGATTTCATTATCGGCCTATTTCATATTCACAGCGCTCAACATTTACGGCATTAAAGCCGCCGCAACATTTGAATTATGGATCACGATTATTGCGGTGGTTGAAATTTTGATTTTTGCCGGTGTTACATTGCCTCATTTTAAATGGGCGAATATGCAGCAAAACGCCTGGCCGAATGGTTGGTATGGAGTTGTTGCCTCTTTGCCCTTTGCGATTTGGTTTTTCTTAGGCATTGAGGGTTTGGCAAATGTAGCCGAAGAGGCGAAAAATCCGCAGAAAGATATTCAACGCGGTTTTGGTTCCGCGCTATTCACGCTCGTTATTTTATGTGTGCTCGTATTTTTTGCCGCGATTGGTGTGGGTGGTTGGGAAGCCATTGTTTTTAAGAATGGGCTTTCTGGTGAAACCTCTGACTCCCCACTTCCCCTAGCGATGGGTCAAATTGTGGGAACGAATTCCTTGTTATTTCACTTACTTCTAACGGTGGGGCTTTTTGGCTTAATTGCTTCTTTTCATGGGTTAATTCTAGCTGCGGGTCGTTCTACGTACGAATTTGGATTAAAAGGTTTTGCTCCCCGATTTTTAGGAAAATTACATCCTAAATTTTTAACGCCTGCCAATGCACTACTCGTCAATATGGGGATCGGAATCGCTGCATTATTAACAAATAAGACGGCTGAAATAATTACGGTTTCTGTAATGGGTGCCTTGACACTGTATTTTATTGCCATGCTTTCATTACTTCAATTACGGAGGAATGCCCCTAATTTAGCAAGGCCATTTTCAGTTCCTGGGTATCCGTGGACACCCTTAATTGCCCTTGTACTCTCAGGTGCTTCTTTCCTTTTAATTGCATACAATAATTCAAATTTGTTTTTTATTTATGCTGGGATCATCCTAATTTGCTTGCTGTTTTTTAAGTTGTTTTTTCCAAAAAAATAAGGTCATCATGACGGAGAATCAAATTTTTGATTACGTGCGGGAACATCCAGACCAACGAGTAAAAGTCGCTTTGGTAGATATTGATGGGGTTTTACGCGGGAAGTACATTAGTACTGAGAAGTTTTTCTCTGTTGCCCAATCTGAAATGGGTTTCTGCAATGTGGTTTTTGGGTGGGACATGGCCGATGTGGCGTATGAAAATTCTCAGTATACGGGTTGGCATTCTGGCTATCCCGACGCCCCTGCGCGCATTGATCTTTCTTCCTTTAGAATGATCCCTTGGGAAAACAATATTCCTTTTTTTCTATGTGAATTGATTGATTCCCCACAACATAGTGCTGCTGTTTGTCCACGAAATTTACTCGAAAAAGTTATAGATCGGGCTCAAAAATCCGGATTTACCCCTTTCTTTAGTCAAGAATTTGAGTGGTTTAATTTTGAGGAAACACCTGCTTCCGTACATGATAAGAATTTCCAAAACTTAAAACCCTTAAGTCCCGGAATGTTTGGTTATTCAGTTTTACGAAGCACTTTACGCAATGATTTTTTCAAATCACTATTTTCAGATTTAGGATCTTTCGGAATTCCATTAGAAGGTTTACACACAGAAACAGGTCCGGGCGTTTATGAAGCTGCGATAACTTATTCAGGTATATTAGAAGCTGCCGACCGTGCTGTTTTGTTTAAATCATCAGTAAAAGAATTAGCCTACAAGCAGGGTATTATGGCCACATTTATGGCCAAATGGGATGAACGTTTGCCGGGTTGTAGTGGGCATGTGCATCAAAGTCTTTGGGATGCAGGCGCGTCTAAAAATTTGTTTTTTGACGAAATTGATGAGCAAGGAATGAGTGCAACCATGCGGCATTATATTGCGGGCCAACTCCATTGTTTACCATATATTTTACCCATGTTTGCACCTACAATCAATTCGTATAAGCGTTTAGTGGAAGGAGCTTGGGCTCCCACAACGCTTACTTGGGCAGTGGACAACCGGACGGTTGCTTTGCGTGCTATTCCTGGAAGTAAAAAATCAACACGGCTTGAAACGCGGGTGGTAGGCTCAGATGTGAATCCATATTTGGCCATGGCCGCCTGTTTAGCGAGTGGTTTGTATGGCATTCAACATCAATTAGCTTTGCAAGAACCTACTTTAGGAAATGGTTATGCTGATGTTTCACATGGGCGTTTGCCTAGCAGTTTGCAGCAGGCAACAGAGGCAATGAAACATTCCCCCATTGCCTTTGAATTATTTGGCGAAACGTTTGTAAAGCATTTTGTAGCTTCCCGGGAGTGGGAATGTCAGCAATATGGCCGCGTAGTGAACGATTGGGAAAAAAGAAGGTATTTTGAAATAATTTAAGATGGATTTTAATCAAGTAAAACAATTTAATTTCCCCACTATTATTCGGTTTGGGGCTGGAGCGATAAAAGAATTAGCTCCATATTTAAAAAACCATGGTTTTTCGAAGCCCCTGCTCGTGACCGATCCAGTGATTGCGGAACTTGGATTTTTTAAAAATATTTGTGCTGATTTAGCTCACGCAGGTATATCTGTAGAAGTTTTTTCTTCCATTCATAAAAATCCGGTTAAGTCGGACGTATATGCAGGAACGGCTGTTTGGGATGCAACAAACCGAGATTGTTTAGTAGGAATCGGTGGAGGTGCAGCTTTGGATGTTGCTCGTGCTATCGTACTTCAGGTAAACCATCGGGAAGATTTGTTTGTCTATGATGATTTAATTGGGGGTGATGTGTATGTGACCAACGATGTTCCTCATTTTGTGACCATTCCAACT
Organism: Aquirufa sp.; assembly: GCF_044377215.1. Lineage (GTDB taxonomy): Bacteria > Bacteroidota > Bacteroidia > Cytophagales > Spirosomataceae > Aquirufa. The sequence goes on from NZ_JBILJM010000007.1 coordinate 34,113, forward strand.
ACGTCGGGGACGGGTAGTGAGGTGGGTAGATCTGCCATTATTGCAGATGATGAAACACATCAAAAAAAGATTTTATTTTCCCCCAAGCTTTTGGCCAAAATTGTTTTTGCTGATCCGCTTTTAACCATGGAATTACCTGCTTTTGTTACTGCAGCCACTGGTATGGACGCGTTAACTCACAACATGGAGGCATATTTAGCCAAAAATTTTCATCCAATGTGTGATGGAATTGCCTTGGAGGGGATGCGTTTAGTGGCGGAATCGCTGGTGGATGCGGTACGTCAACCCGATTTAAATGCGCGATCAAAAATGTTGCTTGCCTCCATGATGGGTGCAATTGCGTTTCAAAAAGGATTGGGCGTTGTTCACTCCTTAGCGCACCCGCTTTCATCTCTTTTAGATACACATCATGGGTTGGCGAATGCAATTAATATCCCTTATGGAATGCGTTTTAACATTGCGGGTTTTGAGGATCGATTTGCCCGGATGGCTCAGGCCTTAGGTTTGAAATCGGAGTTAGGGGAATCGGTAGTTCAATATCTGTTTGACTTAAATTCAAAGGTTGGGATTCCCCATCGCTTACGTGAAATTCAAGTCAAAGAGTCTCATTTAGATACGTTATCAGCTTTGGCTTTTGCAGATTTTGCACATCCCAATAATCCAAAACCCGTATCTCAATCTGATTTTAGGGCACTTTACCAGGAAGCATTATAAGGTATGTGCACGATCGGAATCACCTCTTCGGATACCAATTTTCAAAATTATCCAACCTGGATTTCGGGTGAAGGTATCGAGGTTGTCATCTTAGCATACCAAGATCAAAATACACATGATTTAGAGCGTTGTGATGGTTTTTTGCTGACTGGTGGCATCGATTTACATCCTCAATTTTACCAAAATAAACGAACTAATTACCCTAATTCTACGGATTTTAACGAATCGCGGGATCATTTTGAAATAGCTGTTTTCAACTATGCTCAAAAACAAAATAAACCGTTATTGGCAATTTGTCGGGGCCTCCAATTAGTTAATGTGGCCTTAGGCGGAACCTTATTTCAGGATCTTCAAGAAAGTGATTTTTTGAATCACCGAAAGACCGCTACGGGTGATTTTGAACATCAAATTCAGGTTGAGTCTGCTACCTTATTAGCAAACATTTGTGGACTTACTTCTGGAATGGTCAACTCAGCTCATCACCAAGGCATAGATAAGTTGGGAAGCGGACTGAAAGTTGCTGCGCGTTCAACTGATGGGGTGGTGGAAGCCATTGAATATGCGGATCAGGAATTACCTTTTTTTTTAGGCGTGCAGTGGCATCCGGAGCGGATGCAGATTCCTGCTTTTAACCTAGCTTTTTCACAAAACATTCGTCTTGCTTTCATCGAAGCGATGCAAAAAAAATAAAATATGCATATCATTAATCCTGCTACTGAAGAAATAATAGCTACTATTCAAGAAGATTCAATAGATAGTTTGGCAATAAAATTTGGCCGTTTACAACATGCATCCTCTGCGTGGTCAGCAGTTCCACTTCAGAATCGTATCGATATTATTGAGAAATTTGTGTTTTTGATTAAGGAAAATAGCGAAGAATTAGCCGCTATTTTAACGTCTGAGATGGGTAAGCCTTTGCAACAAAGTAGAAATGAAATTAATGGAGCCGGTGCAAAGGCTAGTTGGCTTGCCCAACATGCCATCCAATATTTAACAGATGAGATCATGTCGCTTTCAGATCAATTGACAGAAAAGATTGTATATGAGCCTCTAGGAGTTATTTGTAATATTTCAGCGTGGAATTATCCCTACAATGTGGGCGTAAATATTTTTGTGCCAGCTTTGTTGGCCGGTAACGCAGTTATGTACAAACCATCTGAATACGCGTCGTTGACAGGTCTGCAAATTGCCAACTACCTAATTGAGGCAGGCGTGCCGGAGGATGTTTTTCAAGTGGCTATCGGGGAGGGGGATGTTGGGAAAGCACTTTTGGATATGCCTTTTGATGGTTTTTATTTTACGGGATCGTATCAAACGGGTCAAAAAATTTATACGCATGTGGCTACCAAGATGGTTCCATGCGTACTTGAACTAGGCGGAAAGGATCCCGTTTATGTGGCGGATGATGTGGTGGATGTGGTGGCTGTAGCTGCTGGAATTGCTGATGGAGCATTTTACAACAATGGACAAAGTTGTTGTTCTGTTGAACGTATTTATGTGCAATCGGCTGTATATGAGGAGTTTGTGCAGGCCTTTGTAGAAGAGGTTAACTCATGGAAAGTAGGTTTGCCCACTGAGGATGGCGTATATATTTCGGTTTTGAGCCGAAAGGCGCAATTGGATGTATTGACTTCCCAAGTGGAGAATGCGCTAGCGAAGGGAGCTCGGGTTCTTGTGGGAGGAAAACGTATGGAAGGGAAGGGGAATTATTTTGAGCCAACGGTCTTAGTGGATGTAACAAATGAGATGACGTTAATGCGTGAGGAAAGTTTTGGTCCCATTATTGGGATTATGCGCGTTGAGCATGATGCAGATGCCATTCGTCTGATGAATGATACAACCTATGGGTTAACGGCTGGGGTTTATTCGGCGGATCAAAATAGGGCAGAGGCCATTTTAGCTTTAGTAGATTCAGGTTCTGGATATTGGAATTGTTGCGATCGCGTGAGTGCGGCACTTCCATGGAGCGGTAGGGGGCATTCAGGTTTTGGCTTAACACTCTCACATGTGGGTTTAAGAGCTTTTACGAAACCTAAAGCCTACCATTTGAGGAAATAAGTGAGTTTGTCAACGAGTAGTTTCTAATTGTCCAAAGGTTATTTATTTTTCCAATAATTAGCTAGGCTAGAACCATTAATATTCATAACAGGTCCAAAAATGGCGGCTGGTAGACCCACTGTGGCGACTTTTCCCATGGCCATAGCTAAACCAGAGGCTAATCCTGCATTTTGTAAGCCAACTTCGATGGCGATGGTTCTGCAATCTTTTTCAGGTAATCGGGTAAGTTTTCCGCCCCAATAGCCTAAAACAAAGCCGATAATATTGTGCATAAAACAAGCGATAACGAGTAGAGGCCCAACGGAAAGTAATGCATCCCTGCCATTAGCGGTAATAATAATGATGATTAATCCAATGCTAATCATGGAGATTATGGGCAATTGCTCTTGAAACCAAGCCCATTTATTTCCAATTATTCGATTGTAAATAACCCCTAAAACAATAGGGATTAAAATCAATTTACTGATTTCCCAGATCATGGCAATTAGATCAATTTCAATCAATTGGCCTGCCAAGTTTTTCATCAATAAGGGCGTTAAAATAGGGGCGATGATTGTGGCGATAGACGTTAGAGTTAGAGAAAGAGCTACATTGGCCTTGGCTAAATAAGACATGACGTTCGAGGCTAATCCGCAAGGCATGCAACCAACTAATATGATGCCGGCTGATATTTCTGATGGGAAATCGAAGACTTTTGTGAGGCTCCATCCGACAAGTGGCATGATGGAAAATTGAAAAAATACGCCTAAAGCTACGGCTTTTGGAGACTTTAGCACTTCTTGGAAATCTGAAATCTGCATGGTAGATCCCATCCCAAACATAATTAATTGGAGCAATGGGATAATCAATATTTTAAACTTTACATCTCCATACCCAATGAATGGCGTGGGGAATTGCAAGGTTAAAACTACCGCAGCGACAATCCATAAGGTAAATGAAAATCCTTTAAGCGACTCTTTGGTGTGTGTTGATAAGGCAATGAGGGCTACGCCCACAATCCATAAAATTCCTGACCAAGATGAATCTGAAAGCAAAAGACCCAAAATGATTAGGCTGGCTCCTGAAATAACCAAAAATTTAAAATTGTTTTTCATGGTTGTAGGTTTTTTCGGTATTTATTTCGCCTGATGGCCATCATATTTTTAAATGTCAGCGAAAAATGGGGTTTCTACTTATAATAGCGGATTCAAATTGAAAATTACGTTAATAATCCTGTGAATAAAACAAATTTTCGACAGATTGAAGGATTGAGTCTTTAGTTACATTAAGATGTATTTTGTCATACGTTTTCATAATTTAATCATGCGGTTATTTTCACTAGGTTTATTTTTGCTATTTTTGAAAGTAACATGCTGAATTTTAAATGATAATCGGATGAAAACCAACGTACTAATTCTCTTATTTTTAGGTAATATTTTTGCTATTTCTGCGCAGAAAATGTCACCCATTGTTTCCTTGCCCAATGGCTGGAAATTAAGCCCTGCAGGTAAATCGTTTGCCTTAGGTGATTTACCATTAAATGTGGCTACCAGTACCTCAAAAAAGCTTGTTGCCGTGACGAATAATGGCGTCAGCGCACATAGTATACTACTTATCGATGTTAAATCGGAGCAAGTTATTGATTCCGTTATCATTCCAAAAGCATGGTATGGACTTGCCTTTAGCCCAGATGATCACTTTTTATATGCCGCTGCAGGTCATGATAATAAGATTGTTCGCTATGAAATCATTCAGCAAAAGCTGACTAAAAAAGATGAAATTAGTTTAGGTGCCGCATGGCCTAATCGAATTGCCCCCTCAGGTATTTCCTACGACTCAAAACGCGCGAAAATTTACGTAGTTACGCGTGACAATCGAAGTTTATACATTATTGATGCCAACACACAAAAAATCGAAAAGCAATTTGGTTTGGACGGTGAGGCATATATGTCGGTGATTAGTGCCAACGGACAAGAATTGTATATTTCGTGTTGGGGTTGTAACCAAGTACTCATTTTTGACCTAAACAAACAAGCTTGGAAACAGTCAATCGCCGTAGGTGACAACCCCAATGAGATGCTGCTTAGTCAGGATGGGAAACTATTGTATGTATGCAATGCCAATGATAATACCGTTTCAGTTATTCATGTGCCAACTAAAAAAGTAATTGAGACCTTGGATGCAGCGTTGTATGCAAACTCGCCATCGGGGTCGACAACGAATGGTTTGGCTATTGATTCGCGTACAAAAACCTTGTACATCGCTAATGCGGATAATAATTGTTTAGCTGTTTTTGATGTCAGCGTACTAGGAAAAAGTCGCTCAAAGGGATTCATTCCGGTGGGTTGGTTCCCAACGCAGGTGAAGTTTATCAATAATAAAATTTGGGTTGCCAATGGAAAAGGGAATACTTCCCTAGCTAATCCGTATGGACCTCGGCCGATAAAAAATGGCCAAGAAGTGATATTACACGGTGCTGATATGAATGCTCCAAAGCAGGTACAATATATTGGTTCTATGTTCAAGGGTTCCATGAGCATTATCCCTTCGCCTACAGAAAAAGACCTTCAGGCCTATACAAAAGCTGTTTATCGCAACACATCTTTTAGTCCGTCGAAATCAGAACTTGCTGATAAAGAGGCACCTGGCTATCCGATCCCAATGAAAATGGGGCAGAAGTCTCCCATCAAATATGTCTTTTATGTGATCAAAGAAAATCGCACCTACGATCAAGTATTATCTGATGTAAATGGCGGTAACGGCGATACAACGTTATTGTTGTTTGGTAAAAAGTATACACCCAACCAACATGCCATATCCGAAAAATTTGTTCTATTAGATAACTTTTTTGTTGACGCGGAGGTTAGTGCCGATGGGCATCATTGGTCCATGGGGGCTTACGCCACGGATTACATGGAGAAGAGTTGGCCCACCAGTTATGGCGCCAAAGGAGGTGGAATTTACGGTGAGGCAGAAAAAAATGTAGTCCTCAACAAAAATGGTTATATCTGGGATATGTGTAATCGTTATGGAGTTACATATAGAAGCTATGGTGAGTTTGTGAGCAATGGGAAGGCAGCTATTCCTGCATTGGAGAAGCATTTTAATCCAAGTTTCCCGAGCTATAATTTATCGATTATGGATACCACCCGTTTACGCATTTGGAAAACGGAATTTGAGACCATGGTAAAGGAAAATCGAGTTCCACAATTTAATACGTTACGTTTAGGTAATGATCATACGGAAGGGCTTAGAATCGGTCGGCCTACGCCATATGCCCATGTGGCGGACAATGATTTGGCGGTGGGGCAATTGATCGAAACGCTTTCGCAAAGTCCAATTTGGAATGAAACAGCCGTTTTTATTTTGGAGGATGATGCACAAAATGGTGCCGACCATGTGGATGCTCACCGGAGTACGGCTTATGTGGCAGGAGGATTTGTGAAACGAAATTTCATTGATCATACAGCCTATTCCACCAGTTCCATGTTGCGTACGATGGAATTGATTTTAGGCTTAAATCCGATGTCGCAATATGATGCTGCTGCTATGCCGATGTGGCGTTGTTTCGATGCGGTTGCGAAGCCGAGTGATTTTAAAGCGATCGTGCCTGACGTTGATTTACAGGCTAAAAACGTGGTAAAGAATGAATGGCAGCGTAAATCTGAATTATTTAATTTTGAAAAGGAAGACACGAACAATGATGTAGCATTTAACATTGTTCTATGGCACGGGCTAAAAGGGGATAAAATTCCATATCCTGGTCCTACGCGCGCGGCATTTGTTTACCCGACACCAAAAAAAGATGATGATGATTAGGTATTAATTATTTTTCGTAATTTTTGGGAATCTTTTAGATGTTCGAGTTCGGTTAATATATTGTTCAACTCGCTCAATATCCAGTTGATGAAGTAAGTGTACGTTTAAATCTAAACCTTTTATCATGAAAAAATTATGTCTATTGTTTGTGTTTTTTGCTTTCAGATTGCAAGCGGATGTCCAATTACCCGCGATTATTGGCGATCACATGGTCCTTCAGCAAAAAGCAAAAGTTACTTTGTGGGGATGGACTACTAATCCCGCTGAGGAAGTTAAAGTGACTGTTGATTGGGACACAACGCAGTACAAAACGAAGTCGGTTTTAGGCCATTTTTCCTTGCAAATTAATACGCCGAAAGCGGGTGGAAATCACCGCATTACCTTCAAAACAAGTGGACATTCATTAGTCGTTTCTGATGTTGTTTTTGGTGAAGTTTGGGTATTTTCTGGCCAAAGTAATATGGAGTGGAGTGGATCTCAGAATTTACAAGAGTCTATAGATGAGATGCCTAATGCCACGAATGATCAAATCCGGTTTTTTTACATTCCCAAAGGCACGGCTAAATATCCACAAGAGGATGTACGAGCTAAATGGGTGGTGTGTAATCCTACTGACATGAAAGCCTTTTCTGCAATTGGATATTTTTTCGGTAAAAAACTACATGCTCAATTGAAGGTTCCGATGGGGCTTATTAGTTCGAATTGGGGTGGAACAAAAGCGGAAGTTTGGATTGCTCGGGATTCTGTGATGAAAAAACCGCATTTGGTTCAAGCGATAAAAAATAATCAAAGTATTATTGGAATGAATTATAATGCCATGATTGCACCGATTGTCAACTACAATATTGCGGGTGTTTTATGGTACCAAGGAGAAAGTAATGTTGGCCAATATCGCACCTATACTGAATTAATGAACGATTTGATCCTATCATGGCGGTCGGCATTCAACAAAAATTTCCCCTTTTATTTTGCTCAAATCGCACCTTACAACAAATATGGCGATAACATCAATGGTGCGAAATTGAGAGAGGCTCAAACGAAAAATTTAGCCTTAGAGAATACAGCAATGGTTGTATTGTCGGATTTGGTTCCTGACGTGAGTAATATACATCCTACAATCAAAATTGAAGTGGCTAATCGCTTTGCTAATTTAGCGTTGGTTAAACATTATGGCCAGGAGGCAGGACCAATTTTCTATCCTAAATACGATCGTTTAAAGATTGAAAATGGAAAAATTAAGATTTATTTCCGCGAGATAACGAGTAAACTTGTATCAAAAGATGGCGATCCTAGTCACCTGATGATTGCTGGAGAGGATCGTAAATTTTATCCAGCAGAAGGTAAAATTAGTGGCTCTGTGTTAACGGTTTCTAGCCCAGAAGTTCCTAAACCTGTCGCGGTGCGCTATGCGTTTAAAAATGATGATATGCCTAATTTGTTCAGCAAAGAGGGCTTACCGGTTAATTTATTCAGAACTGATACGTGGGAGGATTAAACAAATCTGACATTTAAACGCGGTAGTTAATTGTTGGTGGTAGTTAAGTTAATTATACTACACTTTCTATAGACTTAAAATAAAGACGAGGCCCTCTATTAAAAATAGAGGGCCTCGTCTTTAAATCAGATTATTCAAATTAGTATCCCGGATTTTGCTTTAACTTATTATTGTTTCTTATTTCAGCAGTTGGTATTGGGAAAAGAAGTTCCTTTTCGGCAAGAGTTGGACCGTAAGAGAATTTATGTCCTACGTATGGTTCGAATTTTTTCGTAAAAACATTAAATGCCTTACGTAGTCTGACCATATCGTACCAAGTTTTATTTTCAAAACTTAGCTCATACCATCTTTCTCTCCAAATAGCTTCGCGTAATTCTGCTTTTGTTAAACCAGTTAATTCAGGTAATTCAGCTCTTTTTCTGATCAAATTAACCGCATTTAAAATAGCCGGCGTAGGCCCACTCACTTCGTTTGCTGCTTCAGCGTAGTTTAATAATACTTCTGGATAACGTAATATCGTCCAATTTAAACCGCTACTTGTTGTCGAAGTTTGAGCGACAACATCAAAATGCTTAAATATATAATAACCACCTAAATTTTTTGATAGGCTACGGTTACTCTTTAAGGTATAACTTGTATAATAGAATTGCTTTTCAGCCGCCCGTTTATCGCCTTTCTCATAGGACTCTACAAATTCTTTATTTGCAAATATTGCACCTGTTTCAGCATTATAATTGGATATGCCTTGGTTGTATGGAATAATAGCCGTTTGCAGACTTGAAGGTATAATATTTTCCAAATACTGAACCTGAAAAATATTTTCAATGCTATTTTTTCTTGACGGAAGATGTAAATCATCATAAGAGGTGAAAAGCGAAAACTGATTAGAATTCATCACATCGAGCGCTTTTTCAGCTGCCTTAGCAAAATTTTCAGGTTTGTTTAATGGAAATCCGGCCATTGTTAAATAAACACTTGAAAGTAGTGATTTAACGGCCCCAATAGAAACTCGGCCTGATGCATCCCTAGCCGCCAATCCAGATTTTTCTGCTTCTAGTAAATCGCCTTCAATTACCTTATAGATATTTTCAACAGATGCTGGACTGGGATAAAGATCCTTAGATGCTAAGCCAACAGGTTCAGTTATTAACGGAACTGACCCAAAAATCCTTACGAGTTCAAAATAATATAATGCTCTTAAGAATCTTGCCTCTCCTAAACTTTTCTTCTTTGCTACTTCATTCATCGGTATACCCGGAATTTTAGCAATGGCCAAATTAGCATTAGCAATTCCCCTATAATAGCTAGTCCAATAGGTTTGGCCGTAGCCATTATCTGAATTATTATTTAAGTTTCTTACAAAAATTGAATTTTGGGCTTGCCCAAGTTCAGTATTAGCAAGTCCTGTCGCAAACTCAGTCATCATCCAAGGGCCACCACCAAATCCACTGACTAGTACTGGTTGTAAATCTTGATAAATTGAATTTACGGCGCTCTCAGCATGCTCAGGTTTGGTAAAATAATTTTCATTTGTAAAATTTGATTTGTCGGGTTCCTCTAAAAACTCAGAGCATCCACTGAATATTAATAATGAACTGATTATTAATAAATAGTACTTTTTTATATTGAATTTCATCTTAGTAATATTTAAATGTGATAATTAAAGACCAATATTTAAACCAATCATAAATGTCCTTGCTTTAGGATACGCATAAAGATCGAATCCTTGATCAAATGCAGCTCCTGAATTCGCTACCTCAGGATCATATCCTGGATATTTTGTGGCCAAAAAGAAATTTTGTACCGAGACAAATGCTCTTAGCTTACTTAATTTCATTTTTCTTACTACATCCGGTGAAAATTTATAGGAAAAAACAGCATTTCTGCCACGTATAAATGATCCATCTATTATTTTATCTGTATCATTGAATGTATTATAACCTGCTGAAACAGGACGTAATTCCGCCAATGTCGAGGTTTGGTTTGCAGGCGTCCAACCGTTTAAAACAGTTTTGAAACTATTCGCAATTCCAACTCTATCCTCAGCTGAATGTTTACTCCGCCATAAAACATCATTTCCAGACATAAATTGTAGGTCAACCATTAACTCAAAGTTTTTGACAGTGAATGTATTAATGAATGAACCGAAGCTATCTGGAATTCCTTTACCAATAATTACCCGGTCATTATCATTAATCTTACCATCATTATTCGTATCCTGATTTTTTATATCACCTGGTTTTTTAAGGTATTTTGAAGCTAGACCTTCCTCTGCTACTGTGTAAGTTCCTTGATTCACATAGCCGAAGAATGAACCTACAGGCGCACCTACTCGAACAATTGTCGCACCTAGAAATATGTCTGAACCACCTGCTAATTCGACTACCTTATTTTGATTGAATGAAATGTTGAAATTAGAATTCCAAGAAAAATTTGGTGTCGTTATATTGACTGAATTAATTCCTATTTCCAAACCGCGATTTTCCATGCTTCCTACGTTTTTACTCACAGTGGTAAATCCACTACTTGAAGGTACAGGAGCACTCAATAACATATCTGATGTTAATTTACGGTAAAGGTCTACTTCGATATTGATTTTATTATTAATCAATCCTAGTTCTAGACCTAAATCAACTTGCGCCGTCTTTTCCCAACGCAAATCCTGGTTTGCTAGACGGTTGACTCCAATACCAACCTGCCGTGAATTATTGAAGATTACGGCGTAATTTCCTAAACCAGCCAATGACTGATAAGCTGTAATTTCAGAGTTTCCAGTTATTCCATAACTTGTCCGTAATTTCAAGTTAGACACAAAAGGAATATCTTGCATAAAGTCCTCTTCGATTACTTTCCAAGCTAAGGCTGCAGATGGGAAAACTGCGTAGCGATTTTCAGATCCAAATTTAGATGACCCATCTACACGCCCCGTGAATGTTAATAAATATTTATCCTTTAAGTTGTAATTAAAACGCCCGAAATAAGACTCTAATCCGTATGCACTCAAACTTGAGGATGAAGCTGGTGTAACAGCCCCTGTTCCCAGGTTATTGAATTGAAAATAGTCATCTTGAAATCTTTGAGCTCTAGCCGTAAAATTCATTCGGTCTACATGTTGAAGTGCTTGACCCAACATAGCAACAAACGAGTGATCCTGCGAAATTTTCTTACTGTAAGTAAGATAGTTCTCTATTTGCCACGAGTTATGACGATCGGAGGTTAATGCAGCATCTCCACCTTGATTTCTCGATATATAATTCAATGTGCGACCGCCATAGTAATTAGTTTCCTGGTTGATGATATTAACACCAACAGTTGTTCTTAACTCAAGACCCTTTGCCAAATTAATATTGGTATAAAAATTACCCATAAAAGATTGTGTCTTTAAAAGAAACAAACGTTCCTCGGAAACTTGAATAGGGTTTCCACCCCCCTCCATTCCTGGATAATTTTCATTGCTTCCCCAACTTCCATCAGGATATTTTACAGGAATAATTGGAAGTGCCTCTAAAACTTGACGCATGGCGACGATGCCTCCATTACCCAATGGATCCACCTGACTTTCATTTTGAACATTATAGCTTAGACTTCCACCCACCTTTAACCAAGGTTTAATTTGGCTATCCAATACAAATCGGGATGAATATCTAGTCAAATACGAACCATTCATCAATCCATCCTCATCTCTGTAGCCAAGGTAAAGGCCATAACTTTCTTTGCTATTTCCACCCGAAAAGCCAAGTTGGTGATTTTGCGTAAGCGCCGGCTTTAACGACTCATCTTGCCAATCTGTATCATATAAAGGCTTTCCACTCGAGTCAAATAAGAGTGGATTATTCCGTTTTGTAGCTGGATTTGTATATTTACCACCTGCGAATCCTACTGGATCATACTTTTTTGCATTCACATAAGCTTGATCTTCAACAAGTAAAAATTCCGCTGAATTCAATAAAGGAATTTTTCTAGGTAGCACGCCGACGCTGAAATCAGTATCATAACTAATTCTTCCGCCTTCTTGGCTTCCTCGTTTTGTGGAGATTAAAATAACACCATTCGCTCCCCTGGCACCATAAATCGCCGTGGCAGATGCGTCCTTTAGAATTTCAATAGATGATACATCATTTGCATTTAAGTAATCTATTGGCGTACTACCATTAGCTAAATCTGAAGCAACTAATATTACTCCATCTATAACATACAATGGATTATTGGCTACGCTGACCGATGTATTACCTCTAATTCTGATATTGGAACGACCCCCGGGACGTCCTGAATTGACAGATACGTTAACACCGGTTACTCGACCCGCGATTGCTTGATTTAAAGATGCGGATCTACGTTCTTGAATTGCCTCAGTTTTGATTGTACCTACAGCTCCGGTCAAATCGCTTTTTCTTTGCGTTCCATAACCTACGACAACTACCTCGGACAACTCTTCCGAATTATCTAATAAAGTTACGTCAATGGTCGCACGGTTTCTGACCGATTCTGTTTTACTTATCATCCCTACAGATGAAAAATTAATTACAGCGTTTTCCCCTGAACTAATTTTAATCGCATAGGTACCATCAGCATTTGTTACACTGCCATTTTGGGTCCCTTTTTCTGTCACCGAAACGCCTGGTATTCCAGTGCCATCGGATGAACTTACTTTTCCTTTAACTTGCAAACTTTGCGCAAATCCTTGGAAAATTAACAACATAAACAACAATGTTAGTTGAATCTTTTTCATAGAAAATTGGTTTATAAATTAATTTTATAAACGATATTCCATTTTTAAATTCAAAGGACTGTCCTAGGTTGAGCAAGGATAGTTATAATTTTTCTTAGCAAAGCACAATAAATTGTCATTTTGAATTTACTTGCCAACAAAATTTAATTTAGCTGGTCAAAAAAAATTTGGCTTTAATCTAAATTTTGTCTGTAAAATTGTGATTAATCTAAGTCTTGGTCTCCATTAAAAGAACTTATCTTTTAACGTCACTAAAAAGATTCGTTGCTCGGATATAGAAAATTGATTTTTGCCCAACTTTTAAATTAAGCAATTTAATTCACTCCTTGAAGACAAAGTTATTTTACTAGGTATTTTATGAAAAATCCCCTACGATTTAAAAATCCGATCCATTAAAATCCATTTTTCGCCCTTCCCTGCCCAAGGTAGGGGCTTTTGGAATTTCCACATCAAGGCTTCCCATGCCGCGATTTTAGGATTAGTTGCATCAAATTCAGCTTTCTTTTCGAAGGTAAATTCATCCACAGTTTCCAAAATCATAAACATTCGATTTCCAGTTCGAAATATCTCGATGTTTAATACGCCCGCATCTATATCATGCTGGGTCACCTCCGGCCATGCACTCCCTGGAGCATGGAAATGTTCATATTCCTTAATCAATGCTGGATCATCCACTAAATCCAATGCCAAACAAAATCGTTGCATATGCTTATTGTTTAAAATAATACGTAAATGATTGAATAGTTTGCGTGGCAGCATCCTTTGAATTAGGGTATGGAAAAGCTTCCGCAGAAACAAAACCTTTGTAATTTATCTCTTTAAGAGCCTGCGCCACAGTATGAAAATCAGCATGTCCATTTCCTACTGGCCGACGATTGCTATCCGCAAAATGTACATGAATAACATACGCACCCGCCGCGCGAATGCTCGCTGCCAAATCAACCTCCTCTATGTTCATGTGAAATAAATCCGCTAATAATCCCACATTCGATATTTCCCGCGTGCTTAGAAAATCCACCCCATCTCCAAGGGTGTTAATCAAATTTGTTTCATATCGATTTAATGGTTCATAGATAAGCGGAACGTTTAAATTATCCGCATACTTTCCTAAATGGGTTAAGCCGGATGCCAACCAATCCATTGTTTGTTCTCTTTCTACTCCAGCCACCACATTTCCTTGCATCGAACCAATGATGGCAGGCGCATGAAATGCCGCACCAAACGTGATCATTTTTTCTATAAATTCTTGTGCCTTTTTTCGAATAACTGCATCCGGATCCGTTAAGGTTAATCCATGAATTACCTTGCCTGCACCCGTTCCGACGGCGGCTAGTGCCAACTGATATTTGGCTAATAGGAGTTTAGTTTTTGACACATCAAAGGCATCTCCCGAAGCGGTAAATAATTCAACTGCATCAAATCCTAGTGAAGCCGCATGCGCTAAACTTGCTTCTAAATCATCCCAATAAATCCAAGGGCCCACTTTTATTTCAGGTACCAAGGCAATCGTTGCACACGATTTTATCATATTATGCTTGGTCAAAATCAACCATAATTTTTGTTATTCCCTTCGGATTTGCCGCCCAATCAGCTAAGGCAGCACCTGCATCTGATAAAGAAACTATTTTTGAAATTACGTCATCAACAGGGAATTTACCCGCTTCTAAGTAGGCAATGACCTCCGGAAACTCCGTCGTACAATTTCGAGAACCTAAAATCTCGATTTCCTTGCGAACAAATAGTCCAGTGTTAAATTCAACAGCCGATTTTGCGTAACCGATGCAAACGACGCGACCGGTATAAGCAACCTCATCAACCGCCGCACGATAGGTTAATGCATTTCCCACCGCCTCGATGATGACATCAGGCCCGTCTCCATCGGTGATGCGCATTAGCGCCTCATGTAAATCCTCCTGACTTGTGTTGATTGTGTGCGCCACTCCGATTTTTTTGGCGATGGCCATTTTTGAATCATCGATATCAATGGCAATTACCTCAGCACCGCGATTTACCGCGGAAGCAATAGCCCCCATACCCACAATCCCACACCCAATTACGGCTACCCGATCTTGATTGCTCACTCTTCCACGGGCGGCGGCATGAAAGCCAACGGTCAATGGTTCGACTAAAGCTAATTCTTTTAAAGAAAGTTTCTCCGACGCAAATAAATCCTGCCATGGAATGGCGACGTATCGAGTCATCGCACCAGGACGTCTAACACCCATGGTTTTATTGTCTTGGCATGCATTTCGGTGACCTTTTCTGCATGAAATGCATTTCCCGCAATTTAAATACGGATAAACTGTCACCTTATTCCCTATTTTGAATGAGTCCGGTACCATATCCCCCCGTTCTTCAATGGTTCCACCCACTTCATGGCCTAATATATTTGGGTATTCTTGTAACTCAAAAAGTCCCTTAAATCCATTTAAATCTCCCCCGCAAAATCCTACCATCCCGATTTTTATCAATACGTCGTTGGGGCCCAAATGAGGTTTCTCAATTTCCCGAATCGCTGTTTGGCCTATGGCCGTTAAAAATAATGCTTTCATCGTGTTTTTGAATGAGGGAGGTTGTTTTCTGGCTGACCCTCAAACCACATTAAATTTTTAACCGGGGCAATGGCATTTGCCAATTCCGCTAAAATCCCATCCGGAATTTTAAAATCTAAAGAAGCAATATTTCGTTGGATCGAATTCAACCGACACATGCCCACAATAGTCGTCGCTATGTCTGGATGATCCATCGCATAACGCATGGCCACATCACTCAAACGAACGCCATATTTTTTACAAATTTGAAGGAGAGTGGGTTGGATTGCCAACATCTCTTTTGGGGCATTGTGCCAGGCCGGAAGTGCTGCATCTGACAAAATCCGTTGCATGAGTGGAGCCGCATTCATTAAACCAAAGCCCTTTTCTTTGGACAAAGGAACTAGTTCGTCATTTATTTCATCCTGAAGCAAATTGTAATGTGCCCATGAAAGGACGGTATCAAGTTCAATTTGCCGCGCAATTTCCGCTAAATAACGAACAGGTAAGCCTGTAATGCCAATAAACCGCGCTTTACCAGAAGCTTTTATTTTTTCAATTGCCGGCATGGCTTCATTTAAAATTTGCTCCTTGGATACAAATTCGATGTCATGTAATTGGAATAAATCGACATAATCCATCTGTAAGCGCTGCAGGGATTCATCAATACTGGCCATGATTCGCTTGGTCGAAAAATCAAAAACCTGCAGGTCGTAACGACCGCATTTGGTCGCGACAAATAAATCATTACGCTTTCCTTTTAATGCCTTTCCCAAGCGCGTTTCCGCTAAAGTAATTCCGTAAAATGGAGATACATCAAAAAAATTAACACCATGATCAATCGCATAATGTACCGCCTGCATCCCTTCTTTTTCATCCACAACATCGAAAACGTTTCCTAGCGGAGACGCTCCATATCCCAATACAGAAACGAGTTCATTCGTTTTTCCTAATTTCCGGTACTCCATAGGTTTTATAAAATAGGTTTAAAGAATCTGATAAACTTATGGGAAATTCCCAACAATTGAAAATTAATTTTAGAGATAAAACTAAAAGAGGACGGTGAAAAATCATACAAAAACGCAGATATTTGACAAAATAAATTTGACATTGAAAATCAGCCTACTTTTTGTCTTTTGTTTGTTGGGGTGCACGCAATTGCATGCGCAAAAAAATGTAGAACAGCGTAAGAGCCCTAATTTCGGGTGTACGTTCGAGGATGGACCTTTTCCAGCTAACATAATCGCTATTCAATCCGAGAAGCCTTTGAAAAGTTTTCCGTTTTCAACGGTTGTTGATATTCAAGGCTGTCAAGTCATTCATATTTCATTTGATAAAATTGATAAGGAGTTTGTGGCGCATTTTAGGCCAACCGATATTGATGATTCCGGGAATGTGCTCATTCGTGCTGAACGAGGACTTCAATATGAGATTCATTTAATTCTTCCCTAAAGTGAATGAGTCTCCGTTCTGCTATATTTTTTGACCCACTTTACTTTGGTAAAAATTTGATTTGATGTCTACAATTAATCCCATCATTCGGAGGGTATTTATGGTTTGTTTTTTGTTTTTAAGCCATGAACTTATCTGTCAAAGTCTAGAACAAAATATTCGAGGTCGCATTGTCGACAAACAAACGCTTCAATCGTTAGCTGGCGTGAGTGTGCGAATTTCCCCTCACCAACAAGTTGTTTTTTCAGATTCGTTGGGGAGATTCAATTTTGCAAGAACCCCGATAGGTCGCTACAAAGTTTCTTTTTCCCGATTGGGCTATGCTCCTTATGAGATACCTATGTTGGAGGTTACCAGTGGTAAAGAGATTGTTCTTCCGATCGAAATGGAGGAAAAAGTTGTTTACCTACGTGAGGTGAAAATTGTTGCTGAGAAGCGAAAAGATCAGGCTTTGAATGAGTCTGCTTTAATTAGTACGCGCCAATTTTCTACAGCTGAAGCGAATCGATATGCGGGTGGATTTCAAGATCCAGCGCGAATGGCTCTAAATTTTGCGGGTGTGAGTAATGCCGGTTCAGATCAAAATAATGAAATCATCATCCGCGGAAATTCTCCCAAAGGCTTATTGTGGCGTATGGAGGGTATAGAAATTCCTAATCCCAATCATTTTGGTGATGGTCAAGGGTCAACGAGTGGAATTATTTCCATGATTAATTCGACAAGTTTGGCGAATTCGGACTTTATGACCTCTGCATTTCCCGCGGAATATGGAAACGCGTCTTCCGGTGTATTTGATTTACGTTTTCGCCGAGGAAATAATGAAAAGTTAGAGTGGATGGCCCAACTTTCTGTGGTTGGAATTGATTTAGCATTGGAAGGACCATTAGGAAAACAGGGTGGTTCCTACCGAGTAGGTGCGCGGTATTCAACGTTAGAATTACTTTTAAAATCTGGTTTGGTACGTATTAATACGGGGAATTTCAAACCAGCTTACCGAGACTTTAACTATACGATTGAGGTTCCACTTAAAAAGGCTGGTACATTAAGTTTTTGGGGCTTATTGGGCTCAAATGATACCGAAGATGAAAAAATTAAAAGTAGGGAATATTCTTCTGGATTCATGGGTGTTTTTGGCGTAGGGCATAAACTACCCATGAAGTATGGAAATTTATCTAGTAACCTGGCCTTTACCCAAGAATCTACCCAGTTTGATCGAGATGAAATTTTAAATTCGCAATGGAAGAATATTCGAAATCAGTCCTATCGTTACCCCAATTGGCGGCTTAATTCCACCTATTTACATAAAGTGTCAAGTGCTACAACCTTAAAACTAGGTTTTGTTCTCAGTAGGTTAGGTTTTGATCTACAAGAAAATCGTTGGAATGGTAGGGCTCTTGTGAATTATTTACAGGAATCCGATGCGACTTATTATTCGCAAGTATTTACACAGGTAACTCAAAAATGGACACCTTTTCTTCAAAGTACCATCGGACTTCACGCGTATCATTTTAGTTTAAATGGGGCAAAGGCACTAGAACCACGAATGGCTATTTCATTCCAAAATCAGACGGGTGGTCGATTTGGTCTTGGTATTGGTTGGCACTCCCGTTTAGAGCCGCTTTCCATTTATTTATATAAAAGGTACCCAAGTCCGGGAATATTTGTTCAACCTAATAAATCCATAATTCCTTCGCGTTCCATGCATCAAGTGCTTTCGTTTGACCAACTGCTAGGGGAGTCGACCCGACTAAAAATTGAGGCATATTGGCAGGATATTCAACAAGTACCTATTGACTCTGCGCGAAATGGCGTATTTTCCATGGTCAATTACAGCTCAGGAATTCCTTCTCAAGTACTGGTTAATGAGGGGAGAGGGATAAATAAAGGTTTAGAATTTACGTTAGAGCGATTTTTTGCGAATGATTTTTATTACTTACTCACCGCTTCGTTGTTTGACTCAAAATACCAGAACAGAAATTTAATTTGGCGAAATACGCAGTTTAATAATTTGTTTGCTGCAAATCTGTTGGTAGGTAAAGATTTCCAATTGAATAAACAAAAAACGTTATCGATCAATTTTCGATACATGTTGCGTGGTGGTAATCGGTATACGCCTATTAATTTGCCCGAGTCCATTAAAAGAAATACGACAATACTGCAATCGGCAAAAATCAATGAGGCTCAATACCCTAATTTTAACCGACTTGATTTTTCACTTGCCTATAAAATTAATCGAAAAGGGCATACTTGGTCTATTCGAGCGGACGTACAAAATAGTTTGAATACTAGTAATGTGATTGAAGAACGGTACGATTCGGCATTAAAAGCGCTTACGTACCGCTATGCTTTGCCAATGGTGCCCATATTGAGTACCCGGTTAGATTTTTAAAATAACGAGTTTATCACTTTTTACTAACTTCGTAAAACTTGTATATTTTTATCAATACGTTAATGAAATATTTAATCTGCTGTTTAATTATGCTTAATTCTTGTACTCCTGTACCTTCTACAAAAGGATCTTTTGGTTTTGATTTGGAATTTCTTAAAACAAGTGAACCCGAAATACTTGTTTTGGAGGATGAAAAAGGAGATGCCAAAGTGATTATTTCACCAGCCTTGCAAGGTCGGGTGATGACGAGCACCGCGGGAGGAGACAAAGGAATTTCGTTCGGTTGGCTTAATTATGATTTACTTGCCTCACGCAAGATTTCCAAGCACATGACGGCCTTCGGAGGGGAGGAGCGTTTTTGGTTAGGCCCGGAGGGAGGACAATTTTCTGTCTATTTTAAGCAGGGCAAAGATTTTTCGTTTGAAAATTGGCAAGTTCCCAAGGAATTAGATTCTTCTCCTTTTGAAGTCCAATCTGCGACAAAAACAGAAGCTAAATTTGTGCAAAATATGCATTTTCAGAATTACATTGGAAATGATTTATACTTACGCGTAAATCGGGATATACGCTTATTAACTCCCGCGAATATTCAAACTTTGATTGGAATTAATCCATCAGGCGACCTGAAAATGGTCGGTTTTGAAACGACTAATTCGATTACAAATACAGGGGAAAAGCCATGGAATGAGACGCATGGGATGCTTTCTATTTGGATATTAAGTATGCTAAACGCGACCGAGAAAACAGTTGTGGTGGCTCCATTCAAAACGGATGGGGAAGGGCCCATTTATACGGATGATTATTTTGGTCAAGTTCCATCCTCAAGATTGAGGAATGAAAATGGCGTTATTTTCTTCAAGGCAGATGCGAAGTACCGAAGTAAAATAGGTATTTCTCCTGCGCGTGCTTTGCCGTTTATTGGGAGTTATGATACTGAAAAACAGGTTTTGACGGTGGCTCAATTTGATTTGCCGAATGATCATTCACCCTATTTAAATGGGAAATGGGAGCTTCAAGCTGATCCATTAAAGGGTGATGCTGTAAATGCATATAACGATGGCATTAACAATGGTACTCAGCTAGGCCAATTTTATGAAATTGAGAGCTCATCACCAGCTGCGGCATTGCAACCAGGAAAAACCTTGACACACCACCACCGAACGATTCATTTTACGGGGGACAAAAATGCACTAGATAAAATCAGTTTGCATGTATTTGGTATTCGCGTGGATCAAATA
Organism: Aquirufa sp.; assembly: GCF_044377215.1. Lineage (GTDB taxonomy): Bacteria > Bacteroidota > Bacteroidia > Cytophagales > Spirosomataceae > Aquirufa. Next base: position 54,517 of record NZ_JBILJM010000007.1, read on the forward strand.
AAATAAGTTAGCTGTTGGTTGAATTTAACGAAAAGTTAAATAGTAACCTTTTTGCCAGTTTTGACGGCTTTGTAAATAGCGTCCACAATCCGTAAGTCTTGTAGTCCCTCCTCGCCATTCATGGGAATGATGGGTTGCTTGCCGTCCAAAATAAATTTCGCCATTTCATCCATTTGGACTGTTTGATGGTTTACATGTGGAAATTCAATTTCACCTTGATGCGTTCGAGCCATAATTGGGCCATAGCCAGTGGCTGGTTTCAGCTCCGCAAATCCCTTTGTCCCATCCAAGAAAAAGCGATCCAAATTATTCAAGGCATAGGTAGATAAACAGGAGGCAATTGCGCCACTGGGAAAACCCATTTGAAATTGAATGGTCTCGTCAACACCCTCTTTAAATTTATTAAAATCTGTCTTTGTTTCTTGGGCTGTGACCCAGATAGGTTCTTCTCCAATCATATAGCGTGCTCCGTTCACAGAATAGATACCAATATCCATCATGGATCCTCCTCCAGCTAAGGCTTTATTTAATCTCCATTGTTTGGGGTCGCCAATGACAAAACCCGACAGGCCTTGGAAAAATAAAATCTGACCAAATTCGCCTTCTCGACGCTTGCGAACTACTTCCAAGGTCTTAGGTTCTAGATGCATGCGGTAGCCAACTACTAATTGTACCCCAGCTGTCTTGCAATAATCCACCATTTCTTTTCCTTCCTTCGCATTCAGCGCCATCGGTTTTTCCACAATAACGTGTTTTCCGGCTCGGGCAATTTGAATAACGTTATCCTTGTGTAAGGCGTTGGGTGTAGTTATGTAAACCGCATCAATTTCTTGGTTGGCTTTAATCTGATCCACCGTTTCGTAGGAATATCGGCTAGACTCTGGAACTTGATATTTCGATCCCCAGGCAGCTAATTTAGTAGGTGTTCCACTGATTAATCCCGTGATTTTCACGCGGGGACATGCTTGTATCGCTTTAGCTACTCGATCGCAATATCCACCTAATCCCATTAAGGCTACGCGAAGTATTGGTCCATCCGCTGTTTTTGATTCCTCGACTGGCGTATTGGCCAATTTGGAATTTTCAAGTTCTTGTGAAGCCGTAGCTGCAAAGGGTGCAGCCATCATGGGTATAGAAAGTGACTGTAGGAATTTTCGACGAGAACGCATGGTATTCAAGGGTTAAAAATGGGTGTTAATCTTTAAATTGACGGGATTGTGACAAATCTGATTTTGGAAAATCAGCTGGAATAGGGATATCTACCTTTCCGGTTGCCGCCCACTGGGTACCACGTAATAGGCTAGTGATAAATCCAACGCAGTTGACTGAATAATCCGCATGGCCCATAGGTGTATGAAAAATTCGACCTTTGCCGTATTTGATTGTCAACAACATGGGTTCATGTCGGCCTGATCCCTTATTTTCCACCGCAGAAAAGGCAGTTCCTAAGACCTCCATATTTTCTGCGGGGCCTCTTAAACGATCATACATTTCATCTTGCGTATGCATCCAAGTTGTTGGCATACCCTTAGTAATGGGATGATTTGCATTGCGAATGGTGATTTGAAATTCTTTTTGGGGCCCATGGGAACCTGCCCGACCAGGACTTGAGTCGCGTACTTCTTTGTTGTTTAGGTCAAAATATACATAAGGACCGTCTTTTTCGGTTCGGTTGCCCCAACCGCCAATTCCGATCATTTGATTGTAGGCTGGCCATTCTGGAAATGAATTATCTGCAGCATGTAGGACAACTAATCCGCCACCATTTTTTATAAATTCGTCAAAATCGGCTTGTGTTTCCTTGGGCCAGGGTGCGGCATTCCAACCAAAATTACAAATCACGACATCGTAGGCTTTAAAATTGGGATGAAAAGTTGAATCCATTTGTGATTTAGGTAGATCGACTGAGGCAGCAACGCCAGGAATCGCATACTTAGACAGATACTCCTTCCCATTCCAAGTAGTCTTTGTTCGTTGAACATCTACAGTAAATTTCCCCGTTTCCTCTAAATAACGCTTCATCATAAACGTTATTTTCGCCCATTGGTCATGGTTGTTTTGTCCATCAACAATTAAGGTTTTGATTGGCTTTTTGGCTGGTGCAGCGTCGCATGTAAGCGAATTAATTGAAAACAAGCTAATCTGCAGTAGGACGAACATCATCCACAAGTAAGGGTTCTTTTTCATAGGTCAAAGGGTGATGCGTTGCGCAAAATTGATTTAAATAGGTTTGTTCCGAATTTAAATTTTCTTTTTTTCCTTTGCAATATTTTGATGTTTTTGTTTTGAATGAAATATTTTTAACTTCGAAAACATTCAAAATTGTAGTTAAAATTAGCTGCAGTCATTTACTAGATTACTCCAAATGCTGAAATCTTTTCTTTATTGGATCCAAGTCATTTTGTATGTTGGGCGCTTGTTTCTTTGGATTCAATTAGAGCGCTGGAAAAATCCGCAAAAGGTTTTTATTGGTATTGCTATGGATGGCGACTTGGGAGATATGGTCGCCTCTGAGCCTATTTTACCTGAGTTGGCCGCTAAATATCATCCCGTACATATAACTTGGATTTGCCACCCATCTTATTTTCCTATTTTTCAATTTCACCCATTAGTCGACCGAATGTGGGAGCAAAAGTTTACATTACTAACACATATACTACTTCGTTTTAATCCATTTGATCATTTTTTCGCTTTGCATTTGTCGGACTTTAGGCAAGATTCGGTAACCAAAATTAGCATCAAAAACCCCAAGGCAGATGCGCTTAACCTTCGGTTAGACAACTATTACAACGAACACACGTTGTTAGAAGTCGCATCGCAGTTGGCTGATTTAGGAAAATTAAACATACAACCCCAACTTTACCTGGATCAGATTCCGTATTCTTTGCCGTTTGAAGGTGCATATTGGGTAATTCATACCAAATCAAATAATGGAATGCGTGACTGGCGTGATGATTATTGGATGTCCTTACTCAATTTTGCGATGGACACCTGGTCTATTCAATGTGTTGAAATTGGCCAAAAAAATCCATTGCCTTTTGAGAGACCTGGCTTTAAAAGCTTGGTTGGCAAAACCTCACTCATCGATTCCATGAAAATTATCCGAGGGGCTTCTTTTTTTATTGGCTTAGATTCTGGCCCCACGCACATGGCAAATGCATTTAAAATTCCTGCTCTAGTTATTTGTGGCGAATTTGCAAATTTCAAGACGTATCGTTCCTATTCGGGGGCATATCAAAATCCGAATGTGGCTAACATATTATTTAATACTAAAGGGAAAGCGGATGGATTGTCTCTAGAAACAGTTAAAACAGCCTTATTTGACGCCGTCCAAAAAACACAAATAAATCTTGAAAAATTATAAGTAAAGTTTTAGCTTTAGGCCTTAATTGAAAACCTCTAAACACCTATGAAAAATAAAAAAACGCTACCCGCACGTCGAGACTTTCTTAAGTCCGCATCCTTAGCCTCAGCAGGCTTTATGATTGTTCCCCGTCATGTCCTAGGGGGAAAAGGTTTTTTGGCACCTAGCGACAGGCTTGTCGTTGCTGGAATTGGCGTAGGTGGTAAAGGGAAATCAGATTTAAAGCATTTTTATGAAAGTGGTAAAGCCGATATTGGCTATTTATGTGATGTTGATGATCGCATGGCTAAAGATTCCGTAGCGGCTTACCCTAAAGCAAAATATTATAAAGATTGGCGTGTGATGATGGATAAAGAGTCGAAAAATTTCGATGCTGTGTCTGTATCAACACCTGATCATAACCACGCGGTACAAGCCATGGCCGCCATGCAATTAGGGAAGCACGTATATGTGCAGAAACCAATGACGCACGATATTTACGAGGCGCGCATGCTGACTCAAGCTGCTGAGAAATACAAAGTGGTTACCCAAATGGGAAATCAAGGGTCTTCGGGGGATGGTGTACGCCAACTCGTTGAATGGTATGATGCTAAAATTATAGGCGATGTGCATACGGTTCAAATTTGGACAAATAGGCCTATTTGGCCACAAGGTATTCCGTGGTCAACAGCTAAGCCACCAGTTCCTTCTGAATTAGATTGGGATTTATGGTTAGGTACTGCACCTTATAAGGATTATGTAGATAATTTAATTCCAGGTTCTTGGCGCGGTTGGTGGGATTATGGCACCGGTGCTTTAGGAGATTTAGGTTGCCATCTTATGGAAGCTCCTTTCCGGGTATTGGGCTTAAAATATGCATCCGATGTTCAAGCAAGTGTTAGCAGTGTCTTTACTGCCTTCGGTAAACGTGGAGTATTTTTAGATTCATGTCCCCCAAGCAGTCATGCTACCTTAACTTTTCCTAAAACAGATAAGACAAAGGGTCCTGTTACGATGCATTGGATGGATGGTGGAATTAAACCTGAACGTCCAGAGGAATTAGGACCTGATGAAATGTTTGGCGATGGTAATTCCGGTATATTGTTCATTGGTACGAAAGGAAAGATGATGGCTAGCGAATATGCTGCCAATCCACGATTATTGCCATTGTCACGTAACCAAGAAGTTAAAGTACCTCAAAAACTAGCGCGTGTAAAAGGAAGTTCGGAAGGTCACTACGCGCAATGGGTGGAAGGAGCCATTGCAGGGTATGGAAATAGCACATTAAGTTCGCCTTTTGAATTAGCAGGTCCTTTGACAGAAGCTATATTGATGGCGAATTTAGCGATTCGCGTTGCCGATATGCCTTTCCCTCGCAAAACAGGAAACGGTATGCATTATCCAGGTTCTAACACAAAATTATTGTGGGATAACCAAAATATGCGGGTAACGAATTTCGATGCGGCTAATCAATTCGTGAAACGTACGTATCGACCAGGTTGGTCTTTAGGAGTTTAATTGGGTTAAATCCCTGATTTTTTCATCAGAGAAGCCTATTTTGGGTATGACAATTAGTAAGCCAACTTCTAATTGCGACTATTTATTTATATAACCTCTATTCATTATGTCCATGAAAACAAAAGGATTATTTCTATTAATTCTGCTCTCGCTGAGCATTATTAGCTTTAATCAACCCGAAGTACCGAAGTTAATTCCCATTCAAAATAAAACGCAAATTGCGCTTATTGGCGGAAACTTAGGTTCTCGAATGATTAATTACGATCACTTCGAAACCGAATTACACTTGCGTTATCCGGAAAGTCAGCTTTCTGTTCGGAATCTATGTGACGGTGGCGATACGCCAGGTTTTCGCCCGCATTCCGCACGTAACCTTCCTTGGGCATTTCCCAATGCCGAACAATTTCAAGATGAATATGCGAATAAATCAGGTAGCGAAGGACATCTAGAGTCGCATGATGTGTGGCTAGGCCGACTAAAAACAGATGTTGTAATCGGATTTTTCGGGTTTTCTGAATCGTATGAAGGGATAGCTAAAATTCCACGATATAAAAGTGAGTTAACCGCATTTATCCAACATACACGCGCCCAAAAATACAATGGTGTTTCGGCACCTACCTTGGTTTTGGTTTCGCCCATCGCTTTTGAAGATTTAACCGCATTGTATGATGTGCCAAAGGGAACGGTCGAAAATAGTCGGCTTGCCCAATACACCCAAGCAATGAAGGAGGTTTGCCAAAAAGAAAACGTTCTATTTGTCGATGTTTTTACACCTTCCAAAGCTTGGTATGCAGCTAGTAAAGCGCCTTTAACGATTGATGGTATTCAGTTAAACAATGAAGGATATCAGAAATTGGCTGTTTATTTGACTGATAAGGTATTTGGAAAAAAAATACAGGTAAATGAATCGCGTCGTGCAGATGTTTACGCAGCTGTCGCTGAGAAAAATTGGATGTGGCACAACGATTTTAAAATCCCGAATGGGGTTCACGTATATGGCCGTCGTTACAATCCTTTTGGTCAAGATAATTATCCAGCTGAAATTGAAAAAATTCGTCAGATGACTGATAATCGGGAACGTGCTATTCAAGCCGCCATCCACGGTAAGTCCTTTGATTTAGCTGCTGCAGATGCCCAAACAAGGCCCCTCGACCCAGTTAAAACGAATTTTAATCCAGAAAAAAATGGCAGTTTAACTTATTTACTCGGTCAAGACGCACTTAAGGCCATTAAAGTGGCACCTGGTTACAAAATTGACCTATTCGCATCCGAGACGGAATTCCCAGATTTAGCGAAACCCGTGCAAATGACGTTTGACAATAAAGGTCGTTTATGGGTAGTTTGTATGCCTAGCTATCCTCATTATAAGCCCGGAGATCCCAAACCCAACGATAAAATTATTATTCTAGAGGATACCAATAACGATGGAAAAGCCGATAAACAAACGGTATTCGCTTCGGGATTACATGTACCCGTTGGCATGGAGATTGCCCACAATGGAGTTTACGTTAGTCAAGGGACGAATCTCGTATTTTTGCAAGACACGAATGGTGACGACCGTGCGGATAAAAAAGAAGTTATTCTTAGTGGTTTTGATGACCACGATACACACCACGAAATCAGTGCTTTCGTGACGGATGAATCTGGAGCAATTTACATGGGCGAAGGGGTATTTTTGCACACGAATGTGGAAACACCCTATGGAACCGTACGGGCAACTAACGGTGGATTTATGCGCTATAATCCAGCGCGTAAACACTTAGAGCGCGTAGCTCAATTATCTATTCCAAATCCTTGGGGTATTGCATTTGATAAGTGGGGACAGAATTTCTTTGCTGAAACCTCAGGTCCTGACGTGCGTTGGATGATGCCAGGGTCAACTAAAAATCGCTATGGTCAAACAGGCCATAAATCGTTTAGTTTAATTGAGGAAAAGCATTTGGTTAGGCCAACTTCAGGCCTAGAATTTGTCTACAGCAGACATTTTCCTGATGAGGTTCAAGGTGATTTTTTAATTAATAATACCATTGGATTTTTGGGGATGAAGCAGCACCAATTGACCGATAAAGGTACGGGTTATGCGTTCAAGCACCGCCAAGATTTAATCGTCGGTGAAGATCGTAACTTCCGTCCGGTAGATATGGAATTTGCACCTGATGGATCTCTTTATGTGATCGATTGGCACAATATATTAATTGGCCACATGCAACATAATGCAAGGGATCCATTGCGCGATCACTCGCATGGTCGGGTTTATCGCATTACTTATCCGTCTAGACCTTTGGTGGTTCCCGCTAAAGTAAGTGGCGCGTCGATCGATGAATTATTGGAAAACTTAAAATTGCCGGAGTACCGGACGCGTTACCGTGTTCGTCGGGAATTGCGTGGTCGTAATGCTGCGGAAGTTATGCCTCGCGTTCGTGCTTGGGTAGCAAAATTAAATGCCCAAGACCCTAATTTTGAACATAATTTATTAGAAGCCTTGTGGGTTAGTTGGGGCTTTAATAAAGTAGACCAAAGCTTATTAAATCGATTATTACAAGCCAAAGATTACCATGCACGTGCTGCTGCCGTTCGCGTATTGCGTTATTCGGGACATCAAGTTGTAAATCAACCTGCATTATTGGCAAAAGCAGCCCAAGACGATCATGGAAGGGTGCGCATGGAAGCTTTTGTTGCAGCTTCTTGGTTGCCTAAAGAAAAAGCAAATCCAATATTCAATGTCGCAAAAACGAAACCTTTGGATGAATGGATGGACAAGCCTTTTGAGATTGCAGTAGCGCATGCGAATGGCGTAAATGTTGTCAAGAAAAAAGAAGTTGCGTTGACATCTGATTTAAAAGGAAAGGATTTGGATTTATATCTAGAGGGTAGTAAAATCTATGCCAAAGAAGGCTATTGCACAACCTGTCATCAAAGTAATGGAAAGGGGCTATCTGCTTCCGGTTTTCCTCCTTTGGCTAATTCGAAATGGTCAGTTGGCAGTGAAGAACGCCTCATCAAACTTGTCCTAAAAGGGCTTATGGGACCTATGGAGGTTAATGGAGTCAAATATAGCGGCCAAGTTCCTATGACACCTTACGGTGGATTATTGAATGATCGGGAAGTGGCAGCGGTGCTGACCTATGTGCGAAATTCATTTGGGAATAAAGCCCCGGCTGTGGATCCAATGAAAGTCAAAGCGGTTCGTGCATCGGTAGCTTCTAAAAAAGATATATACAATGCCTCACAACTTCTTGAAGAACATCCATTAGAAAAATAAACCAATGAAGAAATTTAGCTATTTACTTGTTTTAGCCCTTTGCTTGGGTTCTTATTTTTCCTTTTCGCAAAGCAAAAAACCGCTTGTCGTTTTTGTTTGTGGCGATCATGAATATAGCGGTGAAAGTACCTTACCCTTGTTGGCCAAAGCCCTAGAAACAAATTACGGGTTTCGGACTAAAATCTTAACCTCTTATCCCGATCAAAATGCTGAACGTGATATTCCGGGTTTAGATGCCTTAGCAGAGGCGGATTTGGCTGTATTTTTCTTGCGCTGGCGACTATTACCTGCCGACCAAGTGGCTAAGATTGAAGCGTATATGAAATCTGGGAAACCGATAATGGGATTTCGTACGTCGACTCACAGTTTCAATTATCCCAAGGGTGATCCGTTGGAAAAGTTTAATGGATGGGCTGAGCAGGCATTCGGTGCTCCTCCAGGTTGGGGCGGTGTCTCCAAGCATACGCATTACGGACACAATGCATCTACAGATGCAAGTATAAATCCCCAAGCTGCAAAACACCCTATTTTGACGGGGGTGGACCCTAAGTTTCATGTTCGCTCTTGGTTATATCGGGTGTTACCAGATTATCCTGTGAAGGGAACTGAGTGGTTACTTATGGGAGATGCGGTGGATCCAGATAAGCCGGCAACGACTCAACCGATTGCTTGGACGTGGAAAAATCAGTTCAATGCGCGGGTATTTTTTACGACTATGGGACATCCAGAGGATTTTACCGTTGAGCCATTCCAGCGTTTAATTGTTAATGCCATTCATTGGGAATTGGGCTTAAAGGTGCCTAAAAAGTGGCCAGGTAAATTAGAAATAAATGTTCCTTACCGAGGAATGGTTAAATCAAAATAAGAAATTATGAAGTATAAGATTGCAATGAATACGCTGGTTTATGGGCCAGATATGAATGAGTCCATCATCCAGCACCTAGCTTACATCAAGGAAGTTGGGTATGACGGAGTTGAAATCCCCATTTTTGTCACTGATATTGACTATTGGACACCTTGGAAGAAGGAGATTGATCGCTTAGGACTTGAGGTTTTTACCGTTACCTTTTTGGGTGCTGATATGAACACGATTTCGGCAGATGCGAACGTCCGTCAAAAAGGGATTGATTTCTTGAAAAAAGCAGTGGATATTACTGCCTATTTAGGTGCTTCCTACCTTTCAGGGCCATTTCATTCAGCTTTGGCTGTATTTTCTGGGGCTGCCCCCACGCAACAAGAATTGGATTGGTCTAAAGAAAGTATGTTGGCCGTAGCATATCACGCACAATCAAAAAACGTTATTCTAGGCTTGGAGTATTTGAATCGCTTTGAGAATTATGTTGTCAGTTGCGCTGATCAATTGTACGCCTTAGTAAAAGCCATCAATCACCCCAACGTGAAAATCATGTTTGATACTTTTCATGCCCATATTGAGGAGTTTAATACGGGAGAAGCGATGGTGCGCATTGCTGATGAAGTGGGACATATTCAATTGTCGGAGAGTACGAGAGCCACATTAGGGGAGGGACAAGTGCGGTGGGATAATGTTTTTGATGGACTATCTCGAATGAACTACACGGGTTGGTTAGTGGTAGAGGCTTTTACTCCTTTGTTGCCAGCGGCTTGTATTTGGCGCAAAAATTATACTACGGAAGCGGAATTAGTCAAAAAGAGTTACGAACATATTCAAAAGTATTTAGGTGCATAAACAAAAGATTTATGGAAAATAATCGTCGAGATTTTCTCAAACTAAGTGGACTTACGGCCGTTGGCATGACGCAAAAATGGTCTATGAAAGATTCAGATATGGCTAAAGCGCCAGCGTCAATAGCTCCCAAGCAATTATTCAATATGTCTGGATATGCTGCCCCTAAATTAGATGTTGTTCGCATTGGATTTATTGGTTTAGGTAATCGAGGTTCAGGTGCAATCACACGGGTAAATCGTATTGAAGGAGTTCAAACTACGGCAATTTGTGATGTCCGCGTAGAAAAGGCACAGGCGGGCGCAAAAGCGCTCAAAAAAATGAATATTGAGCCGGTTATTTACACTGAAAAGGAGGATGCGTGGAAGGAGATGTGCCAGCGGGATGATATTGATTTGGTCTATATTTGTACGCCATGGGATTTACACACACAAATGGCGGTTTATGCAATGAAACAAGGGAAGCACGTTGCCATTGAGGTGCCTGCTGCGACGACCTTGGAAGAGTGCTGGCAACTAGTAGAAACTTCTGAAAAAACGAAGAAGCATTGCATGATGCTGGAAAACTGTTGTTATGATTTCTTTGAATTGTTGACTTTGAATATGGCCCGACAAGGCTATTTTGGGGAGATTTTACATGTGGAGGGTGCTTACATTCATGATTTATTGAGTGCAAACTTTAAGCAAAATCAATATCATGATAATTGGCGATTGAAATCGAATCTTCGGAATGGGAATTTATACCCGACGCATGGATTGGGCCCTATTTGTCAATTGCTTAATATTAATCGTGGGGATCAAATGGATTACCTCGTTTCTATCCAATCGAACGATTTTTCAATGCATAACATGGCGGTCGAGTTGGCCAAAAAAGACGCTTATTTCAAGGATTTCGTAGATAAAAAGTTCCGTGGCAATATGAACACCACATCGATTCGAACCCAAAAGGGAAAAACAATCATGGTTCAACATGATGTTTCAAGCCCACGTCCATATTCCCGTATTCATTTATTGAGTGGTACAAATGGTGTTGCCATGAAATATCCAGAACCTGGTCGGATCTCAAATCATCACCATGAATGGGTGAAACCTGAGCAAATGGCGGAATTGGAGAAACAATTTGCTCCTCCTATCATTGCGAAAATAGGTGAATTAGCGAAGAAAATTGGTGGCCATGGGGGCATGGATTTCATGATGGACTGGCGTTTAATTGATTGTTTACGCAATGGTTTGCCTTTAGATCAGGATGTTTATGATGCGGCAGCCTGGAGTTCGATTGTTCCCTTAAGTGAAATGTCGGTGAATAATCGCTCAAAAACCATTGATATCCCTGATTTCACGCGCGGCTCTTGGAAAACAAATAGCCCAGTGGACATTACGTTGAGTCAAGGTGGGACAACTGGAGTGAAGGCTGTTTCCTAACATGTAACTTATTTTTCAAAAATTTTTCCTTTGTTAGGACCTCTTTTAAAATAAACTTTTTTTTCAAGTGTGATCACAAATTTATGTCGCACTAAACCTTCAAAAAATGACTAAGAATCTCTTAATTCTTTTGTTTTTGACGCTGTTTACGGGTTTGACTACCCATGCTGAGGACTATAAAGCGTCTTTATTTGGTATTAAATCAAACGGAACTACGTTAAATACGACCAGTATTCAAAAAGCCATTGATTACATTCATGAAAAAGGTGGCGGCCGACTCGTCTTCTACGTTGGCAGATACCTAACTGGAAACATTCAGTTAAAATCCAATGTAACGATTCACTTGGAGGAAGGGGCTATTTTACTTGGGTCCACGAATATTTACGATTATAATTTAGCGGAGCGTTTCCCTTCGTTAATTAGTGCGACTAAGGCTGATCACATTGCGTTGACGGGTAAAGGAGTAATCGATGGGCAGGGCAGGGATGTAGCTTATCAAGTTTCGGATCAGGTTCAAAAAGGTATATTAAAAGATGCTTTGGTGAATGATCGTTCTGCTCTTTGGCGACCAAAGGCAATTTATTTTCGGGAATGTACCAATGTTGACATTACGGGTATTGTCATTAAAAATGCGGCTGAGTGGGTCCTTGTTTGTGACCAATGCACGTACCTGAAGATCGATCGAATTACGGTTGACAGTAAGGCTTTTTGGAATAATGATGGTATTGATATTGTTGATTGCCAGCACGTTATTATTTCCAATTCTTTTATTGATTCCAGTGATGATGCGATTTGTTTCAAATCGCATGACCCAACCAAAATGTGTGATGATGTTGAGGTTAGAAATTGCGTTGCTCGGTCTAGTGCGAGTGGAATCAAATTTGGGACGGTGACATCGGGAGGGTATAAAAACTTTAAAATTATCAATAATAAGGTTTATGATACCCATCGCTCAGCTATTACAATTGCTACTCCAGATGGGGGTGTGGTCGAAAATATTTTGGTAGATAGTTTGTATGCGTATAATGTTGGCAATGCCATTTACCTGCGCATAGGTGCTCGCTGGAACAAAGGACGTGTGGGCAGTATGAGCAATATACGTATTCAAAATATGTACTGCGAAATTGCGGAGGGCAAGGCTGATGCTGGTCGGGAGTATGAGGGTCCCATTGAGGATTTGCCCCGAAATATTTCACCAGCGAGTATTGTAGGCTTGCCTGGTCAATATATATCTGATGTAACCTTGCGCAATATCCACCTTGTCTATCCGGGGAATAGCAATCCAGCGTATGCTTTTCGTGGCCTTCAGCCGGCCGAATTGGATAGTATTCCTGAAATGCCCGCGGCATACCCTGAGTTTTCTCAATTTAAGGAATTACCCGCTTGGGGATTGTATGTACGTCACGCTAAAAATTTGACTCTTGAAAATATCACGTTCACGGCTAAATTAAAGGAGTATCGCCCTGCACTGGTGTTTGATGATGTCCTTGGTGGACGTTTAACAGGATTGCGCTATGAGGAACCGGTTAAAAAGAAAAAGCAGGTACACTTTTATAAAACCAAAGATATAATTCAAACAAAATGAAAAACACACTAATTATTCTGTTTTCAGTCATTTTTGGTTTTTCACTTACAGCGAAGGACTTTACCGTAAGTGATTTTGGAGCTAAAAATGATGGATTTACAATCAATACAAATACCATTCAAAAGGCTATTGACTTTGTCCACGAACAAGGGGGCGGTCGGCTTATTTTTGAAACCGGCTCCTATGTCACAGGGAGTATTTATTTAAAGTCGAATGTGACGCTTCATTTGGAGCAGGGGGCTACGATTTTGGGTTCAACAAATCCTTTTGATTATATAAAAGACGCCAAAATAGGGTGGATGTCTATGATTTTTGCGGTTAATCAAGAGAATATAGGGATTACGGGTAAGGGAACTATTAATGGGCGGGGATTTTTGACAGCCTATAATATGGTGAATTACATTCATCGGGGGATCTACACGGATCCTTTGAAGTATGACCGACCGAATGAAACGAATCGGCCACAAAATATCTATTTCCGGGAATGTAAAAATATTCGAATTGTGGATATTACATTGCGCGATCCGGGTAGCTGGAATCAAACATATGACCAATGTCAAAATCTTTATGTGGACCATATTTATGTTGATAGTAAGTCATATTGGAATAATGACGGAATTGATATCGTGGATTGCGATGGGGTGGTTATTAAAAACTCTTATTTTGATGCAGCGGATGATGTCATCTGTTTTAAGTCGCATTCGGCGGAGCACATGTGTCAAAATGTGGTTGTAGACAATTGCGTCGGGCGATCGAGTGCCAATGGCCTAAAGTTTGGGACGGTGTCTCGGGGTGGCTTTAAAAATTTCAAGATTACCAATTTAACGATATTTGATACGTTCCGTTCTGCGATCACCTTAGCGGCTGTAGACGGCGGGGAGATTGAAAATATTGTAATTGATGGGGTCAGGTCCATCAATACGGGGAATGTCATTTATTTGCGGCTTGGAGATCGCTGGGCAAAAGGAAAAAAGCCTTACATGAAAAATGTGACTATTTCGAATGTTTATGCGGAGGTTCCATTGACCAAGCCGGATGCTGGGTATAATTATGAAGGGCCCGTGGAGGATTTGCCTCGAAATATTTCACCGGCTAGTATCGTTGGCTTAGTGGAAAATAAAATCCAAGGTGTTCACTTGAAAAATATTCAAATTGTATATCCTGGTGAGGGGAATCCATTGTATGCCAAACGAGGTCTGAGTGCTGAGGAGTTAGACGGCGTACCTGAAATGCGGGATGCCTATCCCGAATTTTCTCAATTTAAAGAACTGCCTGCCTGGGCCTTTTATGTGCGACATGCGGAAGGGGTAAGCTTTGAAAATGTGACCTTTACGGCAAAAAAGAAGGATTATCGCCCGAGTGTCGTTTTGGATGATGTCAAAGATGTTAGTTTCACCGGGCTTGTTGTTCATGAGCCGGAAAGTGTGGGTAAACAGCAGGTTTTCTCACACAAAACGAGTCAATTAATTATAAAATAACTGAGTATGAAATTTGTCCTAATTTGTTGGTTAGCACTTTGCCTTCCTTGGGCTTTGCAAGGTAAGGAGTATCATGCATCCTTGTTTGGCGTGAAGTCGGACGGGATTACGTTGAATTCACGTTCGATTCAGAAGGCGGTAGATTTTATTCAGGAGAAGGGTGGAGGTACTTTGGTATTTTCAGTGGGGCGTTATTTGACGGGAAGTATTCGATTAAAATCCAATGTCATGATTGAGCTTCGTGAAGGTGCCGTGCTTGTGGGTGCTTCTTCCCCATATGATTACATATCGGTAGGTGGGGTGCGGGCTTTGATTGTAGCGGAAGGAGAACAAAATGTTGGCGTATTTGGTAAAGGAGTAATCGATGGCCAAGGCAAAGGATTAGTAGCCTCTTTAACAACACAGATTCAAAAAGGCTATTTACCTGAAACTATTTCGCAGGCTAGTCCTTGTTTAGTGGCGATGAAAGGATGTAAGTCGGTGACAGTCACTGGCCTTCATCTTCAAGATGCTGCTGGATCCGCGCTATCGTTTACGGATTGCAGTCAAGTTGCTTTGACCGATTTATGGATCAAAAATCAAGCTGTGCCTAATATGCGCGGTTTAGTTCAGTCAAATTGTGTGGATTTAGTGGCTACTCGCGTGATGAATGATTTAGTAGCCAGTGGCAAGAAGCCTTGATTACTTTGAGATTTTAGTAAAATGGAACCTCGGAGGTTCTGTATTTTAATTTGTGAACCACATTGAACCGGTACTTATGAAAATTTTCTTATTTGTTTTTCTACTAGCTTTCTCAGGTTTTGCGCAAAATACGTATAACCTCATTCCATTACCTAAAGTGGTATCCCCAGTTGACGGTCAATTTACGATCAAAAAAACAGTAAGTATAGGTTTTAGTCACCCAGATTTTGCGCCGTCAGCTCATTTATTAGCTACGTATATTCAAGATGCATCTGGATTTCCTACGGCGGCGAAAGCGACACAAAAGGCGACCATTCAATTTGCGCAAAATAATTCTTTAGGCGATGAGGCCTACATGCTTCACGTAAATTCCAATAAAGTTAGCATTGAAGCCAAAACGGGAAAAGGTGCTTTCTATGCGTTGCAAACTTTACTGCAATTGATGCCTGCTCAAGTATACGCTGGAGCTAAGTTGGCCGGTCCGATTTCTATTCTAAATGTTAAGATTCAAGACGAACCGCGCTTTAATTACCGCGGATTAATGCTGGACGTCGGTCGGTATTATTATCCGGTTGAATCCGTGAAACGGTTCCTTGATTTGATGGCTATTTATAAGATGAACACGTTTCATTGGCATTTGACTGAGGATCAAGGCTGGCGCATTGAAATTAAAAAATACCCTTTGTTAACGTCCATTTCTTCGGTACGAAAAGAGAGTATGTTGGGGCATTACAAGGATCAAAAATATGATGGAAAGCCTCATGGTGGTTTTTATACCCAAGAAGAAGTGAAAGATATCGTCGCCTATGCGGCAAAAAAATACATTGAGGTGATTCCCGAGATTGAAATGCCGGGTCACTCGCAGGCGGTACTGGCTGCTTATCCTCAATTGGGAGCGAATGCCGACAAGCTTTATCAGGTGAAAACCAAATGGGGCGTTTCAGATGATGTTCTTTTTCCACGTGAAGAAACGTTTGAGTTTTTGGAAAATGTGTTAACGGAGGTGATGACTTTGTTTCCTAGTCAATACATTCATATTGGTGGCGACGAATGTCCCAAAACCCAATGGAAGGAGAGTCGTTTTTGTCAGGATTTAATCAAGAAATTAGGCTTAAAGGACGAGCATGAATTGCAAAGCTATTTTATTCGTCGGATCGATAAATTTGTCACATCTAAGGGGAAGAAACTACTCGGTTGGGACGAAATTCTCGAGGGTGGTCTTTCGCCCAATGCGATGGTGATGTCTTGGAGAGGCACGAAGGGTGGTATCGAAGCTGCAAAACTGAAGCACGATGTGGTCATGTCGCCCAATTCCTATTTCTATTTGGATTACTATCAAACAGATCCTAAAAATGAGCCTATTGCCATTGGAGGTAATTTACCTTTAAGCAAGTGTTATTCGTTTGAGCCAGATTTACCTGAATTGAGTGCTGAAGAAGCCAAACATGTGGTAGGGATTCAAGCCAATGTTTGGACTGAGTACATCAGTAATATAAATTATGCGGAATATATGACCTATCCGCGTGCTCTAGCACTTTCGGAAGTTTCATGGTCGACGAAAGAATCAAAAAATTATGCCGATTTCAAAAAGCGCTTAACAGGTCATTTGCCAGCTATGGATGCCTTGAAAATAAATTATTCAAAAGCATTTTTAAGCCAACCTTAAAATTTGGGATTTACAAATTCCCATTCTTTTATATGTGATGGACGATGTTGTTTTCGAACGATATCGTCCATTTGTTTTTGTAATTCTTTGTTTTCATTTGCAATATTATTGCGCTCAGAGGGATCTTTTGCTAAATCATAAATTTCCCACGGCGCGTTTATATTTTTTTTCATTTGGCTTTTTACTCCCTTAAACTGGCCGATTCGAACAGCTATTTGCCCTGATTTTTCAGGAAATTCAAAGTATAGAAAAGGATGAGTTATTTGCTTTTTGCCAAGAAGCGTGGGTAAAAATGAAATGCCATCTGTGGCCACAGGAATTTTTTGATTTGTTAATTCTGCTAAGGTGGCCATCAGGTCAAATTGAGCTGATGCGTGGTCTGTTACTTGTCCGGCTTTAATTTTTCCTGGCCAACGAACTATCATGGGTTCCCGAATTCCGCCCTCATAAAGATCTTGTTTTCGGCCGCGTAATCCGCCTACCGAATTGAAAAATTCGGTATCTACGCCGCCCACATCAAATGTGGCACCATTATCACTCGAAAAGATGACAAGGGTATGCTCATCTATGTGGTGCTTTTTTAATTCTGTTAAGATTCGCCCCACTTGCTTATCTAAATAAGTAATCATTGCGGCATACGTTGCCTTAGGGTATTTTGTAGGCACATAACCTCCCTTTTTTCCCGTGTATATGGTTTCCTGAAATTTTCCTTGATAGGCTTTTATCTCCTCTTCTGGTGCTTGCAAAGATAAATGGGGTAATGGTAGCGGTAGATAGAGAAAAAATGGCCTTGACTTATGCTGTTGTATAAATCCCAATGCTTTTTCCATCATTTTAGTTGCCGCATAGTCTTTACCTTTAAACTTATCAAAGTTGATGGAATCAATCGC
Organism: Aquirufa sp.; assembly: GCF_044377215.1. Lineage (GTDB taxonomy): Bacteria > Bacteroidota > Bacteroidia > Cytophagales > Spirosomataceae > Aquirufa. The sequence continues at coordinate 72,066 of NZ_JBILJM010000007.1, forward strand.
CAGATTAGTTTCTCGGTATTCATGAACAAATTGATATGAATTGCGCAAGGTGTCCCACTTTCCATTTTCCCAAAGATGCGTTGGATATAAATTATGTGCTTGCTTTTGGTCTAGAAACCCATACGCATAATCAAAGCCTTGTTCGTTTGGATTGCCTGTTGTATTGCTCATGCCTAATCCCCATTTGCCAACAAGCCCAGTTTGGTATCCCGCCATTTTCATTAGTTTGGCGATGGTGAATGTATTTTCGGGCAAAGGCATTTGACCTCCTTCTTTATCATCTGCAAATCCACCCAATTCATAATTTCCTCGAATGTAGGAGTGTCCTGCATGAAGCCCCGTCATCAGCATACATCGTGCCGGGGCACAGACGGGCGCTCCGGTATAATGTTGTGTAAATCGAATGCCTTCTTTTGCCATCGCATCTAAAAACGGCGTTTTGATTTTTTGCTGACCATAAACGCCCAGTTCTCCATAACCCAAATCATCGGCGTAAATATAGATTACGTTAGGTTTTTGTTGGCCGTATACCACTGCTGATATACCCCAAAATAGTAGTATTTTGAAAATTTTCATGGTATCACAACGATGCCTGGCATCCGGTTTTCAGTTCCTTTTACTTTCAATATATCATCACCAATTTCACTTCGTGCCTGATTTCCTAAGGCGATTAATTCAGCTAATTTCTCCGGATATTTTTCACTTACATCGTAGCGTTCGCCGGGATCACGGCGCAAGTCATAAAGACCCTGGGGAAATGGAAAATCTTCTTTCAACTTACCAGGAAATCCATCTTGACCAGGCATAAAACCTTCGTGAGTCCGACCGGCATGGGCAAATACAAGTTTCCACGAGCCTTTCCGTACGGCTTCTAAATTATTGGTTCGGTAATAATAATAAAATACTTGTCGGGGCTCCATATCTGGGATTCCCTGCATAAGCGCTTGAATGTTAACGCCATCGATTTTTTTGCGCGGCAATTGACTGTTTGTTATGGCACAGATTGTTGGCAATAAATCAATATTGGCCGCCAAGCTATTCTGTATTGTGCCCTCGGGAAGATGGCCTTTCCATTGAACAAGGAATGGAACGCGTTGGCCACCCTCAAAAGAAGACCCTTTCGCTTCCCGTAGGCCTCCGGTAGACCCCGCATGATTTCCAAAATTCTGCCAAGGACCATTATCACTAGTGAAAATGACAATGGTGTTCTTTTCGAGGTTTAGTCGGCGCAACGTTTGTAATATTTGACCTACCGACCAGTCCATTTCCATCATGACGTCCCCATATAATCCTTGTTTACTTTTCCCTCTAAAAGATTCGGATGCATTGATGGGTACATGGGGCATTGGATTCGGAAGGTAGAGAAAAAATGGTTTTGCTTTATTTCGTTCAATAAATTGAATGGACTCTTTGGTTAGTATTTGGGTGATTTGTGCCTGATCATCTAAGGTTTTTATATAGGAGCTGGCATCGTTTCCTCGGATTAGCGGAAGCTCAGGGAATTTTCTTCTGGAGTTATTATCGGGTCTTGTTCCGTCGAAATGTACGGGCCACATGTCGTTGGAGTAGGGGATACCCACATATTCATCAAACCCATGCTGCAACGGTAAAAAATCTTTATGATCGCCCAAGTGCCATTTACCGAAAATCCCTGTTCTATACCCGTTGGCTTTCAACAGTTCTGCGATGGTTTCCTCCTCTGGATTAATTCCAATTTTAGAATTTGGGAAAAGGGCTCCCGAAATTCCAATGCGGTTTGGATAACAACCCGTTAATAAGCCTGCGCGGGAAGCAGAGCAAACTGCTTGTGCTGAAAGAAAATGGGTGAACCGAACACCTTCCTTTGCCATTTTATCTAAGTTGGGTGTTTGGTATTGACTCGCACCATAACAACTAAGATCCCCGTAGCCTAAATCATCCATCATGATGAGAATGACATTCGGTTTTTTTTGTGCCAGCGCAAATATAGGTGCGCACATGAGGGCCCAACTAATTAAAATTTTCAAATTCGATTTTGACATAATTTTTATCGATTAACTAGTTCAGTAGAAGTTTTTTTAATCCAAGCAATCCATGCCAATTGGTGCTCCATCAGGAATAGTAGGCGTTTGCATTGGTTTCCACTCACCTGGATTTGACTTAAATTGATCTATGGTGTGAATAAGGTAGTTGGCAAAAACACTTGGTTTTTTAACGTAAAATGCCCGAATTTCATTTATGGATGCATGCAACCCCGCAGCTGCCAACGGTGAAATTGTTGGCGCATTTGCGGCATTTAACAAGGAAGAAAGCACCTTGAAATTGATTGTTTCTTGTGTCGCTTGTAGATAACTATCCTGGTGTACTCGATACATTGTCGCTTGTACGAGTGTTTGTAGGGTCTCCGTAAGCCCTAATTGGCTTGCGTCGATAGCCTTATTTCCAGCCAACCGCGACAATCGATCTGGATGAACTAAAAAATCCAAGGTGAAGTCGGCCGCCGATTCTACCGCGCCAAATGGGTCGAATGTGAGCCCCGTCTTTCCTTTAAATGATTCGCGGGTTCGTTCGTAATTAAATGCTCTAGGAGGGAATAAGGATAGTTTTTCCTTTGGAATAGCTAATGTTTGTGCATCTAAAGTTTGTATAACAGCCTTTAATGCTTGAATCTGTAAATTTTTAGGAGCGGATGACAAGACCATTTCCTTGCCGCCTCGAACGGCATAATTATAGTCATATCCACCTATGATTTTTGTGGCAGCTTCTGTTTGATAGCGATGCAAAAAGTACAAAGGAACAAATACATCCTCTAAATGTGAGTAGGTCTCGTTTGGACGGATATTCGCTACGGAGAAGTTGGCAATAGCTTTTTTACGAACGGCCAACAAATGATCCAATTCATCTACTATTGTTTTTCCATTATCCCAAAGATGGGCCAAAATATGTGCGCCACCTGGATTGCGTGCATCTGCATCCGTTATAAACCGCATTCCTTTGGCATAAGCTTGATTAATTACTTGATTTAATTCAGTGCTATTTGCGTGATTTCCATAGGCATAATCCACTGTTACTTTATCCCATTCGCCTATTTTAGTATCATATGCATGACTAAAATCAATTTGATCGCCTTTGAAATTAATTTGGGGATGGGGATAATCCATGACGCTGGAATTTCCTAGCGCACTGGCAGCATAATTATGGGCAAATCCTAGGGTGTGCCCTATTTCATGTGCAGCTAATTGACGTATGCGAGCTAGGGCCATGGCTAACATAGGGCCATTTGTTGACCCATCGATCGCAAATGGTGCGTTCATAAGCGCCTGAGCGATTAAAAAATCTTGCCGAATGCGAAGGCTACCTAGGCTAACGTGGCCTTTCATGATTTCCCCGGTTCTAGGGTCAGCAATGCTGGCGCCATAACTCCAACCGCGTGTAGAACGGTGCACCCATTGAATGACGTGATAACGAACATCAAGCGGATCTGCTCCTTCAGGTAACAATTTAATTTGGAATGCATCCTTATATCCAATGGCTTCAAATGCCTGGTTCCACCAGCGTCCTCCTTCCATCAGTGCGGAACGAATGGGTTCAGGTGTTCCATTATCCAAATAATAAACAATTGGTTTAACTGCCTCACTTACAGGAAATTGCGGATATTTTTTTTCTAATCTATGGCGTGTAATCCATTTCTTTTCAATAACTTCTTGTACTGGGGACGCATAATCTAGAAACGTAATGGCATTGGCTCCAGATCGCGGATCAAATAAGCGCGGCTTGTAGGCGGAATCTGGCAATTCTATAAATGAATGGTGTTCGACGACGGTCACATAATCCGCATTAGGAGTAACTGATTTAATTTCTGCCCCTGTTCCATTTCCCGCGAAGGTTAAACGGGCTTCAAATTCTGAATTTTTGGGAAATGATTTTGTGTGCGCTAATTCCAATGAACTTTTGGATTTATCTAAACTATATGTTCCTTGCTTTGCTTGCGCCAATCGCTTCAACACACCGTGCACATCTTGCATCAGAAAGTCGGTGAAATCAATTAAATAAGCCCCATCACTGCTACTTTCGATTTTAAATCCGAATAAAACTGATTTCGCAAATGCTTGTTGGACCGAAATTTTTTCTAACGAATTACTCGTATTTGCCCGGTAACGGGTATTCGGTTGGATCAAAAAGAGTTTATTTCCTTGTTTTTCAAAATAGACAACTTGCTCATTGCCGAGTTGGCCACGATCTAAACCAAGGTCGTTATTTCCCACTCCTTGAGCGAGCGAGTAGGCGTATAGAAACTCCTGGTTAAGTTTAGTGACTTCAAGAAAAATTTTATCGTTTGGCTCATCGTAATAAAAATTAAAGTAACCCGAATGGGCCTTCATGGATTTGACTTTATCAGCGATTTGAGCTTGCGCTCCCATGCTTAGGAGGAAGAAAAGTAGGATGTATATTCTCATAATCGAATGTAAGAATTATTTCTTTTTTTTGTACATCTGACCGATGGAAGTTGGTGTGTTTTTTGAGTTCATTTCGAATATGTACCCGGTCAGCTCAGTTTGATTTATTGATCAAATTCCCTAACATTGAAACTAAAATTCCAAATCAAATGAAAAAAATCATATGTATTTTACTTGTGTTTTTGTCTGCAGATATACAGGCAAAGCCATTACGCATTTTGTTTATTGGGGCTCATCCTGATGATTGTGATATTAAAGGGGGTGGTACTGCTGCACTTTATGTGCAAATGGGGCACGAAGTAAAGTTTTTATCTGTCACGAATGGCGATGCGGGCCATCAATCACAGGGTGGTGGGATGCTTGCGAAGCGTCGTATCGCCGAAACGCGTGAAGTTGCCAAGCGTTTAGGTGTTGCCTATGATGTATTGGATAATCATGATGGTGAATTGTTGCCAACCTTGGAAATTCGTTTGCAAATTATTCGAAAAATTCGTGAGTGGAAAGCAGATGTGGTGATTGCTCCGCGGACGAATGATTACCATCCAGATCATCGCTATACGGGTGTACTTGTTCAGGATGCTGCATTTATGGTGGGCGTTCCGAATGTGGCGCCTGATGTGGAGCCCTTGCGCAAGAATCCCGTGTTTCTTTATTTTCAAGATAATTTCAAGAAACCTAACCCATTCCAAGTAGATATTGCGGTGGATATTACGCCGGTAATTGAAAAAAAGTTAGCTGGTTTGGATGCTCATCAATCGCAATTTTATGAGTGGCTTCCTTGGATAGGTAATTATGAAGCAGATGTGCCTAAAGACCCTTCAAAACACCTGGAATATTTGCTTCAAAAGCGGGTGGCTAAGCCTAATGCCGACGTTCAAAAATCGTTAGTTAAATGGTATGGTGAGGCTAAGGCAGCAACTGTACGCTATGCTGAGGCTTTCGAGATTTGTGAATATGGTTCACAACCGAGTGAAGCAGAAATTCGTACTTTGTTTCCGATGTTAAAATAAGATTAGCCACTACTTCTGATTGCCGTCTTGTGTGGGATGTTTATTTGAATTCAACCCGTTTGGCATGTACACAATCATTACCTCGTGTACTAACTATTTTCGAAGTGTTAGGATTGCCAAATTCAAAGTACCTGTAAACAAAAAAAGAAAGGCCATGATTGGCCTTTCTTTTTTACTATAATCAATTTTGATAATTAAGCTTTTGCAGCAGAAGCTCCTTTTGCAATGCTGTAAACAACTAAACCGAAACCGATTTTGTTGATAGCATCCGCAATGTTGTAAGCTAAGTCAATGTTGCCTGCCATGCCACTTAATAAGTTACCTGGCAACATCATGTAACCGATTGGATAGATTGCCCAGCCCACTAAAGTGAACCAACGCATTACTTTGTATCCTGATTTGACGTGCTCGTTATCTGAAGCAGCAGCTAATTTAGATGCCTCACCAGCGTAGATTTCATAGATAATCACAGCCCATCCTAATGTTGAGATGATACCCCACATTACGTTTTGCTCTGGAACTACTGCCTCACCGATGTAACCTGCAACTAACATCACAACAGATCCGAAGATCAAGCGAGAAAGCATACCTGTTTTTGCACCAGCTGGCTTAAGGATTAAGAAATACTCGATACACATCAAAGGTACAGTTAATGTCCAGTCAATGTAACGGAATTGAGTTGGTGACTCATGTGTCTCCAACCATACACCACGCATGTAGAAATAGTGTACAGCGGCAATAAATGTAATTAATGCGGAAATCAATAAAGATGTTTTCCACTTGTCATTAACTGTTCCTCTTTCAACGATGAAAAAGATAGAAGCAGCAAGCATCGACATGTAACCTGTAAAGAAGGTAAATCCGATGTAATCTCCGGCAGCTAAAGAGCCATCCAGTAAAATGTTTAATGTTTCCATAATAGAAATGTTTAAAGTGATAGATAAAAAAGTAATGAACTGTTTAACTATTGATATTGAAAGTTAAACAGAATAAATTGATAATTGTTTTACGTGGAGTAAAAAAAATTAAAAAAAAAATTAAAAATGTACAAAAAAGTAAGCTACGGGCGCTTAGGGATAATTTTATGCATTAAAAAAAAATGAGGTAAAGTCAAGATTGATAGGAAAATAAATGCATGCGCCACCCATTTTTGTGGACTTACTAGATATAAATAAATGGTTCCCAAGGAGATAGCAGCGAGGGTGAAAGGCACCAGTTGGCCTACTAATTTCCACAGACTACACTGGAGTGACGTCGCCAGTACCCGTAAACTATACATGGAATGACAGCCTGCAAAGTAACACATGAACGCAGGAAGCAAGGGTAGATAGATTCCTATCCATAAGGTAATGCCCGTATAGATAAAATAAACGGTATGTTCTTTTTGAAATCCCAACAGCATGCAAACAACATAAAACCCTGCTGGCAAAGTTTCTACATCCAGCGTTATTCCTAAATCAAATTTCTGCAGGATCGGAGTGACTTCTTGTGCATGTTGGGACAATATAAAGCCCAATATCCCTACGCCGAGTACAAATGAACGAAGGATTTGAAGGTAATAGGGTAGCCCCACCTGCGCTCGAGATTCAACGGCAGTTGTCTCTAAATCCCCAAAATGAAATACAGAAATCGCAATGAATACGCCAAATGAAACCAATGGGGAAATGTACCACAAGAGTAAATAAGCAGCCATGACTGACAGGTATTTCACCAGGAACATGGGCAACTGAAATGATTGCTGCTGGGCATGTGCCAATTTTTCTGCCACCAAATGGTCCGCCGCCCCATGTGGAATGCCTAATGTGGCTAATAATACCGCACAAAATCCCCATTCTACTTGGACCGGCATGTCCTCCCATACGCTACTTAAGCCCAAGTAACCTAGCGAAAACACGATTCCAGCACTTTGGAGTAGGTATTTCATCGGTTTTTCAATACTAAATGTTTCAGGAACAACGGTATTTGGAGCTGACTAAACATCTTTATTTCCTGCCAAATACTCGTCTTTTCATCTAGAAAGTTCAAAACCCGAGCAAATGGTGTACACCCAAATAGTTGGTCCATCACCTGAGGAATCACCTTATTCTCCGTCTGAATCATGTGCAATAAGATCGAGTCGTAAAATTTAAATCGTGGTTTACGCGTAAATGAACTTTGGTGTACCCTTGCTTTCGCATCCGCATGCATCCGCGTAAACGCATAGCCTGTTGATGCTTTAACTTGTCCTGACGCCGTTCCAATCGCGAAAATTTTACCAGGTTGATGAGGTGCCTTCGTCAACGCCATGGGAATTGTTCCACGCTCTTCCTCCAAAACTTGATAGTTTTTGCCCGCGAAATTAGCCTCCATGTATTGATTCCAATGTGCCGCATATGCCGACTCATCGTATCCCGCTTTGCTAAAAACAGTTGTTTCTATTAAGCCTTTACGCGCAGAGAAAGGTAGTATGTAATGAAATACAGTATAATCATCCGATGTTTGCGCTTGGCTGAAATCCATCAACGTCGCCGACTCGCTATCCAATGTATCCGTATCAAACTCGATGAATTTGCCCCAAAAATGCTGAGACAATGTTGGCTTTTCACTGGGTACCTGTTTTTCAATACGTGCATCAGCTACTTGTTTCGCCTGGTAAGTGGAACCACCTTTGATTTGTATGTCCACTACAGATACCGTTTCAGTCAAGGTGTCAACCCAGCCTATTTGGTGGGTAATTTGCGGATGTGCTGGTATAAATTGATCGAAGAAATAGGTAAAAAAGTTGGTCGATGAAATATAATGATACCCTAAATTGTCGATGTCCTGCGTCTCTCGAACCGAATTTGTATACCGATAGGTCACTTTATTCCAGGATTTTTCAATGAGAAAAGGGAAGGATTCATGGCCGCTGGCAGCCCAGAAGCACCAACTTTTCTTTGAGCGATCACCTGAATCAATTAGTAAAATACGGGAGTCTTTATGTTCAGTGGATTGAAGGTACTCATATAGTAATTGGAGTCCAGCTGCGCCAGCGCCTACTATCGCAAGATCAAAAATGGGCGCTTTTTTCAAATTAATATTTTTATAAATTTTTGTAAATAAACTATATTTAAATTAAAATGTTTGCCAAAATACCCAATTCAATAGGTTTTTGTTTCTATTGACCTGTAAACTCCATTTTAATTTTACGATTGACTTGGTATCTTTATGTTCCCCTATATTAAATTTAATTTTGTTCAGAAGCGTTCTTTTTGTCATTTTCATTTGTTCATTATGTTCACAAGCTAGTGCCCAACACATCGCGCGCCTACGTTTTGAAGATGACTTTTCGTACCTGAAATCAGACAGTTCCAGCAAATCTTGGGATGAAAAATTAAAATACTTGCCGATTTTTGGCCAAGCTACCTTAAGCATCGGGGGTGAAATACGCGAACATTATCAGAATTATACCAATGTGAATTTTGGCCAAATTCCAGCTTCCTATGTGACAGGAAATCCGCACCAATGGCTTCATCGAATTTTACTCCATGGTGATTTACGGCTTCATTCCAATTTTCGGGTATTTGCTCAAATCAATAATACCGCCCGTTTTTGGAACCCAAATCCAATCACCAACCAAGTAGACCAGAATACCTTAGGTTTTCACCAGTGGTTCGCAGATTTGAAATTGGCAGATCAGTTGGTTCTTCGATTAGGCCGACAAGAATTACTATTTGGGCAAGAGCGATTTATTGCTACTCGGGAAGGGCCGAATAATCGCCAAAGTTTTGTGGGGGCTCATTTAATTCATCAACTTAAACGCTTAAAAACAGATCTTTTTTATACCCATCCGATCAAGTTGAACCAAGGAGCTTTGGATGATGAAAAATCAGCTGAAAAATTAGCGGGTTTGCATTTTAAATATGATCGGCTTTTGAAATTTCTTAATGCAGATGCCTATTACTACTATTTCGAATCAATGGCACGTGAATATTACTCGACTATTGGTGCCGAAAAAAGGCATTCAATCGGATTACATCTTTATTCAAATCCACAGCGTTTCAATTATGATTTTGAGTTTTCGCGGCAAGTAGGCCAGTTTAAATCGCTGGACATACACGCCTTTATGGCGGTTTGGGATGTGAATTTTTCTATTAAACCACATCGGTATATTGGATTTAGTGGGAATTTTGTACCTGGTGATCAATCCACGCAAGATGGACAATTGAATACCTTTAATACCTTATTTGCCCGTCCTCCTTTCGGGCAAACAGTTGCCTTGAATATTTCCAATACCTTGAATGTAAGCCCATACCTCAGATATCAAAATGGAACGAAATGGATAGCTACCGCACGGGCTTCTTTTGTCCAACGCACCAGTACAAATGATGGTGTATATACGCCCAATATGTCTCAATTACGTCCCTACGATGAGACGCGAATGACGTCTGATGCGCTAAAATTGTGTGATATTTATGCGGTAGATGTTAATTATGTTCCTACTAAACATTACTTTTTTCAGGCCGAACTAGGCTACTGCAAGGCAGGGGCCTACTTAAAAGAAACGGGTGCCGGGGAAAATGTCATCTATTTTGCGATTCGTAATGCAATCAAATTCTAGGCGATCACGCGATCTTTGCGGATCAGCCAGAGCATTAGAAAACACACCGCCCCGTTCAAAATTAACTTCGCGAATCCAAATCCACCAAAAAGCGTTTGCGCTTGCATTTCCAGAAAAAAAGTGATGATGGGCGAAGCCAAGCAAATAGATGGTACTAATTTGTCCTTCACGCCGTATTTGGTAAATAAACCAAATGAAAATAATCCTAAAAGTGGGCCATAGGTATAACCAGCTAAATTAAAAACTGCCGCGATTAGTTCTTGTGTGTTAAAAATGTGAAATAAACCTATCACTACGAAGAATAAGGCTGAAAAACCTAGATGGACACGTTGTTTAAGTTTTTCACGTTTGGCTTCTTTAAATTTCTCAATGCGTAGAAAATCAATGCAAAAGGAAGTCGTTAAGGCAGTCAAAGCAGAATCGGAACTCGCATAGGATGCTGCAATAATTCCCAATAAAAACGTCACCGCAGCTAAGGTCCCAAATTCGCCACCTAATGCCAATAGCGGGTACAATTCATCCGTTTTCGTAGGTATGGCAATCTGATTTGCTTGCGCATAAATGTATAATAATGCACCCAATGACAGGAAGAGTATATTAATGAATAACAATACCCAATAAAACCAGAACATGTTTTTTTGTGCTTCCCCAATTGACTTGCAGGTTAAGTTTTTTTGCATCAAATCTTGATCCAAACCTGTCATAACAATGGCTATAAATACCCCCGCTAAAAAGTCTTTTCCAAAGAAATGCGGGCTCTTCCAATCCCATTCAAACATGTGCGATAGGGGGCTCGCTTGGATGGTATCGATCATTTCACCAAAACCCATGTTCATTTTTTGGCCGACCAAAAATATAGTAATGAATAGCGCGACGAGTAAAAAGAGTGTTTGAAGCGTGTCCGTCCAGATAATTGTTTTAACACCTCCTCGATGGGTGTAGAGCCAAATGAGTGCGATGGAAATAAAAACGGTTACAACAAACGGGACACCTATCGGAGCGAATATGGCGATTTGGAGTACATTAACTGCTAAATACAGGCGAGCCGCTGAGCCAATGGTACGCGAAAGTAGAAAGAAGGCAGAACCTGTTTTGTATGACCAAAATCCGAATCGTGTTTCTAAGTAGCCATAAATCGATATTAAATTGAGTCGATAATACAATGGCATTAGCACGAGGGCAATCGTTAGATACCCTAAAGAATGGCCTAAAATGACTTGATAATAGGTGAAAAATGTTTTGCCAACAGCGCCCGGGACAGAAATAAAAGTTAAACCAGAAATGGAAGTTCCAATCATCCCAAAGGCCACCAGCCACCAAGGAGATTCCCGATTCGCGGTAAAAAAGGCATTGGTATCAGCTCCCTTCGATGTGAAGTAAGAGATGACTAATAAGAGGCCAAAATAGATGGCAAGAATTCCGCCGGCTAATTGAATCGACATAGAGGTTTAAAGAGAAATTTATATAAATTTGTGCGAGGTGTTTTCAATACAAGTTTCAAAAATATGGATTTCTCCGTAGATAATGTTTCAGAGTTCATTTTTTCTTTGGCAGGGCAAGAGCAATTGCAGGAGGAAGTAGAAGTTTTAGTGGACGAAGAAACCATTTCAGCACACCAATTAGTCGTTTATAATGACGAAGTTAATACCTTTGAATATGTGACCATGACGCTTATGGAGGTATGTGAACACAGCCCCGAACAAGCCGAACAATGTACGCTAATGATCCATTATCGCGGTCGGTGTGGCGTAAAATCTGGTGAATTCGATACCTTAGTATCCATGCGCAATGAGATTTGCAGGCGCGGTATTTCAGCCGAGATTGAATCATTTGAGTCTTAAATTATGATGCATACCTATCCGTCTCGAATCATTGAGCAAGCTGTGGAGGAAATTTCGAAATTGCCGGGTATAGGTAAGAAATCTGCCTTACGTTTAGCATTACATATGCTGAAGCGTCCTGAATCTCAATCGCTACAATTAGCACATGCGTTAGTTCAGCTTCGAACGGAGACTAAATATTGTCCGCAGTGTCACATGATTTCCGATGGAGATTTATGTGGGATTTGTGCAAGCAACAAGCGCGATGAGCGTCTATTATGCGTGGTAGAAGATTTGCGGGATGTGATGGCCATCGAAAATACGGGTCAATACACCGGCTTGTATCATGTGCTTGGTGGAATAATATCACCTTTGGCAGGTATTTCGCCCACTGATTTACACATCGACACCCTGATAACACGCATTGCTTCTGGTGCATTTGATGAAGTTATTTTGGGACTGAGTCCAACGATGGAAGGGGATACGACGGCATTTTATTTGACGAAGAAATTAGCCGATTATTCGATTAAAATATCCACCATTGCGCGCGGAATTCCGATCGGTGGAGATTTAGAATATACAGATGAGATTACCCTTGGCCGCAGTATTGTGGGCCGAGTAAATTATGAATAAACCCAATACACAATGAATCGCAACGAATTTTTAAAATTATCCGGTTTAGGTTTAGTAGCCTCACGGATCAATGTATTGGAAAATGCACCTTTTGCATTACCTACCCTTGGCTATTCTTATGATGCTTTAGAGCCGCATATTGATAAGCAAACGATGGAAATTCACCACAGCCGCCATCACAAGGCTTATGTGGATAACTTGAATAAGGCGGTAGGTACCTCGAGTAAATCAATCGAAGAATTGTTGGCATCGATTAGTACACAGCCAGTGGCTGTTCGAAATAATGGGGGAGGACACTGGAATCACAGTTTCTTTTGGCAATTATTAGCACCTGCGTCGGGAAAACAACCAAGTGCTACATTATTAAAGCAAATTCAAGCTGATTTTGGAAGTTTAGATACGTTTAAATCGGAATTTGCCAAAGCCGCAACTTCGCGTTTTGGCTCCGGCTGGGCCTGGTTGACCTGGAATGGGTCGAAATTAGTGATTAGTTCGACGGCCAACCAAGATAATCCGTTGATGGATGTGGCTGAGGTAAAAGGCAAGCCGATTTTAGCCTTGGATGTGTGGGAGCACGCCTATTATTTAAAGTATCAAAACAAGCGGGCGGATTACATTACCGCTTTTTGGAATGTAGTCAATTGGGATTTTGTCTCGCGTCAATTTGAAACAAAATAAGTATGTTATTAGAAGAAATACCGTCTTTGGATTTAGCTGATTTTAATGCAGGAGATCCCGTACGCAAGGAAAAATTTGTACAAGACTTAGGACAAGCGTTCAATACGATCGGATTCGTGGCAATTAAAGGCCATGGCTTGTCGGCCGACTTTACGAAAGCGTTATATGCTGAAGTGGAGCGTTTCTTTCAATCTCCGGATGAGCTCAAGCGTGCGTATGAGATTGAAGGTATTGCTGGCCAACGGGGTTATATTGGGAAAGGAAAAGAAACCGCAAAGGGGTTTAAAGTACCTGATTTGAAGGAATTTTATCATGTAGGCCAGCCGCATAAAAATGATGGAGATTCGGTTTGGGAGGAATATCCTTCCAATGTATTTCCAGCAGAATACCCACAATTTGCCGAGTTAACGGTTCAAGGATATCAAACCTTAGAAGCCGCGGGGAAATCGCTTTTACGTGCCATAGCATTGTATTTAAACTTGCAAGAGGATTATTTTGAAGCCCGTGTAATTAATGGTAATTCGATTTTACGGGCTATTCATTATTTCCCCATTGCAGATCCAGATAGCTTGCCGGAAGGGGCTGTTCGTGCTGCTGCACATGGTGATATTAATTTAATTACGCTTTTGATGGGTGCTTCAGCAGAAGGTCTTGAGGTGTTGCGTATGGATGGCAAATGGATTCCAATTACGGCTTTGCCGGATCAGGTTGTCGTAAACGTAGGGGATATGTTGGATCGTTTAACGAATCACCATTTAAAATCTACGATTCACCGCGTGGTTAATCCTCCGCGTGAAAAGATGGGAACGTCGCGTTATTCGATTCCATTTTTTATGCATCCAAGGTCCGAAATGGATTTGACGTGTTTGGAGAGTTGCGTAACGTCAGAAAGTCCAAAGATTTATACGGACATGACCGCTGGAGAGTTTTTGAATGAGCGATTAATTGAATTGGGATTAAAGAAAAAATAACGTGAAACGGCCAAAACATCTGAATTTCTTATGGGATGTATTTGTTTTAGCTGCTACATCATTTGGAGGGCCTCAGGTACACTGGGCCCTTTTTTTGCGCCGTCTCGTGCATGAAAAACAGTATTTAACTGAAGATGAGCTGTTTGAAATTCAGGCACTTTGTTCGATGTTGCCTGGGCCCACATCCACACAGATGATTACAGCGATTGGCTTAAAGCGGGGCGGGGCATCTTTGGCTTATTTGACTCTTTTATTGTGGATTACACCGGCTGTTTTCGTCATGACTTTAGCGGCCTACGGAATGACTTATTTGCGTAATCGAGATTTAGTTCAATTTGTGTTACCTGTTGGCGTAGGTTTAATCTTACAAGCAGGATGGTTAATGGCCCGAAAAGTGATTAAATCTTCGATGTACGTTTGGATCCTTTTAGTCACGATGGCCATCGGTATTTTGTTTGCGACTCCCTATGTTTTTCCACTAGTTTTAGTAATGGGAGGAATGATTTCTTCTTTGAATTTTCGAGAATTTCCGCGCCAGAATAAACATAAAATGATCATACCCTGGGCAAATTTTCATTTGTACTGGGGAGTGTTTGTTTTGCTAGTGATTTTAGGTGAAACCACCGATTACTTTCCGTTTCACTTACTAGAGAATTTTTACCGAAATGGAAGTCTCGTTTTTGGGGGAGGGCAGGTACTCGCACCTGTTTTATATACCGAATTCGTTGATTTTAAGGGATTAATTCGTTCTGACGATTACCTGACGGGTATGGCTTTATCTCAGTCATTGCCAGGGCCAATTTTTGCGCTCACATCGTATTTAGGCGTATTATTAATGAAGGATTATGGAGTTTTGGGTCAATTAGCTGGTAGTGCTATTGGAGCTGTAGGGATCTTTTTACCT
Organism: Aquirufa sp.; assembly: GCF_044377215.1. Classification (GTDB taxonomy): domain Bacteria; phylum Bacteroidota; class Bacteroidia; order Cytophagales; family Spirosomataceae; genus Aquirufa. Next base: position 87,097 of record NZ_JBILJM010000007.1, read on the forward strand.
GGTACTTTTTTAATCTTTTTTGTATTTAGAATTTGGGGCCAACTGAAGCAATATCGCTTTATTCGAGCTTCTTTGGCAGGTATTCAAGCCGCTTCTGTAGGTCTTACAGGAGTGGCGGTGTATACGTTTGTATATCCGATGATAACAAAAGGCGATGGGGTTTCCATCGCCTTGGTGATTTGTGCATTTCTAATTGCGCAGACGGGACGTGTTCCTGCCATTGCGTTATTTAGTGCGGCATTGGTTGCCGGTTATTTTTTAGCGTAATATGTTCAAAAGGTATTGACCATAGCCACTTTTTACTAACGGTTTTGCAATCATTTCTAATTGGCTCGCATTAATGTAGCCCATGCGGTAGGCAACCTCCTCAATACAGCCAATTTTCATTCCTTGACGTTCTTCGATTACTTGAACAAATTGCCCTGCTTGCATTAAGGATGCGAAAGTACCCGTGTCCAACCAAGCAGTACCGCGGTTTAAAATGCCAACAGAAAGTTTACCGCGTTTTAAATATTCTTTGTTTACATCCGTAATTTCAAATTCACCACGGGGCGATGGAGCGATGTTTTTGGCAATTTCAACGACGTCATTATCGTAGAAATATAAGCCCGGAACTGCATAGTTTGATTTGGGATGTTCAGGCTTTTCTTCGATGGAAATTACTTTATTATTTGCATCAAATTCTACTACGCCATATCGCTCCGGATCATTTACTGAATAAGCGTAAACAACGCCACCTTCCGGGTCGTTATTGGCCTGTAGTAATTTACTCAAGCCTGAACCATAGAAGATGTTATCCCCTAATACCAAAGCTACTTTTTCTTTTCCAATAAATTTTTCTCCAATCACAAATGCCTGAGCCAAGCCATTGGGTTCTGGTTGGACCGCATATTCGAATTTGCAACCGATACTAGATCCATCACCCAATAACTTCTCAAAATGAGGCAAATCGTGTGGCGTTGAAATGATCAAAATCTCCCGAATACCTGACAACATCAGAATCGAAAGCGGATAATAAATCATCGGTTTGTCGTACACAGGCATTAATTGCTTGCTAACGGCTAATGTCAACGGGTGTAAACGTGTGCCAGATCCACCGGCTAGAATAATTCCTTTCATAATTAGCGTCCTTGATACATGGTCGTGTAATATTTTTGATAATCACCTGATGTGACATCTTTAAGCCATTTTTCGTTGCTTAAATACCAACTAACTGTTTTTTCTAATCCTTCAGCAAACTGTAAACTCGGTTCCCAACCTAACTCTTTCATGATTTTTGTTGCGTCGATGGCATAACGTAAATCATGTCCAGCTCGGTCTGTTACGTATGTGATTAATTGAACGGACGTTCCGGCTGGTCGGCCTAATTTTTCATCCATGATTTTGCACAATAAATGCACAATATCAATATTTTTCCACTCGTTAAATCCCCCAATGTTATAGGTTTCGCCAATTTTTCCTTGGTGGAAAACGGTATCGATTGCACGTGCATGGTCAACAACAAATAGCCAATCACGTACATTTTCACCTTTACCGTAAACTGGCAATGGTTTGTTGTTGAGGATGTTATGAATCATTAAAGGAATTAACTTCTCAGGGAAATGATTTGGTCCATAATTATTAGAGCAATTGGTGATCACGGTTGGTAAGCCATATGTCTCATGATAAGCGCGCACAAAATGATCTGAGCTTGCTTTTGAGGCTGAATAGGGTGACCGTGGATCGTATGGTGTGGTTTCCAAAAAGAATTCTTTGGGGTCATGCAATTCGCCATATACTTCATCAGTTGAAATATGGTAGAATTTTTTTCCTTCGTATTTTCCGGACCATTGTTTTTTTGCTGCTTGTAATAAATTAACGGTCCCGATAACGTTTGTACGCACAAATGCCAAAGGATCTGTAATCGAACGATCCACATGGGATTCAGCAGCTAGGTGCAATACGCCGTCGAACTGATGTTCGGCAAATAACGCGTCCATGTGTTCCGCATCTGTAATGTCCGCTTTGATGAAGTGGTAATTTGGTCGGTCAGCTATATCTTGATTGTTGGCCAAATTCCCCGCATACGTCAATGCATCTAAATTATAAATTTGATAATCCGGGTATTTTTCGACGAAAAGTCGGACAACATGAGATCCAATAAATCCGGCGCCACCGGTGATAACTATTTTTTTCATACGGGTTATAATAGGGCTTTTTGCCATGCCCAGGCATCATTTAATGCTTCTTCCAAGCTAATTTTTGCTTTCCAGCCGAGGATGTTATTTGATTTTTCTGTCGCGGCATAAACAGCTGTAATGTCGCCAGGTCTGCGATCCCGAACCTCATAATTTACATGTTGATTCGTTGCCTTTTCAAATGCCTGAATAACTTGTAAAACCGAACTTCCTTCGCCTGTGCCTATATTAAAGAAATCGTAATAAGAGCTGTTTGGTTTACTTAAAATGTGTACTAATGCTTTCACGTGCGCATGAGCTAAATCGGTCACGTGTATGTAATCTCGAATGGCGGTTCCATCTGATGTCGGGTAATCTGTTCCCCAAACTTGTAATGGGCCGCGTAATCCAGCCACCGACTGCGTTAAAAATGGGATTAGGTTAGCAGGTGGTCCGAGGGGTAGTTCGCCAATTAAGGCACTTTTATGAGCTCCAATGGGGTTGAAATAGCGAAGTGATATGGCTTTAAACGATGAATCGGCAGTTACGGTATCGCGAATAATCTCCTCGCAAATTTGTTTGGTATTTCCATATGGGGAAACTGCTTCTTGAACAGGAGAATTTTCGGTAACCGGTAGTTCATCCGGCTGGCCATAGACAGTACAAGAAGAAGAGAATACAAGGTTATTTATGCCGTATTCTTGCATTTTTTCGAGTAAGAGTACGGTAGAGGCAACATTATTTCGGTAATATTTCAGTGGATTAGCTACTGATTCACCTACAGCTTTTGAGGCTGCAAAATGAATAATACCATCAATTTTGTAGGTTGTAAATAGCTGATCATAGGTTGCTGGATCATTCACATCTGCATGAACGTACGTAACTGCTTTGCCGCAAATTGTAGCTAAGTTGGCAATAACTTTTTCAGATGAATTGGAGAAATTATCTACTATAATGGGGTTATAGCCATTTTCTTGCAGTACAACATAGGTATGTGATCCTATAAATCCAGCTCCTCCAGTAATCAGAATATTCATCATGTGTGATCGTGCTTAACTAGCAACGACAAATTTACGCTCATTTTTAGCCGAAAAAAAATTTAGGAACTAAACATTTATTCAAAGGCCAAAAGCCCCGTTTCTTTTTGAATTTTGGAGATTTTTACTAATTTTGAACGTTACAAAATCTACATGGAAGGACCCGCGATTAAAGCAATGATTCAACTTTTGGACGACTCGGATACCGAAGTAGTTCAAATGGTCGAAGCTCAAATGCGTAGTTTAGGTTATTCGATCATTCCAGTTTTGGAAGCTGAATGGGAACATTTAAGTTTCAATCCCTATTTACAAACTAAAATAGAGGATTTAATTCATGAATTTCAGTTAGACTTAATGAAAAACCGGCTCACCCTGTGGAAAGAAGGGGGAGGCATGGATTTATTAGAGGGAATGTGGATTATTTCAACTTATCGATATCCAGAATTTACTTACGCTGAATTGCAAGCTTCCATGGAGCAACTGTATTTTGAGGTTTGGCCACAAATGCGGGATGATTTACATCCGATTGATCAATTAAAGATTTTAAATTCAGTGATGTTTGATCAATTGAAATTTGGGGCAAATACGAAGAATTTTCATGCGGCTAATAATTCCTTTATTAACGTGGTTCTTGATTCGAAGAAAGGTAACCCAATCAGTTTATGTGTGGTGTATATGTGGATTTCTCAGAAATTAGGGATGCCTGTTTATGGAGTTAATTTACCTAATTTATTTGTTTTGACTTACAAAAAAGATGAGTTGCAGTTCTACATTAACGTCTTTAATAAAGGGTTGATTTTTAATAAAACGGATATTGATAATTACATCGCGCAATTGAATTTAGAGCAAAATGAAATCTATTATCAGCCTTGTTCGAATTTAGAGATTGTTCGGCGGGTACTTCGTAACTTAATATTGGCATATGAAAAAGCAGGGGATGATTCCTACAAGGATGAGTTGACTACGCTGATTGCCTCATTAGATTAATCAATTAATGCCAAGGTGAGTACGAATTCTTCAAATTCTTCCCAATAATAATTGGCTATTTTTTCTGCGTTACCTAGCGTTGCTTTACCCATTTGTTTTTCGGTATGTATTTCAAGTGCGATTGCGTTGCGAAAAGACAATCCAGGAATATTCGCTGCTTTGTAAATGGATTCTTTAATGGACCAGGCGACGGTGAGCGCTGCATGATTATCTAGACGGTTTATTAGTTCCATTTGATTCAAAAAGCGAGGCGCTATTTTCTCA